>CAJLNC010000011.1 GCA_905207905.1 uncultured Lachnospiraceae bacterium | reverse complement strand
TATTGCGTTTGATTTAAGTGCGGCTGATGCAATTCGCAGCGCATTAGAGGGGATCTGGGGCATTACATTTGATGACGGTGCTGCAAAATACCTCCGGCGGTACCCTTCCGGTTGATCTTTCTCTGAAAACGAATCCGTTTTCTGCGAAAACCCACCGAAAGTCCACCGGGAGCCATATTTTGCAGCGCCTTTCACTTTGTTCCGTCAACCTGGTATGACAGACATCTTTTGCAGTCTCCCTGCTTCTAATTATGCTCTGATCTTATTTTACTACGATCTTCACCTTTTTGGAAACCTCGCCGGATCTCACCGTGATATAGACGGTTCCCTTCTTCACTCCCTTGATTATCCCCTTGCTGGTAACAGTGGCAATCTTTTTATTGGAGCTTACATAGGTAATGCCCTCTTCGCTGTTGGAAGGATTTTTCCCGGGCTTTAGCGTCAGGGTCTTTCCCATCTTCAACGTGTAAGAGGATTTCAGGCCGGTCAGGGACTTTGTCTTAGTCTTTGGCACTGTGATCTTCACAGTTACCTTCTTGGAACCGGACTTTACAGTAATTACAGCCGTTCCTGCCCTCAGCGCCTTTACCACACCCTTGCTGGTTACGGTAGCCACCTTTTTATTGGAGCTTGCGTAGGTGATCCCCTCGTCGCTGTTGGAGGGATTCCGCTTGGGCTTCAGGGTCAGCGTCTTGCCCTTGTTCAGGGTATAGGACTTTTTCAGATTGGTGATGGAGACGGTTTTCGTCTTTGGCACCGTCACCCTTACTGTAAACTTCTTAGTTCCGGCCTTTACCGTGATGGCGGCAGTTCCCGCCTTCACGCCCTTGATCACGCCCTTGCTGGTTACGGTGGCCACCTTCTTATTGGAGCTTGTGTAGGTGATCTTATCCGTAGAGGTGATGGGAGTCAGCACTGGCTTCAGTGCAAGGGTTTTGCCCTTTGCCACCGTCACCTTGGACTTTAGTCCGCCGATCTTGGCGGTCTTGACCGTGCTCTTTTGAACCGTCACCGTCACCTTCCCGGTCTTGCCGCTGGCCAGGGTAACGGTCAGGGTGGCTTTTCCCGTCTTATTCTGAGCTGTGATCTTGCCCTTATTGTCCACCTTCACGATCTTGGTGTTGCTGGATTTCCAGGATTTCACCTTGTCTCCCCTGGCCAGTCCCGTCACCGTCACCTTGGTGGTGGACTGCTTCAGCTTCAGGGTGATATTTGTAACATTCAGCTTCATGGTGGCCTTCAGCTTGGCAATGGATTTTGTCTCCTTCTTGCCGCAGACGGTACAGGCTCTGGTATTCACGCCAGCCGCCAGAGCGGTGGCCTCCTTAGTCACCTTCCAGGCGCCGAAGGCGTGCTTTCCTGTGGCAGGGATAGGTTCCTGCCCTAAAAGTGCTCCGCAAACGGTACACTTCTGCACCCTGCTTCCTGACACGGCGCAGGTGGGCTGCTTTATCGTCTCCCAGGCTCCAGGTGAGTGTATTCCTGTGGCAGGGATAGTCTCTTCCTTTACAACCGTTCCGCACCCGGTACACTTCTGCACCCTGCTTCCTGACACGGCGCAGGTGGGTTCCTTTACCGTCTCCCAATCTCCAGGTGTATGCTGATGCTCCTGGCCTTCCGACAGAAGCTCCATCCGAAGATGAACCGTCTGCTCCCCGGCGTCCACAAAATCTATGTATACTACGTATCGCTCCCCGGCGTTTAGATAGGCCGGGAACTCCTTCAGCCAGCTTAAGGTCTCGTCTCCAGCCTTGGAAAGGCCGATCTGTCCCTGGAAATCCGTCTTTATTCTATAAAATCCGTCCTTCTTCGGCACAAAGGAGGCAATCACCCGGTTTCCGTTTTGCTTCTTTAAGGCAGCCTCCAGATCTGTTTCCTCTGAAATCTTCGGAAGCTCTTCTACCGTAAGACCACGGACGTCGCCGAAGGCAGAGCGCCCTCCGCAGACGGCAATATATCTGCTTCTTCCATCAGGCAGCCGGCGCTGCTCCACCAGGATCTGATTGCCGTAGGGATCCTGGTAATCCGACGCTGCAATGACGCCGGTGGTGCCGTCTGTGTACTGCACCTTCAGGGTCATGCCCTTCGGCTCTCCTGTCAGCTCTGAGAAAACAGGCTCCGGAGGGGTAAGGAGGGTCAGGCTCTCCACTGTTTTCCTCCGTCTCACCTCCACAGTGAAGTTCTCCGGGATCTGATTCCAGGTTCTGATAGAGATGCCGTAGAGCTGCCCTTTCTTCAGATACTGGACGCCGCTCCAGTCGTTTACCTCGTTGGTGGCAACCACTCCCAGATCCGTCTGATAGTATCCCTTCTCACCAGTGACCTGGATCATATATTCGCCGCTGGTCTCTGGAACAAAGTGATAGTACTGGCATCCAAATTCATTTACCTGACCTTCTGCGGGAACGCCGGCCTTCAGAGCCGGAGCCTGGGCCACATCCATCTGAGAAAGCTTCATCCGGTAGGTTCGCTCTATGTCTTCCTCATGGAAATAAACGGTATACTCTACCTGATCTTCAAGGATTTCCCAGTTCCAGTCTACTCTGTTTCCATAGCTGTCCATTGTCTCCGGGGCAATGGTCTGGGTGCTTCCGTCCTCATAGGTAAACTGGATCTCAAACACCTGGGAGGCGGGAACCAGCCCTATAAATATCGCCGGTACACTTGCCTCAAAGTCTTTGGGAAGGATCGTAAAATCTGTTGCCTTCGGCGCCTTCTGTACTGACAGTCCGCATTGTGCTGTCTGGTCAGCCGCATTGGACACCTTGATCTGGTAGCTTTCTCCCGCTGTCAGATCACAGCCGATGGCATACCCATCTTCCTGGGAAATGCTGTTGTACATCAGCTCGCTTCCCCCTGCCGTAAATATCTGCAAGAATATTTTTCCGGCCTTGCACAGACCCTGAGAGTCTTTCACTCTGATCACATACTGCCCCGTCTCTTCTGGGCTGTACTCATAGAGCCGATCTTCTCCGCCCGGAAGCTCTATGGTCTCTCCCTGACCCGGAAGCTTGGAGCTTACAAGCCCATGGATCCTGGCGGTCTGCTCCTTCGGAGAATGCTGCACAGCCAGCACATAGGTAGTTCCCTGGATCAGATAACTGTTCACCATCTGCAGGGAGGAAGAGGTCTGCTCATAAAACCAGAAGGTATTCTTTGTCTCGTCCTCCAGCTCATAATAGCCTGTTTTTTCCGGGGTAAAGGCAAAGAGCTGGTATTTGTTATTTTTAGCTACGGTAAAGTCCTGATCTGCCGCCACCTTGGGCAGGGAGGATACGTCCGCCTTTCCATAGGTTACCTCCACGGAATTTTCGGAGCGGATCTCCTCTATCGTCCTGTGAACAGCAGTCACCAGATAGGTTCCCGGCTCCAGAGTGTCCCAGGATGCGTCCTCACTGACGATCCTTCCGGTCTCCTTCTCTCTTACCTCATACCGGAAGGCATTGCCGTACTGATCCTTCTCATTGCCTGAAAGGGTAATGGTCTCCTGAGAATTTTCATAAACCGCCTGCACCCTCCAGCCCCCGGCGTCAAAGGTATCAATGCCTGAGAGAAACTCCTTCTCTCCATTGGAGAGCAGGGTGACGGTATTTAGCTTTACTGCCGTGCTTCTGGAGATGGAGAAGTCTCCCGCTTCCCTGGGATCTACCAGGATCTCATAGCTTTTGCCCTTCTCTAAAGCTGCGCTGAAGCCGAAGCCTCCCTCCATGGATACAGACAGCTCTTCCCCGGTCTCCCTCTCATAGAGCTTCACCTGGTTAAGCTCCCCGTCGGAGACAAAGGCAAGCCGCCCGGTCTCCCCGGCTGTGTAGAGAGCGCCCGCATAATAGCCGTCCGGGTTTTCAAAGGCCGCCTTCTCATCCCGGAAGGGATTGCCTGCTGCGGCCTCCGCCCTTGTCTGCACTGTAATGGGGGTCCATTCCTGGATTCCAAAATCCCCGAAGGTGGGCCGCACAGACAGAGCGTAGGTTCCTGCTGCCAAAAACTCCTCACTAAAATGTTCCTGCTGCCAATCCGGCTCTCCGTCCACCATTTTGTACAGTACAGCCTCCAATCCGTTTCCATTGGAATCATACTCATAGGTATCCCGATCCCAGGTAAGGAGCTCCGTCTTTCCGTTGCTGTAGGATAACTGCACCTCCAGGCCTCTGGGGCTCCAAAAATCCTCCCGGATTTCTCCCCACTGTTCAACCTGGATCCCCAGGCCCTCTATGTACTGGGTGCGCTCCGGCCAGGAAAGGATCCTGACTCCGGTGACCTCCGCCTGATAATCAAAATTGACAGAGACGCTTCCCGGCGCATCCTGGAGATTAGAAAGCACATAGTAATATTCATACCCGGAAGCCAGCGATGTCAACAGGCTTCCAGAAAAGTCTGACTCTAAAAATCCACGCCGGATCAGGGTCTGTCCCTGGGGATCCCAGGTGTACTGGCTTCCATAAAAGTCATGCTCCCCGGCGCTTCTGGCAAAAAAGTTGTAGCTTCCTGCCATTGTCTCATCGGGAGCAAAGGAATAGATCAAAGACCCTCTTCCCCCGATCTCCCCGGAGTACGTTCCCTCCGGCTCCAGGGGGATCGCTTCCCCGGCTCTGCTCATCTGGAGGGTAAAATCCTGCCGTTTCTTGATCTCACCGTTCACCTGCAGGATCAGGGAGTAAGCTCCCAGGGGGATCTCCTGCTCCTGATAATCATAATAAGAATAGGGGGAAACAAGCTTTGCCCTCTCCTTATTCCACAAAAACAGTACCATATCATCCCCTACGGAAGTGCGGCTCCAAAGGGCTTCGCCCCAGTCCGAGCCTTCCTCTCCCAGATCAAGCTCTGCCGTGGTCACCTCCCAATGGTCTATGAGTTCCGGCTCCTCTCCCTCTCCGTAGGAAATGGTGACAGGAAGGTTCCACATCCGGTTCTCCAGCAAAAGAGCCTGACAGGTCTGCCCCATGCCGATGTCATAGGACTCTGCTTCTTTGTAGGCAGACAAGGATACGGTTCCCTGAAGCTCATCCATACTATCCTGGTATCGATCCCACAGGTAAAGATAGTAACTATTGTTTATCCCGGAAGCCACCCGATAGGAAGCATCGGAATATCCGCCGTCGCATTTCTCCAGTCTCCCGCTCTCCGGATTCATCCAATACAGATTCCCGGCCAGGTTGTCGCTGCCCTCTGCAGAGCTCTGGCTGATAACGTAGGTTCCCTCTTCCGGCAGCTCAACCCGAAAGGCCTTCCCTTCTCCTCCCGGAATCAGGGAAAATGGTTTTTCCTCCCCAACAGTCACCGTCTCCTCGTTCCCAAGGGTACTGCTTATGGGAAGCTGTGCGCTCTTGGCCGGAACGTAAGCTCCTGTTTGGGAATCCCGGATCAGCTCTGATACTGCCGCCAGCGTATAATCTCCATAGATAAGGAAGTCTCCTGACCACGGTATGTCTACATAAGTCTCACCCTTCTTTACCGTCAGAAAAACTTCATAGCCGGATTCGGTGCGCCCACTCAGCACGTCGCATCCAAACTGATATTGATATCCATAACTCCACTCCGCAACGCTCTCCGCTTCCCCATTATCATACAACACCTTCACCGTCAAACTGAAAAGCTGAGCCCTCAGGTTAAAGGCTGAGGTAGCTATCCCTGCCTGGTCTGCCCCCTCTATGACAAGAGCCTGGGCTTCCTGCTGTTTTTCAAAGGTGACGGTTCCGGAAGCATTCTCCCCCTCATTTTTCCTGGAAAGCACCAGACAATAGGAGCTGCCTGTCTGGAAGATCCTGCCGGGCCATTCCGCCGGGTAGCCTTCCAATTCATTGATGCCAAAATCCGGATCCCTTACATACTTCTGGGAATCTGGCTCCCTCTTATACATCTGGGCATAAATGCCGGTATTGCCCGGATCCACCCTCAGGCTGTAAAGCCCTGTCCTGGCAGGATCCAAGGCTACGACGCAGGAATCTGCATCTCCCAGGGCATACTCTGCAGACACGGACTCCCCGCCGTTAAGGCTCCCTGCCGGATCCAGGGTA
This sequence comes from uncultured Lachnospiraceae bacterium, assembly GCA_905207905.1. Next base: position 39,738 of record CAJLNC010000011.1, on the reverse strand, counting down.
AGCGCAATGCTGCCCGCTCCTTCCCCGGCTTCCTGATTGCTGTAATCTTTAAGGCTGGCCCGAAGCTCATAGGTTCCCGGAGCCGGCGCTATCTCATCGGACTCAAAAAGCTCCAGCTGCTGGCCGTCCTTAAAAAAGCCGATCTGAATCGTGTCTTCCCATGCAGTGGTCTGCCGGAAGCCTAAGATCCGGTTGCTTCCGTCCTCCTCATTATACTGCCAGTCATGCTCCCACTGGCGGATGGTCTCCTCACTGCCATCGGTATAAACCAGGGTTACCGGAAAATCCTCCCGCAGCTTCTGGAAGTCAAAGATCCCGCAGGAAACCTTTTCCACCCGGATCTGCTGCAGCCTTTTCTTTGCAAAAATCTCTACCTTCGCATCCAGGGCGGTTTCTCTGGAAGCCCGGTTGCAGTAAACCAGGCTGTAGCTTTTTCCTTCCTCCAGGGACACACTGCTTATATTTCCGCCCCAGTGCTCTGTCTGCAAAAAGTAAGCTCCATCCCTTTTTTCATAAATCTTCAACTGGGCAGGATTGCTCCCGGTATTTTTCAGCACATACTCGCCGGTCTTTGGGGCAGTATAAGAAAATGCTACTGCCTCCCCGTAAGGGAGGGAATACGCCGTCCCAAAGGTTCCTTCCTGCGTCTCTGTGATCTGAAACTCCGCTTCTGCCTCTATAGCGGTCTCCGGATCATACTCCCAGATGTCTGTCTCTGTGTGGTACAGTCTCAGGGTATAGCTGCCGGGGCGGATGCCCAAGCCTTCCCCTTCCGCCGGCAGGTCAACCACCTGGCCGTTCTGCTCCAGCCTGCCGTAAATCGATTTTCCCTGAGAGGTGCTTCCGGACAGCAAAGTTACCGGCGTTTCATTCATGGATACGTTTGTCCAGCCCCACCGGCTTACGGTATCGCTGCTGCCATCCCCATAGACCACCTTCAGGCCGACTCCGTCCTCCTGGATGCCTACCAGTCCGTCCCAGACCTCATCCACTCTGTACTGGGCTTTGATGCTGGCCACCTCCAGGGAAGCCACGGAAGAGGGCTGCCTGAAATGCACCTGACAGCCTCCGGCGCTACTTTCTGCCAAACTGGGGTTCTTCACCTCAAACACATAGGTGACGCCCGCCTCCAGATTGCAGGAAAGAACAGCATTGATCCTCTCATCCCCGCCGCTTAAGCTTTCCAGGCCATTTTCTGTTTTCTGATACCAGAGAATAGCGGTATCAGAAATCCTGTCCGTGGTGTAGAACACATACTCCCCGGCAGTCTCCTGGGTGGGGGTAAACTGATAGTATACTCTTTCCCCCGGGCCCCAAGAAGCCTGATACTGGCCTCCTGCGCTAAGCTCTACAGCCTGAGCCAAGATCTCCTCCGCACTCAGGGGCTCCTGATCCTTTGCAGAAAGCATCATCAGCGCCGGCTCAGAGATCAGAGGATCCTCACTCTCGCTTTCTGACTCTAAAGAAAGGGGATCCTCCCCTAACCCTTCTGTCTCCGTATCCAGAAGGATCTCCTGGGACGGCTCTGTTTCTGACTCAAAGTCCAGAACCACCTCGGTCTCTCCTTCTCCCAAAGTCTGACCCTGGCCCTCCGGCTGGGTCTCAAACTCCTGGGACACTTCTGTCTCCTGAGACATCTGTTCCTCTGCCTCAGGATCAAAGACTGTTTCTAACTTAGAATCAGCCGCTGTTTCTGTTTCACTCTCACACTCCGTCTCGCTCTCGGATTCCCACTGGCTTTCCGGCTCCAGCCCCGGCGTAAGGGGAACCTCCTCAAAATCCAGATCCTCGATCAGCCCGTTGCCGATCAATACTCCTTCCCCCACACTGCCGGAAGGAGTATTTCCTCCTGACGCTCCCTCGCTGCCTGGAACACTGGCGTTCCCAGGCTCTTCTTCCAACGCCCCTGACGGAGGAATCTCCTCATCCATCAGGATCAGATCCTCCATCCCTTCGCCTGCATACACCGGCAGCGGATTTACCGGTATGGACGTCAGGGCCACGGCAGCTGCCATCCATGATGCCAACAATCTTCGTTTCATACCCTACTCCTCCTAAGTATTTGATGTAACTCTTACGATAGCTGTTAAGAGCAAAAAATGCCGGAGAGATCGCCGCTGGCTGCGGCCGGCTGCTAACAATTCCGACATTTTGAATCTATTATACTATGTTTTCCTCCTCCGTACACACGCTTCTGGAGCCCCCTTTTTTTCCATGCACATTTTTTTGCCGATCAGCCTTCTATTTTCCTGATTTTCCCTGGTTTTACTGCTGTTTTTTGATGATTTTCCATGATTTCTCATGAAAATTTCCGTTTTTTCTGCATTGTGCTTTGAGTTGCCTGGGAATGCTTTTATCGGATTTTCCTGTCCCGGATACTCTATGGATAGATTCCGGCTGCAATATCGGTTTGTGCAGATACGTCGTCGTCTCTGCGTAAAAAAAGAAGCGAATCCATTGCAGTTTTTCTGCCGATCCGCTTCTGATTGATTTCTTTTTTAGTATCCGCATCTTCTCCAGATACTTGATCACTCTTAAAGGAAAAAAGACAGATTAATTACGGGGGCTATCCGCAATTCTGCCTCTTGTTTGTCTCAATTTTACCATCTGTGTTTCTTAAACTGTTTCATCAGCCATCGAAAAAGCAAATATGCTGGAATTATACATGCCATGGTTATAATCAGCATTCCAATTCCGCTCAGAACACTTGCTCTAAAACAAAATAGTATAAACAATATATAAATAACCGCTAAAATTATAACTATTGTATCTATAGTTTTCTTCGTTTTCTTGGTCATATCGCACCGCTCCTTTTTATGCATTGTAACACACAAGGATGCGGTGCAATCGGTTACGGCAGAGCAGCCATAGTATTTATATACTAAAATATGTTTGTCCTTCAGAAATCCCCCACCCCCTCCAGATACTTGATCACTCCGCTGCCAATCGCCTCCGCCACCGCCTGCTGGTACTCTGGGGTCTGGATCTTCTTTGCCTCTTCGGGGTTGGAGAGGAAGGAGCATTCCACCAGAATGGTCACTCCCTCCGAGCGCTTCAGAATATAATAATTGGTATTTCCCTTAATCACACGGGGTCTTTGGATATTCAGCAGGGTGTTCAGCTGCTCCTGCACCGAAAGGGCCAGCTGCTTTCCCTCCTGGGAATGCTCAAAATAAAATACCTGAGGGCCGTACACCTGGGGATCCTGATAGCTGTTCTGATGGATGCTCACAGAGAGCAGCGGCTTTTTCTCCTGGATCAGAGCGCATCTGCGCTGAATGTCCTGAACCTTTTTCTTAGGACTGTCCTCATCATACAGCCCCTGATCCCCGGTTCTGGTATAAATGATCTCATAGCCCTTCTCTTCCAGCACTTCCCCCAAAAGCCTGGAAATGGCCAGATTGATCTGCTTCTCCTCCACGCCCCCGATCCCCACCATGCCGGGATCGACGCCCCCGTGCCCCGGGTCGATGAGTATCCGCCCCCTGGTTTTTTCCCAGTTCTTCTCCTCCAGCCCGGCCTCTGGCTCCTGACTCGTTTTCTCCTGAGACTGCTGGCTTTCCCCCGCCTCTCCTTCTGTTCCCTTGTCTGGCTGTCTCTGAAGCCCATCCCCTTTCTCCTGCCACTCCTCCTGGATCCCCGAAGGATTTTTGCCCTGGATCCTGCCGCTCTTCTCAGCCCAGATCCCCGGCAGGATCCAGGCCAGGAATAAGATCACTCCTACCATGACCAGCTTCAAAATTTTATGTATCCGTTTTTCCGGCATAAAAAAACCCGCCTTCCCACACTCTCACTAAAGTGTATGGAAAGACAGGCTCTCCTAGTACAGCAAATATTGATTCACTGCCTGATTCATTTTTCTTCTTTTTTCAGCTCCTGATATCGGTGCTCGATCTCCATCAGCTCCATCTCGAAATCCTGACGGTTTTTCTGCCTGATGGTCTGAAGGATCAGCCCCGCAAAAAGGGACTGCAGCGCTGCGATCACCGCAAAGCCGCACACCACCAGCGTTGGGATCTTGGTCACCACGCCCTGGCTTAAATATTTTAGGAATACCGGAACAAAAAAGCCTCCTGCCAGGATCAGAAGGATCACTGTGAAGAAACCGAAAAATGCCAGAGGTTTGTAATTGCGGAACAGCTTTCCAATGGTCTTTAACACCTTAAACCCGTCGGAATAAGTATTCAGCTTGGACTCGCTGCCTTCCGGCCGATCCCGGTAATCGATCACCACATTGTCCAGCAGCATATTTTTATCAATGGCATGGATGGTCATCTCCGTCTCGATCTCAAATCCCTTGGACAGAACCGGAAAGCTTTTTACAAACTGATAGCTAAAGGCCCGATAGCCGGTCATAATATCCTTGATATCGCTCTTAAACAGCACATTGATGCTCTTTCGCACCAGACTGTTTCCAAAATTGTGGAAGGGCCGCTTATTTTCCGTAAAATAGGTGGAAGAAAGCCGGTCGCCGACCACCATATCCACCCGATCCTCCAGCACCTTTTTGATCATCTTAGGGGCATACTCTGCCGGATAGGTATCGTCTCCATCCACCATCAGATAACACTCCGCATCAATCTCCCGAAACATCCGGCGGATCACATTTCCCTTTCCCTGCTGAGGCTCCCGGCGCACCACTGCCCCGACCTCCCTGGCGATCCTGGCAGTGTCATCCGTAGAGTTATTGTCATACACATAGATCACTCCGCCTTCCGGAAGAACTTCCTTGTAATCCTCCACCACCTTGCGGATGGTCTTGGCTTCATTATAACAGGGTATCAATACTGCAACTTTATCCATGACTTTTTTCTCCTGCTTTACTGCTCATTCTGCACTGATAAAACAGCACGCCTGAAAATATTATAAATAAAATCCCGCAAGAATACAAGTAATTTATACAGGCTCCCATAACCCCCAGCCCCTTTACCATACTTCTGGCCGGGAGAATGGTCAAAACAGCGGTAATGGCATAGACGATAAGGATGCACCCGCCCCTTCGGATGGCAATGAGAATATTGTACAGCATGTACACGGCTGCGCTGATCCCGCCTCCGATGAGCAGCACAATAAATTCTAATTGATAGGGGGACAAGTCCACCCCGTAGATCAGCTCCAGAAGCCTTCTGCCGATGAGATGGCCGCCAACGACGATCCCTCCGGTAAAAAGCAGGATCAGTCCCACGATCTTCCCCACATAGCCGGAAAATTTCCGAATCTCCTTCCTCCACCAAAGCTCCGCAATGGTGGTGATGGTGGGCTTAAACAGAAACTCGCTTAACAGGGTGATCACAAAGGAGGGCATAAACAGCACGCTGTAATAGGTCTGATACTCCTTGGCCATCACGCTGTCCATGGCATACTTGGGAACATTGTAAAGAAGAAGGGACAAAAAAGTGCCCAAAAACAGGGGCGCGCAAGTTTTCAAAAGCTTCCCCACGCTGCTCCAGCGAAATCTCAGCCGCTCCTCATTTTCCTGCGTTTTCACATCCCGCAGCCTCTTTGCGGCCTCCTGCTCTTTGGCCAGCTCCCGGCGCATCCCTCTGACTGCCAGTCCGTTCATCAAAAGGCAGAGACCCAGGGAAGACAGGGAGGTGAACACGCAGGCAAAGGCCAAATTTTTTGTCAGGAGCAGGCTGATCGTAAACGCAGCAGCGGAGTAGGTATTCCTGGCTGCCAGCATCTTTCCCATCAGTTCCACATGATAATTCTGCTGAAAATTTCCGTGGAATACATCCTCCACCGCATCCACCGTCTTCATCAGGATGATGAATGCGCTGATCACCACATATTCTCCCTGGAAACTGAAGGAGCTGTAGATAATCCCAAACAGCATCATGGCGCTGCAGGTAAGGATCCTGGAAACTCCGTACTCCCGGAACAGATACTTCTCCCGCAGATCCGTGGCCTGATAGGTACGCATCCCGAAGCGTCCCACGGTCAGGAGAAGCTGGGCTGTGGCATAGCTTAGGGAGAAAAAGCCTGCCTGCTCCACGCCGCACACCCGGGTCACCACCATAAGGTACAGGAAGGAGGAGAGGGAGTAGCAGCTGCTGCCGATCATGTTCCAAAGGAACGCTTTTTTTACATTCTTTTCTCTATTCATGCTTCCCTTTCTTTCCCACGATCACCTGCCGGTACAGCTTTCCCGCAGCCTGATACAGCCCTACCTTACGGAGAACGGGAGAAACGGTGCGGATCAATCGGGGGAGCAAAGAGCCTTTCATATATTTTCGGATCACCGCCTCCTTATCTGCATTCTCCCTGTATTCCTGCCAGAAAGCCTCCTGGTTTGCCGGGGGCTTGGCGCTGTATTCCAGATGGGGCTGCCAGCAGTCCTTCTTCGTCACCTTCTGAAATTCCGCCTGTTTTTTCAATTCCTCAAACAAAAGCTTGCCTTTTGTAGAGTTTACCAGCACCACATTGACGCCGCCCTCCGGGTCAAAGGAGATCCCGGCCTGCTCCACATTCCAGAAATCTCCCAGGGTGAAATCACCGGGACGTTTGTAGCTGGTATAGTGGCAGTCAAAGCAAGAGGGCCGATTCGCATAAAGGCTTAAGAACAGCTGGTTAAAGGACAGATCCTCCACCACCTGATCCAGGCTGCCCTTTTTCACCTTCACATCCATCACCTGCTTTTTCCAGGATACCTTTTTGCTGCGCATATTGATCCGAATGATCTCATCTCCCGGCTCCAGATATCCCTTCAAAATGGTAAGGTACGCTTCCCACACCTTCCGGCTTGGAACTCCATGGCAGATGTTGTCACAGGTATAAAGGTTCTCCCTGTTTACCCGCTTCAATTTTAAATACTTTTTTACCCCCATGATCTGACAGGGGGTTCCCGTAAGCAGAACCGTCCTTCCCTGCTCCAGATCAGTCCGAATAAAGCGATATACCTCTGTCAGGTCGCTCTCCACATACTTGGAGGTGCGGAAGGCTGCCGCCTCCTGCCAGGTTTCGGCCCTCTCATGGCGCACCTGGAAACTCTCGTCAAAGGCCACTCCGTAGACCACGCCCTGTCTGTCCAGCGTCCACCGGGCCAGCAGGGTAAACATGCCTCCTGAGGAGCTTTCTTTTAAAATCTCCGGCTTCTTCGCCCGCAGAGCGTACACATCCGGATCTGCATCCCGCCCCACATAATTTTCTTCCAGCGGGCAGACCTTACGGCACAGTCCGCAATCAATGCACTGATAGGGATCCACCTTGGGATAGGCGAACCCTTTTTCATCTCTCTGCATCTTGATGGCTGATACGGGACAGATCTGACTACAAGCCATACAGCCGCAGCACTGCTTCTTTTCCTTGCTATCTAAGTACATCCCTTGCTCCTTTCCAAAAATGGGAAAAACAGCTCCTTTGCAGGAGCAGCTCCGGGCGGATACCGCCTTATTGGTATTTATTTTTTACGCTTCCCGCTTTCCGCTCCTTATCATTTTTTTCAGGGCGGACAGGGAGGTTTCTCTCATTTTGGCCAACTGCTCATTGGCATAGGTAAAATCAATTTCTTCTGTGAGCTGCTCATCGTCCAGCGCTCCCATAGTTCTGTGCGAAAGCTTCACCTGCTCTAACAGCTGCTCCACCCTGCGGTTTTTATGATGTCCGTCTACCTTTGCAAAAAACTTCCGGTTAAATAACAGAGAAAACACAATACCATGGAAGGAATCCGACACCACATACTCCGCATTCTGAAACAGGCCCATCCACTCTGCCGGCCCCACGGTGAGCTGACAGCTGCAGCGCAGAAGTCCCACCAGAGGGAAGGGCACATATACCACCCGGCAGCCTGTGACCTTATTCAGTCTCCTCACAAAACTTACGATCTCCGGATTGATTCCCAACTGGTACACTAAAATATACGGCGTTTTCTTCTTCGGTTCCACCAATAGTTTTTGCCATTCCTCCGGCGTCAGAAGCAGCGTAGGGTCGCAGACGCACGAAGGCCGCTTCCCGGTCAGCTCCTCCACCACATCTGCCCCGTAATTTTCCCGCACCAGTATCTCGTCAAAATCCTTCAGAAGTTTCCCGTACGCTTCCCGGTACTGCTCCGGAGGAAGATGTTCCCCGATACTGGCTGCATAGCTGCATTTTTTCTTTCCTTCCTTCACAAAGTCCAGAAAATAGGTGCGGTCAAAATTGGTCAGCTTATAATCCCAGATCTGGTCGCTTCCCGCAAGATAAATATCGTATTTGTCCGCCACAGCCTCCATATGCCCCGCTCTCACCGGCTGGCTGTAGCGCATCTTCCGCCGGAAGAGATTGCATTTTCGCCGCCTGGGCAGATAGCAGATATGTCCGATCACTCCGTAAATATAGTTGAACAATCCTTTTTTCTTTAGATTCACCAGCCGGAAAGGATTGCTGATATATTCACACCGGTAATCAATGATCTCCGGATCGGTTCCCAGCTCTCTCAGCTTTTTTTGCAAACCGTAGCTTTGCAAAATAGCACCGTAGTTGTCATAATTGTGGAAGGTAATGACTCCGACTTTCTTCTTGTCCATTTCCAATACCCTTTCTTTTTTCTAAACTGTAACTCCTGATTCCGGCTGCCGCCTCTATCGGATTCTTTTTAGCGTATTCTCTCTTCCTGGCCCTTGCACTGAGGCATGGCTCCATTCCAGGCACCAGTATAGCAATACCGGCAGACAGGCCATCACCGGCATAGCATACCGAAGCAGCCCATTCACTGGGGAGGCCAGGCACACTGCCACATTCAGAGCCGGCGCCGCCAGAACCAAAATTCCCAGATACCGTTTTCGGTAAAAGAAGTATCCAGCCATCAAAAGCAGAATCCACGTATACGTACCGGGATTCAAAAGCTGGGCCAGCCCCGGCACTCTCCGCCACAGCTCCGCATAACCCTCCATCAAACTTCTTAATCGATAGGGGGTCACATAGGAAATCGCAAAGTCCCCGGTGGCCACAGGCGCTCCTTTAATATAAAAATGATAGGCGATTCTGGCATTCCGGTTGGAAAAGGGATAGTAATAACCGAAGGTGTTGTGCAGGGTAGCCTGCAGATACACGCCCGGATGCTTTCGAAACATCTGGGCCCACACCCGGAAATATTCCTGCAGTTCCTCACTGGTAGCCTTTATCTTAAAGGTATCCTTCACAGGGTCAGACAGTTCCGGATCATAGTTTTCCGCTATCGTATCAAAATCTAAAACCTTGTCAATGGCCTTCTTCTCTTCCTCCGTCACCTCGTCCGGATACTCTTTTACATACCGGGCGGTCTGCTGAAACAATACAGACATGGTAACCCGCTTGTTCTCCGGAATCACTCCTGCAGCCGGAGTCAGCACATACTTATATCCCCCAAAGCAAAGCGCAAGGCAAAAAGTGAGCAGCAACGCATACCTGCGGTATCCTTTCTCACAGAAGAAAAACAAAAGAAGGCTGGCTGGCAGTACTAAAAAGATGCCGTTGTTTCGGAACGCAGAGATCAGAAATCCCAGGAAAAACAGCTGCAAAAACCGCAGCTGCAGCCGCCTCCCACATTCCTGCTGCTGTCTTCTCAAAAACCAGAGACAAACTTCTACATACAAAGCCGTATACAGCGTGTACAACGCAAGATAGATGGTATCCTTAAGGATCGCCTGAGCATAGGAGCCAAATACCGGATTAACAGTAAAAAATGCCAGAGTCCCCATCTGAAGGAGCCTGGGTGCCCCCCATTCCCTGATCTTTTTGCACACTGCGGCATAACAGAATACCTCCACAATGCAGAAGGAAAACACTACGAGAAATACGCCAAAGTTGTCGCTGATCACCTGACCGATGCGCATGATCAGTCCCACCAGCAGAGTCAGAGACCAGGAGTGCTGATTCGTCAGATCCCGGACTCCGAAAGCCATATTCAGCTGATTGTACCCGTCATGTGGCACTGATCCCGGCAAAAAGGCCAGCAGAAAAGGCAGCCATCCTAAAAAAATCACCAGCGCACAGAACAAAAGGTAATGCCTTTCCACCCATTGCGGAAAAGGCTTTTTTGCTTTGTTCTCCTTTAGGCTCACCCGGTCTGCAAACCGATAGATCAGTTTCACACAGACAAAAAACAGGAAAAAGTACCCTGCAAATACCACCAGCGCAATACAAAACTGTTTTTTTCCTCCAAAGATAAAATTCCAGTTTCCGTTTTTGGAATAGCTGATGCCAATCATCATGAAGGCAGAAAACAGGCAGGCCAGAAGGGGCACCGTCCAGTGACACACCTGCTTAATCTGCTCCCAGACTTTCACATACAGCACGCATACTGCCAGCAGAACGATCAGTTTATCCAGTCCCACTCCATCCACCTGGGCCTGCACCATTTTAAAAATCGAATCTTTATACTGATAGACCCCGGTGAAAGACAGTGCTATGCCTGTCAAAAGTCCCGCCCCAATGGGCCAAATATTTCGTTTTTCCATTATTTCCTCCAAGTTCAGAGCAGTTCACTGCTCCCAAAATATTTTTCTCCAGGCAGCCGTTCTTTTCCCTGCCTGTACAGCAACCAGTTCCTGATCATACCTGCTTATAACGGTTTGGAGCCAGGCCTTTTGCAGCCTGGCTTCAAACGGTTACTCTTATTCTAACATTCCGCAGCTCAAATGACAACACAGGAAACTTCTAAAATACCATCGCGCCACGGAAAATGCATTTCCTAAAAATGCAGAACCTGCAGCAAAAGCAGCCAGCTTAAGCCGTAGTATACTACTACCGCCACCAGGTCATTGACCGTAGTAATCAAAGGACCGGAGGCCACTGCCGGATCTATATGAATCTTCTGAAAAAACAGAGGGATCAGCGTTCCGAAGGCGCTGGAGATCACCATAGCCACCAGAAGGGACATCCCGATGCAGCCAGAGACTGCAAAGGCAAACCCGATTCCTTTCCCTTTCACAACCATGATATAACCTCCGATGCACAAAAAAGAGATCACACCTAAAAGCAGTCCGTTAAAGCCTCCGATTCGGATCTCCTTTCCTACCAGGCGTATCTTCTGCTGAAAGGTAAGTGCTCCATCCGTAAGCACCCGGATGGTCACTGCCAGGGACTGGGTCCCCACATTTCCCGCCATATCAAGGATCAGAGACTGAAAGCACATGATCAGAGTCAGCTGGGACACTACCTGCTCAAAGGCTCCCACTACTGTGGATACCACCAGCCCCAGACCCAGAAGCACCAGGAGCCAGGGCAGGCGCTTTTTCACACTTTCCTTGATAGGTTCCTGCAAATCCTCCTCCGCTGTAAGACCAGCCAGCATGGCATAATCCTCTCCCAAGGTATCATCCACCACCTGGATAATGCTCTGGGAAGTGATCACTCCCAAAAGATGATTCTCATTATCCAACACTGGCAGGGAATCCTCTGAATAATCCTTCAGCTTTTCAATACAGTCATCTATAGTTTCCTTTCCATACACATACGGGTAGGAGGTGCGGATCAGATCCTCCAGGGGAGTATCCTGTCTGGCAATGATCAGCTCCTTTAAGTCCACCGCTCCATAAAACACCCGTTCTTCATCCACCACGAACAGGGTTGAAATGTTATCATTTTTCGCCGCCTGACGGATCAGAGCGCTCATGGCCTCCTTGACCGAAAGGTTTGCCCGGATTTCAATGTAATTGGTCGTCATGCGGCTGCCGATCTCTTCTTTATCAAAAGAGGCAATCAGAGCAATATCCTTTCTGGCCCCTTCATCCATCAGTTCAATAAGCAGTTCCTTCCTGGTCTTCTCCATCTCTCCCAGGACTTCCCCCGCAGCATCTGCCTCCATGCCGGATAAAATAGCTGCCGCTTTTTTCAGATCCATCTCTTCTAAGTAGGAGCTCACCTCCTGGATCTGCGAATATTCAAACACATCGGACAGCATGGGCACATCCAAAACCCGGTATATTTTCCTGCGCTCCCCCAGGGTAAGCTCTGTCAGCGCCTGGGCAATATCATTCTCATGATAATCCTCCAGTTTCTCCTTCATGATTCTGGGAGACGCATTGCTGCGGACAATTTCCCGAATCTTTGTCTTATAATCCGGCCGCTCCATGGCCCGGCGTTCTTCCTGAACCCTATTTTCGTCCTGACCCGGCGTTTTTCCTTCCTGTTTCCCGGTTTCCTGTCTTTCCTGAAACAGCAATTCTTCATTCATTCTCTTTTTTTCCATTTTCCCATCCTCCTATTCTTCCCAAGCACTCCCCTCTCTGTCCAGAGGCTGCTGCATCAGAAAAGGCTGAATTCGTATTTTGCAGCCTCCGTCCGAATACAAAGCCGGGGATAAAAATACAGCATGCAGAAGTAAACCCATTCTCTTTTCAGAGCTGAGTTTCCAAAATACAGTTTTTGTGATTTTAGGGAATTTCGTTTGATCAGGAAAAGAAGAGATGACTTAAATCAAAAGACAGCACCCGTTCACAGAGGATACTGCAGTCCGAGAAGCACCCATTTCAGGATCTGGCTCGGCCGACATCTGATACGGTTCTTTTCCTGTCTGTCTACTTCGCCCATGACCATCACAAGTATCCATTCTGTTCACCTGCCTTTTTCTTGAAAACTTTTCATCTGCCAAAGCCAGCCTGAAAGATTCCTTTTGCTGACTTTGAACATCTGCAAATGCTTTTTTATTATATACCTGTTCTTATTGGAATACAAGAAATTTCTTTCTGTAAGTTCCGGCTGCCAGTTCCGATCCTTTCTGAATTTATTCCGTTTCTTCCCCCATTTGTATGGGCAGCTCTATCCCTCCCCGTACAGCAGATCCTGAAGCATGCAGACCGCGCCTCGGTATGGTTTCTGATTCTCATAAATATTTTCCAGATAGGCACCGGCCTGTCCCTTAGACTGTTCCTGTACGGTCTCCAAATCCAGGCCGGTTTCCTTTTCATCAAAAATCAGAAGATTCCTTGCAAACGCCGGTGTCTTTTCTAACCAGTCCTTCACCTGCTGCGCCTGCCCCGGATCTTTCTCAAGTCCTGCTCCCCAGAGGATGGCCTTCACCTGGCTGTAATCCACATATTTATCCTGAAGAGCCTGAACGGCTTCCACTGCCTCCTGGATTGTAGAACCGGAAACCCGGGTAATGATATTTGTATTCCTGATCCTCCCCTGTGTTTCCGCTTTTTCTCCGGGCTCTTCCTTTTGCATTTCATCTGCCTGTGTTTCTGCCCCGGTTTCCAGCTTCTTTGTTTCCTCCCCGTTTACTGTCTCCTCTTCTTCTATCTCCATCCCCTCTCCATTCCCGGACTTCCCGCCTCCCAGCTCACCAGTCTCTCCGCCCTCCTCCCCGGGCCAGGCGCAGGCGAGTACAATCTGATTCTGTACGCTGTCAACTTCCAGCGCCAATGGAAAGCGCCTCTGCTCCAGTTCCTTTCCCGTGCAGCCGGTAAGACAGACGGTTCCTGCCAGCAACAGCCCGGGGATGAAATAATTTAAGATCAAATGCATCTTTTTTTTCACTGTCTCCATTTTGCCCTCCGTTTTCTCCATCTGACTCTCTGAATGGGACGCACCAGCAAAACCAGGACGATCATCAGGGGCGCCAGCAAAAAGCAGCCCAGCCGTCCGGCCCCCATTCTCCCCTCCGGCCAAAAAAGCAGTGTCAGTGACAAGCCATAGGCTCCTAAAAATCCGGCTATTCTTATTCCCTGCTCCCGTATTTCCCCGCTCTTCTTTCTCCCTCTTTCCTTAGCTGCAATTCTGTTTTTTTCTTTTCTGGCTCCTTTCCCTGCCGCGTTTTTCCGGTTCCCCTCTATTGTCCCGTTTTCTATGGTTACTTCTTCTTTTGCTGTCTCTTTTTCCCTTTGCGCTTCTCCCAGCAGACAGGTTCCGGCAATGCCAAGATAATAGAGGCCGCTTCCCACTGCCAGAAACAGACTTACCATCAGAAGTCCCACTGCCAGCACATCCCAGCGCTGAAAAAATACGCCCTGAAGATTGGAGGTACTCATCAGAGACAGCACCGGCCACTCCAATCGCCCCATTCCAGCCTGCCCAAAAATGCCGTAGCCACCCAAAAAAACCAGAAGCAGGATAAGGCCGGAAAAACCGAGGGTCTGATACAACCGCCTCTTCCACCCTTTTTCCTTCTGAGTTACACTCAAAACCATCGGTAGGATACCAATGTCCCCAAAGCTTCCGGCCCAAAATACCGCTGTTTCCAAAGTCTCCAGGAAAGAGAACTGCTGCGCTTCTAAAAGACGCTCTCCCTTTATCTGCAAAAGAGAGACTGCCAGCAATAACAGCAGCAGGATTCCCACAAAACCTGAGAGCATCTGGCTTAATCGGCCCCGCACCTCCATCCCTCCCCCTGCCAGATAAATTCCTGCAATTCCAGGCAGGAGCGGCAGCACCCAAAAAGGCACGTCCGGCAGAAGATAAAGCCTGGCTGCCGCGCTGCACAGGTACAGAAGGATTCCGGTCTGCAGCAGAAAATAAAGAACGTATACCAAATACAGAAGGTTTCCATAGAAGCGCCCTGCCGCCCGGCACACAGAACCATAATAGTCCCTTTCTCCCTCCCTGGCTCCAGTGCAGAAAACTCCAAGAAGCACAGCTGTCAGAAAAATTCCTGCAATTCCTCCTACCAAAACAGCGCCCTTGCTTTTTCCCTGAACCAGAAGGGGCAGAAACAGCACCAGCCTGCCCAGCCAGTCCGCCTGAAAGAGAGCCGCCGCCTGTCTGGACGAAATTTTACGATTTTCAGAAAACATAGCTCACTCTCCTGAATGCTTCTTATTTTGCCGAAAGCGCATCCGGCCCCTGACTTCCCGTCTGGCATAGACAGGGCGTCTTTGCAGCTTTCTCATAGGAGCCCGAAACAGACCGTCGCTCCACTTGGAGATTCCATCCCGGTCTCCCGCCTCAAAGGGCATTAAGTAGGGGATGCCAAAGCTTTTCAGCCCGGAAAGATGAATCAGCAAAAGCACCCAGCCTGTCACATAGCCATAAAGCCCAAAGATACCGCACAAAAAAATCATTCCGTATTTCAAAAGCCGAAAAGACTCAGAAAGCTCCTCATTGGGAATCGAAAAAGAGCCAAGGGCTGTCAAAGCCTCGATAATCACAATCATGGGACTGATGAGATTTGCCGCCACAGCAGACTGGCCAATGATCAGCCCTCCTACGATGCCGATCATATTTCCAATGGGCCCGGGCATTCGAAGTCCTGCTTCCCGCATCAGTTCAAAGGAAAATTCTATGAGCAAAAGCTCCGCGATGGTGGGAAAAGGGACACCTCCCCTGGCCTGAGACATAGAAAGAACCAGATTCACCGGAAGGATCTGCGGATGAAAATTGGTCACCGCCAGGTACAGGCCAGGAAGAGAAAAAGCCAGAAACACAGCCAGATAGCGAATACACCGCAGCAGGGATGCAATCTGAAAGTTTCCGTAATAATCATCTCCCGTCTGAAGCAGACTGTTAAGCGTGGTGGGCAGAAGAAGGGCTGCCGGAGTGTTGTCGCAAAGCAGAAGCACTCTCCCTTCCAGAAGCGCAGCCGCTGCCCGATCCGGCCGCTCAGTAGTCTGAAATTGGGGAAAAGGAGAATACCATACATCCGCTGTCAGCTGCTCCACCACTCCGCTGTCCAAAATTCCGTCAATCTCAAAAGCAGCAAGACGCCCCTTAATCTCCTCCAGGATCTGGGGATAAGCCAGATTTTCCATATATACCAGTGCCAGCAAAGTATTGGACTCCTCTCCGGCAAATAGCTCCTCCACTTTAAGATCTGTGGTGCGGATCCGTTTTCTCACCAGGGCCGTATTGATTTTCACTGACTCTGAAAAAGCCTCTCTGGAACCGCGAAGCACCTTCTCCGATTCTGCCTTGGCCACCCCCATCCCGGGATATCCCTTGCTGCCAATCTTCAGCGCCTGATCGTATCCCTCCAGGAAAAAAACAGCGTTCCCTGCCAACAGCGCAGCCATACATTCCTCCATGGCAGCCAGTTCCTTCACATCTGAAATTCCCAGATTGTTCTCCTGTACTGCCTGAAGAATCTCCTTTCCCTCCAACTCCCACAGATGATTGAGAAATTTCCCGATCACAGAATCTTCCAGCATCATATTGCTCACCGCTGCCTCAACATATACCACAAGGCACCTGGTCTGACACTCTCTGCCCAAAACCATAGGACGGACGATAATATCATCACAATTTTCACACAGCTGCTCCAGCCGCTGCTGAATCTGCCGGATATCTCCGGATATTTTTTCTGCCATGTTTCCCTCCTTACGCTCTGAAGGTGCGCAAACGCTCTCAGAATCTGTCTTCTGCTTGAAATCCTAAAACGTAAAAAATGAAATGTTGCAAAACATCTTTGTTTTATGGGAAAAATTTCCTATAAAACAAAAATGCCATTCTACGGACAGATCTTCCTAATGCCTCACTGGCACAGATAATTCAAAAGAATCTCTATCTATCCTATAGAATGGCTCTGATTTCAATTTTTATTCCTGTTTTAGTCCGCCCATTTCTCCTTCATCTGGCCGATCCTCACATATCACCGCCGCTCCAGACTCTCCATAATGGACTGCTTCTGCTGGTCAATATGAATGCGCACCACCTCCATGGCTTTCTCCTCATTCCGCTCTTCCAGGGCTCCACAGATCGCCGCATGCTCTGTCACCAGCCGTTCGTGGCTGCTGGGATCTTTTAAATATTCCAGGCGGTAACGGTAGATCTGTTCCCGGATATTATTCAGGATCTGAATCAACCGTCGATTTCCAGTGGACTGACTGATAATTTCATGAAACTCCACATCCGCCTGAGCGCAGGCTAAAAGATCGTTGTTCTTCAGCTGCTCTTCAAAGGCGCCCGCCGCCGCCTTCAGCTGAAACAGCTCCTCCTCCGTCATATTCTGACACGCCTTTTTCACCGCCAGCTCCTCCAGGGCGGTGCGCACTTCCAGAACATTTTCCAGATCTGACACTGTGATCTCTGCCACAATGGCTCCTTTTCTGGGAACCATAGTTACCAGCCCCTCCAGCTCCAGCATCCGTATGGCCTCCCGCACCGGCGTACGGCTCACCCCCAGCTTCTGCGCCAGATGAATCTCCATCAGCCGCTCTCCAGGCTGAAGAGTCCCTCTGAGTATAGCCTGGCGCAAAGTTTGAAAAACCACATCCCGCAGAGGAAGATATTCATTTACCTGCAGTTGGATTTCATCTGTCATGGTAAGTTCCTCCATTATTAAAAAACTCTGTCAGATACACCTGCTTGGCAATGCTGCCCCGCCTCAGTTTTTCGTAGGCCTTTCTTGCCTTTGTTTTATCATCAAACAGTCCGAACACCGTAGGTCCGCTGCCGCTCATCATTGCGTTGACTGCCCCCTGTTTCTTCATTATATCCTTGATCTCCTGCACCACCGGATAGGCTGGAATCGTTACCGTTTCCAGCACATTTCCCATAAGTTCTGCCATCCGGTAGAGATCCCCGTCCCGCAAAGCCTGAATCTGCCCATCAATGTCCGGATGCTCCTTCAGCTCATGGGCCTTCAGATTTCCATACACAAATTTTGTTGACACATGTACCTTAGGTTTTGCAATCAGCACATGGCAGGGCGGCGGCGCCGGAAGGGCTGTAAGCTTCTCCCCGATGCCCTCTGCCAAGGCAGTTCCCCGAAGAATGCAGTAGGGTACATCTGCCCCAAGCCGTACCCCGCGTTCCATCAACTCCTCCAGGGTAAATCCCATGTGAAATAAGCGGTTCACTCCTACCAAAACTGCTGCCGCATCGGAGCTTCCGCCTGCCATTCCTGCCGCTACCGGAATATGTTTTTCTAAATGAATAAAGAGCCCTTTTTTCACTTGCGCTTCATCCATCAGAAGCTTTGCCGCCCGATACACCAGATTCCCTTCATCCACCGGCAGAAAACTCAAATTTGTCTTCACCCGGATTCCCGGGGTCTCTGTCACCGTAAGCTGTATCCGGTCAAACAAACGGACGGTCTGCATGATCATTCGCAGCTCGTGATACCCGTCCTCGCGCTTTCTAAGTACATCCAGACCCAGATTAATCTTCGCCATTGCTTTCAGCTTAATTTCTCTCATCCTTATCTCCTGTATTCATAGCTCCAAGCTGCCGTTCACCTGGAGACCAACCATTTTCCATTCATTATTGTATACAAAATTCACTAAAAATGCAAGGCGAAAGGAAGGGAAAACGCTGACTTACCAAAAGAAAATAGCAACAAAAATCCGGTGAATTTTTTTGATGTTTTTCATGGATACACCGGAATCAACTGATACCGGCTAATAAAGAAGGAAAAAGAACTTCCGACATTATAAAGGAAAATTATATGCGAAAGGGAGCAGAAATGCGCTCCCATTCCTGCTCCCCAAATCCGTCTTATACCCCTTTGGTTTTATTCTTTTTATTCAGTGGCCTTGAAAAAGCACAATACTCGATTGCTTGTTTCGGGCAAATATTTTTGCATTTTCCACATCGGATACACTCCAGACTGTTGGCATTCCTCACTGGATCACACCCCATCTTGCAGACGTCTGCGCAGGCGCCGCAATTGACACATTTTTCTGTATCCACGCGATAGCGCAGAATGGAAACCGGGTTAAACAAAGAATAAATCGCTCCTAAGGGGCAGATATACTTGCAGAACGGCCGGTAAATCAGAATCGATACCAAGATCGTCACAATTAAAATCACATTTTTCCAGGCGTACAGCCATCCTACCGCGGCCCGCATGGCGTCATTCAGCAATACCAACGGAATTCCGCCCTCCAGTGTTCCGACCGGACAAATCAGCTTGCAGAACCAGGGGGAACCCTGCCCGATTATGTCGGTAATATAGAGCGGAAGAAGAATGACAAACACCAGAAGAATCATGTATTTCAGCCAGCGTAGCTGGCGGTCTCCCCGGAACGTACGGATTCTAAATTTGGAAGGAAGCGGGATTTTGTTCAGTAAATCCTGAATCAAACCAAACGGACACAGCCATCCACATACGAAGCGCCCCATAACGGTACCCACCAGAATCATAAAACCGGAAACATAGAAAGCAAACTTATATTCGTAGCTTCCGATCGTAGCCTGCAAAGCGCCAATGGGGCAGGCAGCCACAGCGCCTGGACAGGAATAGCAGTTCATGCCCGGCACACAAACATTTTTAATCTTTCCCTGATAAATTTTCCCCCGGATAAATCCAATTAAGTAGCTATTTGTGATAACCGCCCATAAAACTTGAAAAAAATGGCGGAATCTTTCCGATTTTTTTGCTCGCCTATCCAATTCCTATACACTCCAGACAAATATTGATGGCCTTGCTCATGACAATCGTATACTCCTCTCTCCAGATCCCAAGACCCAGAAATCCAACACCAAGCGCTAACAGGAATACCGTAATTCCGTTGGCGCGCAAAGTATGTTTTTGCTTCATAGGACTTCCTCCTTCATGTTCCTTATTCTCTCAACGCTTTCGCAGGATCTGTTCTCAGTAATTTTGCATTCGCTATGGCAGTAATGAACCACACCAGAAGAACCGTTCCGAAAATACTCCCTGCAAACTGAAGGGAGGTAATATGAATCGGCAAAACACCTGACAGGGCGGTGAGCAGGAGACAAATCAACGCCGTAGTCAATGCAGAAAGAGCCGACAGTAACAGACTTTCCCAAAACAGCATCTTCTGAATCTGAGCGCGATGATAGCCAAGCGCCATCAGAAGTCCGATTTCCCCGGAACGTATACGAGCCAGTTTCATCAGCAGCATCCCACAGATAGCCAGTGCGATCACCACAAGGAATGCGGACACAAGAAGAAACAGGATTTGCAGCTGTGCAAAGGTTTCTTTCAGGCTCTCCACCTGCCTGGCGGCCGTAACAGGGGTGATTTGCTGTTCTTTCAGCTGGGTCTCCACTTCCAGAACTTCGTCAAAGCCGTTGACCTGATAAGCCACGGATACGGGGGGCTCATCTCCTTGCAGAGCGGTATAGAGTTCCTGTTCTGTTTGCCCATCCAAATAGTAGTCATCAAAACTACCGCTGTAAATACCGCTGATTTTCAGTTTCTTTGAAAAATCACTGCAGGTGAAAACGATTTCTTTTCCAATCAGAGTACGGATGTCTTCCGCAAATTGCTTGGCAAGGGACGGTGTGATTGCAATCTCTGCGTCTCTGGGCATTACGCCCACGTTCATAGTTTCCGTAGAAACGCTGCCAAATTGCTTGGCAGGAACGGGAAGCCCTTTCCCTTCAAATTCTATTTTGCACTCTGGAACCGTGTACTGCGCATAGCACTGCTGGATGTGGGGCGATTGCTCAAGCTGCGAAAGCAGCTGTTCTGCCGTGCCATCTTCTTCCAGCAGAATTTGCCCCCAAGAGAAAGCAGTATTTTTTTCCTCAAAGTAATTGACTTTCTCTTCTATTATGTTTTGTGAAGAAAATGACATCAGTACTGCGCATACGGCTATGGTTACCGCAAGAGAAATTCCCCAAAAACGCTTAAAATGCACTTGAAAATTATGTAAGGCTCTCCTGTACATAGAAACAGATACCACAGGAAGTTTTTCTTTTATCTCTGAGTCCCCAGCAGACTGTTTATCGGATGCCTTCAATACTTTGCACTTGCCATCTTCAATGGTGATAATTTCATTTGCATAATCACAGATTTTACGATCATGGGTGATAATGAAAACCGGACGTTCTTTTGCAATCTCCGAAAAGATTTCCATTATCTCATCCGCCATCTTGCGGTCAAGTGCTCCTGTGGGTTCGTCTGCTAAAATCAATCCCGGATTTCCCGCCAGCGCTCTGGCAATAGCCACACGCTGCTTTTGCCCACCGGACAGATTTTCTATCTTCTCATTTACCTTTTCTTCCATATTCAGACGCCGCAGCAGAGAAAGTGCCCACTCTCTGTTTCTGGCATTATCCTTACAGGCCAATTCGGAAGCTACTAGGATGTTCTCCAACACTGTATCGCCTGGAAGCAGATGATATTCCTGGAATACAAAACCGATGGTGTGTTTGCAGTAGTCGCAAAGAGCGTCTTCCGACAGCTGAGAAAGATCCTGCCCATCTACCAGAATTTTCCCGCTGTAGTCCCGGTCAAATCCTGCCAGCAGGTTGAACAACGTACTTTTTCCCGAACCGGAAGCCCCCCAAAGACAGGTAATGCCTTGATTCCCAAATGTGTGGGAAAATCCATCCAGCACAGTTTGGGAACCGTATTTTTTAGAAATACGGTTCAGCGCAATCATCCGAGACCTCCTGTTTTCAGGGCTGTCAAAGGATTCACGTGAGTGGCAATCACGCAGGTCTCTGCGAAACAGCCAACGGATACGCCAACGCTAAGCACAAATTCAAACCATACCGGAATGTTCAGCAGCAAAGCTGCAATTACGCTCAGAAGTCCGGTGAGCAAAAACATCCCTGCGTACTCTGCCAATGTTATCCGGGCAATATCGATTTTTGTATAGCCGCAGAGACGGTAGACGGCATATTCTTTTTTGCGCATAATGCCGCAAACCAGGCAGACAGAAAGTGCTGCCAGTGCAGAAAGGATAGCAAGCAATGCGTAGGAAACACCGGTCTGCATCTGCGTAGTTCCTTTCAATCCCACAATATCCCGTATCAGCTCAATTTGTCCCAGCGGCACAATCCCCTGTTCCATTATCTCATCATAGATTTCAAGATAATGTTCGGGGGAATCAGGCCGAAGCATAAAATTAAAACTGGGGTCTTTTTTTCCTGCCTGCGCGTAAATGTCCTTCATAATGGCCAACGATGGGAACAGAGAATCTTCATTTTCCAGTCGCATAATCTGATCTTCGAACTCAACCCCATAAGAGGTATCTGCAACGCCAGAGACGGTGGCTGTAAAAGAAATTGGCATACTCACAGGCTCACCGCTGTCCCAATTATATACAGCGCCAATAAGGGACACTTCCTTTCCCAGAATATCCTCATTGGTATAGCCCATTTTTTTGACCAGATTCTGAGGTAATACAATCTCATATTTACTATTGTCTGCCATGCGTCCGGCTACCATCTTATTGAAAACAGGCGCCTGACCAGATTGTTCAATAATAAAATCCTTCCCCTCTGCATGGATGACCATATCGTTGATTGGCGCATCCATAGTAATCACCTCGATGCGGCTGTCATCTTGATACTGCTCCAAAAGACCGGTGATATTCTGGTTTACACTTTTGGTTTCATCAGGCGTGTCCTCACTCCAGTCAGAACCGCTCATAAATGAAGAGACAATGGTTAAATTTAATACGGAATTCCCTTGTTTTTCAATCAGCTCCTGGAACGCCTTATTGCTGCTTTCGCTAAGCACGCCTCCAAAATTCACCCCCAGGCAAGATACCGCAATCACCATTGCCAGAACAACAGAGAGCAGTTTTCCCATCTGACGCCTGCCAGTTACTCCTGCCATACGCAGTGCAGCGCGAAGGGACAGACGGGATTGTTCTGTGGAGCTGCTGTGCGTTTTTGCTGGGATGTCTGCTTTGTCCGCTCTGATCAAAGTTCCCTTATCCAACTCAAAGATGGAACATTTTCCCTGAATGAGAGAGGTATCATGGGTCACGACAATAACCGTTCGCTCTTTGGAAATCGATGTCAGCAGTTCGCCAATCTCATGGGCAGTTTTGACATCCAATGCGGCCGTAGGCTCGTCGGCAATCAGTACCTGAGGATCTTTCGTCAGTTCTCTGGCAATGGCCACGCGCTGCTTTTGCCCGCCTGACAGTGTACGAACCTTCTGATCGGCCAGGTTTTCGATTTTTAGCTTCTTTAAGAGCATATTCAGATGTTTTTCGCTGCCGTTCCGATTTCGATAGGCCGGAATCAGAATATTTTCACGGACTGTCTGTTCGTCAATCAGTTGAAAGCCCTGCGTGATAAATCCGAATTCCGCCGCATAGAGCTGCGAGCGCTCCTGATCCGTCAATTCTTTAAGATTTCTGCCATAATAAAACGCTTCTCCTTCATACTGCATATCCATTGCAGAAAGGATGCGCAGAATGGTTGTCTTTCCGCTGCCGGAAGCGCCAATGATATAATTCATACCTCCGGTGATGGAGAGGGATACGTCCCGTAATGCTGTTTCGTGTTCAAAGACTTTCGTGATATTTTTCAATTCGAACATCCTTTACTCCTCCATCCCGTCTTGCGTCATTTTATCAATTTCGTTCTTCATCGTCACGCGCCAGTGATTTTTGGGCATAGCGCCCACGTAAGGCTGGCTCACCACATTTCCTTCGCTGTCCACAAAGAAGCTCTCCGGGAATGCCTGAATACCGTTCAAGCGTCCTTCCAGAAGTACCTTGTCCGGAATTAAAGTCGGGTATTCCACTCCGGTTTTTTCAATAATCTCTTTTGCCTTTTTTAAGTTAGCATTGTCAATCTCCTCCGTATTGCCAACATCCATGCAGACGCTGATAATATTGAAGCGAATGCCGCCATCCTGAAATTCCTTTCTCAGTTCATTTAAGACAGGCATTTCTTCGATACAGTAGCTGCAAGTAGTTGTCCAAAGGTTGACCATCGTCAAATCATACTCTGCAAAAATATCTTTAGAGACATCATTTCCATCAAAATCCTGCGCGGAGAAATCGCCCAGAGGAACAGGTACGAACTCACTTTGTTCTGATGTGGGCGTTTCCTGCTGTGCCTCATTGACCTTGGCGGAAGTCTCTCCCTTTGTGTCAGACTTTCCGCAAGCAGCTAAACTAAGCGCCGCCGTCAGCAGCAAACATGCTGAAATTACTTTCTTCATATTAAATACAGTCCTTTCTTTGCCATGGTTTCGTTGCATCAGGAGTATAGCACAGCTAATATAAAATCCATATAAAGAAGGGGGTGCTGCAAAATAATGGCTCCGGTAGATTTTCGGTGTGTTTTTCTCCGAAAATATGCTGTTTTTCGTAGAAAAATCACCCGAAAGGGTACCATCGGAGGTATTTTGCAACATCCCCTTCTCTCGTCAAATGTTTATTTACAGTACTGTCTATTGTTATTTTAAGTTATCTTGATCAAATCCTACGATAAATCTGCTGCCTTGCGGCTGGTTATTTTCCACACAGACATATCCGCCATGTTCTTCGATGATGCTCTTTACAATCGCCAGCCCCAGTCCGCTGCCGCCCAGTTCCCGACTGCGTGACTTGTCTACACAAAAAAAAGTATTGAAAACATAAGGTTTGGCATCATCAGGAATTCCAACACCGGTGTCAGACACAGTTACTTTGTCATTGGTTATGTCGATGAAAATAGAACCGCCGTCTACATTGTAGCGGATTGCATTGGCAATTAAATTATAAAACGCCCGCTGTAACAGACCGTCATCACCGCAAACAGTCCCTTCACCGGAAATCGTGACTTCAATTTGTCTGGCTGCAGCACGCTCCTCCAGCTCAAAAACGATTTCCTCCAATAAAGATCTTAATTCTACGGGCTCCTTTTTCTCAATTTTCTGTTCATTGGTAAATGTGAGCAAATCCTTTACCAGATTGGACAGGCGCTCCGTGCTCTCTCCGATGCTTTGCAGTAAAGACGTATATTCTTCAACCTTTCGATCTGGCTTCATCTGAAATACATCCAGCTGAGTTTGGATGGCAGCAAGGGGGGTACGCAGTTCATGAGCAGCATTGGCGGAAAAATTTTTCTGCACCTGATAGGAGAGATTCAGTTTCTCGGTCATGTCTTGAAATGCCTGAGCTAACCGCGAAACTTCATCCTGCGTTCCGGGTATCGGGACACCCTCGTCTAAATTATGAATATTGATGTGTTGGACTCTTTTGGTCAGATCTTCCAGCGGTTTGAGGGTCCTGGCTGCAAATAAATAGGTCAAAACGGAACCTATCGCAGCAAGACACAACATAACTGCTATCGTTTTTCCACGGAATTTCCAGATTGCTTCTGTGACCGCAGTGGATGGCTCCAACAGAAATGCCGGCATATCTCCATCCATGGACAGAGCCGGTGTAAGGACAGACGCCTGAACTAATTCATCGGCCGAAAAAATAGCGGACAGGGTCAACACTGCGCACATAATGGTTAAAATACATACTGAAATAACCGTCAACTTCAACTTTAATGGAATACTTTTCTTCATACGTTTCCTCCATCGCGAATCACATAGCCTTCGCCGATAATATTGCTGATGAGATCATACCCCAACTGCGTTTTCAACTTTCGGCGCAGGGAAGACATATGGACTCGAACCGAATTGGAAAAGGTGTCAGCACTGCTGTCCCAGACGTGCTCAATCAGTTCCTCTAATTTGATTACCCGGCCCTTATGCAGCAGCAGGTACTCCAACAGGGCAATTTCCTTTGTGGTCAGAGAAACGGAAGTTCCCGCTGCGGTAACAGTTCTGGAAACAGTATCAAAGCAAAGGGAACCGCTGGACAAAACGGTATTTTCAATCACTGTTTTCCTTCGCAGAAGTGATCGTACCCGAGCCTCCAATTCCGCAAAATGAAATGGTTTGGTCAGATAATCATTTGCTCCAAGATCAAGTCCCTTTACCTTATCATCGATTCCGTCACGGGCGGACAGAATTAAAACCGGTACATCCTTTTTTTCTCTCCGAATATTTTCCAGCACGGAAAATCCGTCCTGTTTCGGTAAATTTAAGTCAAGGAGGATCAGGTCATAATTTTCGCAAAAGGCTTTTTCATCCGCACAATTTCCATCTTCCGCCACGTCTATGGCATATCCTTTCAGACGCAATCCCTCTGCAAGAGAATTGCGCAATTTTTCCTCATCCTCCACAATCAAAATTTTCATTGTTCCACCTCATTCCCATAAAAATGAGGGTGTTGCAAAATACCAATTCCGACGGATTTTTGGTGTGTTTTCTCCGAAACATGTTGTTTTTCGGAGAAAAATCACCCAAAAGGATCTCGCCGGAGCTGTTTTGCAACATCCTCATTTTTCAAAGAAAAATCATTCTAAAGGGTCTCACTGGAGCTGTTTTGCAGCACCACCTCTTCTAACCCACTTCTTACTTAACGCTCGGTCAATTCATGCCGGATCTTTTTCTGATCAGCCTTCTCTCCTAAATGATCCGCCCGGCTAACTGCCGGAAGCCCTTTTCCATCTGCCTGAATACGCTTATAAACGCCATCCGTATTGTCCTATGGACACGGATCCTAGGATCTGGCCATACCATCCACGCTCAGCACAACGCCGGTGATATAGGATGCCTCCTCAGAAGCCAGGAATACAAAGGCATTGGCGATATCCTCCGGCTGTCCCAGACGGCGCAGCGGGATCTGCTGAATCAGCGGATCAATCACTTCCTTTGGAACCGCCTTCATCATATCTGTCTGTGTGATGCCAGGAGCCACCGCATTTACCCGGATTCCCTTGGGTCCAAGTTCTCTGGCCAGGGAGACGGTCATTCCGTTCACCGCAAACTTAGAGGCCGGATAGGCAAATCCACTGGGCTGCCCGGAAATGCTCACCATGGAAGAAGTAGAAAGGATCACACCGCTTCCCTTTGCCACCATACACTCACTGGCAGCCCGGGTGGCGTTAAACACGCCTTTTACATTCAGATCCATCACCTTATCGTAGGTTTCCTCTGTATATTCCATAAAGGGCGTGCGCTCTGAAATGCCTGCATTATTTACCAGAATATCCACGCATCCAAACTCTTCTGTGGCTTTGCGGAAGGCGCTTCTTACATCTTCCAGATCTGCCAGGTTGGGGCTGATCCCGCCCACCGCAGCCTGGGGATACTTTTCTTTCAAGCTGGCAACGGCATGGCTGGCAGTTTCCGGAGAGCTGGCTGTAATGATCACCTTGGCCCCTTCCTGCAAAAATTTTTCAGCAATCGCATAACCGATTCCCCTGCTTCCTCCTGTGATAATAGCGACTTTATCTTTTAATCTCATATTGAGACCTCCTTTTTTCATTTTCTGTTTTCCATGAAAACTGTTTTTCTGTACAAACTGCGGTACTGATGTTACTTTACCCTATTTTTTTAAATCTTTCTGTGATAAAGTCACCATAGCTCTCCCCATTTTGCTTTTTTCCCACATTGCTTTTCTATTTGGATCAGGAGGTCAAAAACACTGTGAACGAACGCTCTCTGTCCGTATTCCCTCTTTATTGCCGTCTCTTCTTTATTAATATTCCTTCTTTATTGATATTCCTTCTTTATGGAAAACCCTCTTCCCCGCACTTCGCTCACCCGGCTGACCACCATAAAACACTCCGGGTCAATGTCCCGCACCAGCTTCTCCAGCTTGATCAGCTCCCGGTTGGAAACCACACTGAGCAGCAGCTTTGTCTCTCTGTGAAGATAACCTCCCTCAGCCGCCAACAGCGTAACCCCCCGGTCTACCTGCTTTTGGATCGCATCGCAAATTTTCTCCGGATAATTGCTGACGATCTTCACCTCTGTTTTGGTGGTGCCAAGGAGCAGCATCTTATCCAGCACAGTAGTGTAGATCAGCACCAAAATCACCCCGTAGAGGATATTCTCCGGTTCCCGGATGAAAGCCTGCATCAAAAGGATCAAAATATCAAACACATACAATCCCGCAGATACCGGGATGCGAAACAGTTTCTGTAAAACCAAAGGGGGAATATCCATGCCTCCGGTGGAAGCTCCGGAGCGCAGCACCAGACCCAGTGAGATACCGATGCCAATCCCGGAAAAAATAGTACACAGCAAAAGGTCCTCCGTCAGTACCAGATCCCCAAAAATCTGATTACAGATCTCCAGAAATACCGGATAGAGAAAGGTGCTTGCCAGGGTAGTCAGGGCAAACGCCTTTCCCAGAATCATCCAGCCCGCTCCCAGCATCACCACATTAAACACCAGCACAAAGACAGAGATCGGGATGCCCCAGTAATGGTTTACCACCAGGGCGATTCCTGTAGTTCCCCCTGTCACCAGCTGCGCTGGCAGCAAAAATAATTTTACAGTTAAAGCATACAAAAAGTTCCCTAAAATCACGGCCAGCAGAGACCAAAGCCTCCGCTGGGATAAATTTCCTATTTTCATACTATGCAGCCTCTTTGCCTATCTCACGCTCCCGATGAGCTCTTTTATATCGGAAATGTGATAGTTCTTCATATATTCCTCTATTCCCTCAATCACCTGGACTGTGGCCATGGGATTATGAAAATTCGCAGTTCCCACAGAAACTCCGGTGGCTCCTGCCAGAATAAATTCCAAGGCATCCTCTGCGCTGGAAATACCGCCCATACCGATAATGGGAAGTTTCACCGCCTGGGCGGTCTGGTATACCATCCGCACCGCAATGGGTTTGATAGCAGGCCCTGACACGCCGCCTGTCCTATTAGCCAAAGCAAAAGTTCTTCGGTTCACATCGATCTTCATCCCTGTGAGAGTGTTGATCAGGGAGAGCGCATCTGCACCTCCCGCCTCCGCCGCCCTGGCCGTCTCTGTGATATCTGTCACATTTGGGCTTAATTTCATAATTACCGGCTGTCTGGCTCTCTTTTTAATCTCAGAGGTAATGGCCTCCACTGCTTTTGGATTCTGACCGAAAGCAATGCCGCCCTCCTTCACATTTGGGCAGGAAATATTGATCTCCAGAAGATCCACCTTCTCCTCTCCTAAACGCTCCACCACTTCGCAGTAGTCCTCTGTACTTTTCCCGCAGACATTCACAATGATCCTGGTATCATATTTCTGCAAAAAGGGCAGATCCCTGGCCACAAAGGTATCAATCCCCGGATTCTGCAGACCAATGGCATTCATCATGCCTCCGCAGGTCTCCGCAATTCTGGGGGTAGGATTTCCAGGCCAGGGCACATTTGCCACACCCTTGGTCACCACTGCTCCCAGACGGTTTAAATCTACAAATTCACTGTATTCCATACCGGAACCAAAGGTTCCGGATGCTGTCATTACCGGATTTTTCAGCTCTACTCCGGCAATGTTTACGCTCATATCGATATTCATCTATCCTGTCTCCCTTTCCCATCCATTTCCAGGTGCTTCGTCCTTTGGCAATGCTTTCACGGGACGGCTCCGCCGCCGGGCTCTTTTTCCCTGCCGGAAAGTTTCCTCTCCACGGACTCCCGTTTTCTTTACTGCACTGTCACAGCTCCACTTCTGTGGATAAAAATACCGGGCCTTCCTTACACACCCGCTTATTGTGCACCTTAGAATGGTCATCCACCTCGTTGGACTTGCAGACACAGGCCAGGCAGGCTCCGATTCCGCAGGCCATCTTCTCCTCCAGGGACAGCCAGCACTCAATCCCCTGCTCCTCTGCATAAGCTTTCAAAGCTCTCAGCATGGGCGTTGGACCGCAGGCATAAATCACATCTGCATGCAGATCGTTTTCCCGAATGCAGTCCAGCACATTTCCTTTTGTGCCTGCGCTGCCGTCCTCTGTAGCCACACAGACTCTGCAGTGTTTTTCAAGCTCTTCTGTAAGAAACAGCTCGTCCCGGTAGCCCACTACTGCCGTCAGCTCGCCTCTCAGCTCCTTAGAAAGCTGCACCATAGGCGGGATTCCAATGCCTCCTCCAATAAGAAAGGCTTTCTTCCCATCCTCCATCCGTTCTAGTGGAAAACCATTCCCCAGAGGCCCCAAAATATCCAGGGTATCCCCTGCCTGATATCCGGAAAACTCCTCCGTCCCTGCTCCTGCTACCCGGTATACGATCCGCAGGCGGCCGCTTTCCCCTTCTGCCTCGCAGATACTGATGGGTCTTGGCAGCATCCGGCTTTTATCCCGACTGTAAACAGAAATAAACTGCCCCGGCTTTGCCGCTGCCCCGATCTGCTCTGTCTGGAGCCACAGGCTGAAAATCCCGGCGCCAATTTGGGTTTGTTCTATGATCTTTGCTGTCTCATGGTACTTCTTGGACATAACTTTCCTCCGAAATTCTTCGTTTTTATTCAGGGACCATCTCCCAGGCAGAACCTGTTCCAATGATACGCTCTGCAGGATCTGCCGTTTTTCCTGAAACTGTGAAAGCTGAGGGTTCTTCAGCTTCCACAGAGCAACGATCCGATGCTGTGTGCCCCTGATCCTTTCACAGCCTCCTGCCTAGCGAACTCCATATTTGCCGTCACTTACCGGCTCTCCAGCGCTCCACGGATATCCGCTGTCATATCCTCCACTGCTGCCCGGCTGGCCTCTGCGAAGTGCTCTGCACCAAATTTTGCATACCGTTCCTGCTTGTAGGCTGCAATAATCCCTCTGGAAGAATTTACGATGGCTCCCAGGCCGTCCTCATTAAAGAAATGTACCAGGTCAGCTCCCTTTCCTCCCTGGGCACCGTAACCGGGAACCAGAATAAAGGACTTGGGCATGATCTTTCTCAGTGTCTTGCCCATCTCCGGATAGGTAGCTCCCACTACAGCTCCGATGTAACTATATTCCTCGCCCATGCAGTCCTCTCCCCACTTGGCAACCTGTTCTCCAACCAGCTCATACAGAGGACGGCCGTCTACCAGCTGATCCTGGAATTCTCCACTGGAAGGATTGGAGGTCTTTACCAGAATAAACAGTCCTTTTTTCTCCTGCTTACACACATCTACAAAGGGCTTAATACCGTCTGTTCCCAGATAAGGATTCACAGTAGCAAAGTCCTCATCAAAAGGAAGATAGGTCTTGCTTCCCACCTGGACTCTGCCCAGATGAGCAGTGGCATAAGCGGCGGAAGTAGAACCGATATCTCCGCGCTTCACATCTCCGATCACCACCAGCCCCTTTTCCTTGCAGTAATCTACAGTCTTTTTAAACACACTCAGACCCTCCAGGCCAAACTGCTCATACATGGCGATCTGAGGCTTTACCGCTGGAATCAGGTCATAAACTGCATCCACGATCTCCTTATTATACTGCCAGATGGCTTCTGCCGCTCCCTTCAGAGTCTCCCCATACTCCGCAAAAGCCTTTTTCTGGATATGCTCCGGAATGAAGTTCATCATGGGATCCAAACCCACAACAATAGGAGCCTGGGTTTTTTTAATATTTTCAATCAGCTTGTTGATCATAATTGTTTCCTCTCTTGTTTTCATTTTTGTTTATTTGATCTTTGCTTATTTGATTTTTCAAATTTATGGGATTTTGTTCTTATGCTCTGATATTTTTTACCGCTGTGCTTATATCCCTTTCAAAGCGCTTTATGCTTCCTCTGCTTTTCTCTCCATATCCTGGTACACGATCTTTCCATCGCAGATGGTGGCTTTCACTTTCCCCCGCACCTTCCATCCGTCAAAAGGCGTATTCTTTCCCTTGGAGGCAAAGGTGGTCTTGTCGATCACATACTCCTCCTTCGGATCAATCAGGGTAATATCAGCCGCAGCACCGGGAAGCAGGGTTCCTGCCTTCAGTCCTGCGATCCTGGCAGGCTGATAGCTCATCACCCGCGCCATATCCATGGGAGTGAGTACTCCCGGCTCCAGAAGGTAGGTCACTGTCAGGGGAACCGCGGTCTCAAGACCCACGATCCCGAAAGGAGCCTTTTTCATGGACTGACTTTTTTCCTCCGCACTGTGGGGCGCATGGTCTGTGGCGATCACATCGATCACACCCTCCTTCAGCCCCTGGATCAGGGCCTGGCGATCCTCCTCCCGGCGCACCGGAGGATTCATCTTGAAATTGGCGTCGTCTTTTCTGATATCCTCACTGGTAAGGGTAAAGTGATGAGGGCAGACCTCCGCACTCACTTTGATGCCCTCCTCCTTGGCCAGCCGGATCATCTTCACACTGTCCCTGGTGGAGCAGTGACACAGATGAAGCCTGGCCCCGGTCTCTTTTGCCAGCATGATATCCCTGGCTACGATCACATCCTCCACCGCATTGGTAATGCCCTTCAGCCCCAGATGATCTGCCTGGGCATCCGCATTCATCACCCCGCCGTTTACCATATGAATATCCTCACAGTGAGCCAGCACCGGAAGATCCAGCTCTGAGGCAATCTCCATGGCCTCCTTGTACACCTGGGCATTCATCACGGACTTCCCATCCTCGCTGATAGCCGGACTTCCCGCTGCTGCCATGCCCCGGATATCGGAAACCTCCTCTCCCTTCATCCCTACTGTCACTGCTCCTACCTGAAGCACATGGATGGGAGACACCTGTCTGGCTTTGTTCATCACATACTCCGCCCTGTCCGCAGTATCGATCACCGGTTTGGTATTTGGCATAGCCAGAATCGTGGTGTAGCCCCCATGGGCCGCCGCCTCACCGCCGGTCTTTACATCTTCCTTGTAGGTAAGCCCAGGATCTCTCAAATGCACATGAAGATCCACAAGCCCAGGCATCACATAACAGCCTTCTGCATCCAGAACCGTCAGCTCCTCCCCCTCTTTTGGGGAAAGCTTCTCTTCCACCGCCTGGATGATCCCGTCTCTCACCAGAATATCATAGATTCCATCCTTGCCGGATGCGGGATCTAGTACCCGCCCATTTCTAATCCATATCTGCATACTCTGCTCCTTCTTATCTTTTAACAAGGCTGCCGCAAGTACCGGATAACTTTCAGCAGCTTTCTTCCAAAAGTGTCTCTGCAAATACTCACAGCAGCCTTCTGTTTTCCTGAACGATCACAGGACTGTCTGTCATTGTTTTATTGTAGCATATTCTGGCATCACTATACAAGGGGCATTATATGCTTCTCCGTTACAATTTCCTATGAAAAAAATAGAACAACTCCCCTCCAATGAAACATCACCGGATGGGGAATTGTCCTATCTATACGGCTCTTTTCAGCCAGCTTATTCGATAATTACTAACGGTTTGATCAGATCGCGGGGCTTTTCTTTCATCAGCATAAGCGCAGGCTCCACGTTCTCAAGCCCTGTAAATCTGTGTGTAATCAGCTTCTCCGGATGGATACGGTTGGCAGTGATCAGGCGTGCAAGTTTCTCAGAACGCACACGTCCGCCGGGCATCAGGCCGCCGGAGATCTGCTTATGTCCCATTCCGCAGCCCCACTCTACACGTGGAATCTTCACATAATCACCTTCGCCCAGATAATTTACATTGCCGATCTTTCCACCTGGTTTCAACATGCGGATTGCCTGATCAAAAGTGTTCACATCACCGCCCGCAACTATGATCTTGTCCACCGGGCCATGGTTCAGATCCAGGATCTGCTCCACAATGTCTCCTTCATGGTAATTTACAATATTGGTAGCGCCAAATTCAAGCGCCAAATCTGCACAGTTCTTTCTGGAACCTACTGCATAAATATTTGCAGCTCCGCGGATAGCCGTTGCAGCAACAGACATCAGGCCTACCGGACCGATCCCAATCACAGCCACATTGTCGCCATACTGGATATCTGCCAGCTCAGCCCCATGGAAACCGGTAGGAATCATGTCAGCCACCATGCAGGCAGCGCCCAGATCCATCCCCTCGGGAAGATGAGCCAGATTTCCATCTGCATCATTCACATGGAAAAATTCACCGAAAACACCATCCTTAAAGTTGGAAAATTTCCAACCGGACAACATGCCGCCGCTGTGCATGGAATAACCTTCCTGAGAAGCAAAAGCATTCCAGTCTGGTGTGATGGCAGAAACCAGTACTTTATCGCCGGGTTTAAAATCTCTCACCAAACTGCCCACCTCAACAACCTCACCCACAGCTTCATGTCCAAGGATCATATCCTTTCGTTCACCGATTGCACCTGACCATACGGTATGTACATCGGAAGTACAGGGGGCTAGGGCCAGCGGCTTACAGATAGCATCCAACGGTCCGCACTGAGGGATCTCTTTCTCGATCCAACCAGTGGCTCCGATTTTTAACATTGCAAAACCTTTCATTTACATTCCTCCTATCGCGCATACGTATTGTTTTGTTGCTTTCCCATTCTAACATATCGTTTTATCGTAAGCGACAAAAATAGTATTGCCTTTTATTTCTTTTTTATTCCTTGTATTATCTTTACAGCTCCACCGAAAACGCCAGATACCGCTTCTCCCCCTTCGTCTCATACCGGGCCTGAATGCTGCCTCCCAGCCGCTCTGCCAGATGCTTCGCAATGGTAAGCCCCAGACCGGTGCCCCCTCTGGTTCTGGATCGTTCCTGCATGTAAAAGCGCTCGA
Organism: uncultured Lachnospiraceae bacterium; assembly: GCA_905207905.1. The sequence goes on along the minus strand of CAJLNC010000011.1, from coordinate 5,732 downwards.
AGAGAAGGCCTGGATCCACTTCCTCCACCTCTTCCGGAAGATCATTGCGAAAGAGGTACTCCACATGGTTTTCTTCCCCCTCTTTTACCTCCACCTCCAGCAGGCTCTTTCCGTACCGGGCGGCATTCTGCAAAAGATTTACAAAGATGCGCTCCAGCGCCTCAGAATCCGTAGAAAGCCACAGAGGATACTCCGGAATCGAAAGTTTCAGTTCCAGACCTGCCTGTTCAAAAAGAGTATACTGCTCCAGACAACACTCCCGAAGAAGCCTCGCCGTATCCGTCTGCTCCCGTTTTAATTTAAAATCCTCTGAACTTACCCGGGACAGTTCATAAAACTGATTTACCAGCCTCTGCAGATTCTGGGATTTTTTTAATGCAATCTCCAGAAACTCCCGTTCCTCCGGCGGCAGCGTTTCATTGTCCACCAGCTTCAGATAGCCCAAAACAGCAGTGAGGGGCGTGCGCAGGTCATGACTGATATTTTCCACCTGCTCCTTCCACTGCCGTTCCCGCCGCTGATACTCCAGACGCTCTCTGCGAATCTGTTTCAGGTTCCCATTCACAGTCACCAAAAACGCTTCCAGCTCCCGCTCCGGAGCAGCCAGCTTTACAATCCGGTTTTCCTCCAGTTCTCCGGAGATTTCCTGAAGCTGCCGGTTCGCCTGGGCAATGGTTCGCTTCAACGCCAAAAAGCGGTACCATAGATACAGTACCGCTGCCGACAGAATCACGATTGCCGCCATGCTTATTTCCATTCCTCATCCTCCTGTTTTCTGTGCTTTTCCCGCTTTCTCCTGTCTTCCCGCCGCTTTGAGCTCCCGCCGTTTCATTCAAAATTAAAACTCCTGCTTTCGGATTCGCCATAACCCAAAGCCCAGGAAAATCACAATGGCAGCAGCGCCCATAAGCATCAGTTTTCCAAAGCCCTCCGGGGTATCCCAGATGCAATGGTACTCTGAAAAAGTCACCATAACAGGATTCAGCACATTGTAGGGCATCCAGTCTGCCGCATTTTTCAGAAGCGGATACTGAAAGCCTGCCAGTCTGAACACGGTCGGAACGATGTAGTAAACTGCAGTCCAGATCAAAACAGTGGTCATTTCCTTTTTATATAAAATCCCAAGAACCTGCATCAGGATCAGGGAACCCACTGCGGAAGGGAGGTTGGAGAGAATGCACAGAAGCATTTCCTGAAGAGGAAGCCATTCCGGTTCCCGGAGCAGCAAAAAGGCGCTTCCCACATAGACTGCCAGAACTCCCAGCAATAAAACGAAACTTGCCAGAAAGCTCACCAGGCATTTCCCTATCAAAATTTTTTCCCGGGAAATTCCATACCCAACCACATTTTTCAAAACCCCGGTTTTTCTGTCATCAATGGTAAGCACTCCGGGGATCACCGCCCCCATGGCGATCACTAGAAAGCCCTGGGCAGTAAAGGTGTTCAAAGAAAAACGGACTGTGGCATACTTATACTGGGGATCTCCGATCATCATTGCGGCCAGCACCAGATTCAGCGCCAATACCAGTCCTGCCATCACTGCAAAGGCAAGGTAAAAGCCCTTTCCTCTGGTGATCCGGTACCATTCGCTTTTCATATAATTTCTCATTCCTGTCCACCGCCCTTCTTCAGATTCAGATAATACTCCTCCAGCGACTGATGATACCGTGTAAGCGCCCTCACCTCAAGCCCTCCCTGGCTTGCCAGATGGCTGTAAGCCTCTGTCTCCAGTCCTGGGGTTTTCACATAGATCCGGCCATCCGGCATCACCTGATACGCTCTGTGCCCAAGCTTCTGCTCCAGAAGCACAGTATACCGCTCCGAATCAGACACCCGAATCTCCACATAATCAGCGCACTTCTGTTCCAGCTCCCCGGCAGATATCTGCTCCAGCAATTTCCCCTTCTTTAAAAAACCGTAGACTGTGGCAATCTGCTCCAGCTCGCTTAAAATATGGCTGGAGACGAGAATGGTGATCTTCTTTTCCCGGTTCAGCCGCTCCAGAAGTTTTCGCATCTCCACAATGCCGCTGGGATCCAGCCCATTGATGGGCTCATCCAACACCAGAAGTTCCGGTGTTCCCATAAGAGCGATCCCCAATCCCAGCCTCTGCTTCATGCCAAGAGAGAGGGCGGCGGCTTTTTTCTTCCTGGCATCCTGAAGCCCTATAATCTCCAGGATCTCCTCCGTCTCCCCTTTTCCCGGAACGCCCCTCTGGATCCGGTAATATTCCAGATTTTTCTCCACCGATAACTGGGGATAAAAACCCGGTTCTTCAATCAGGACGCCCATCCGCTTTCGCATAGAATTGAGATTTTCCCCCTCTCCAAAAAGGGCCAGCTCCCCCTCACTGAGAAAGATCTGTCCTGCCAACGCTTTTAAAAGAGTAGTCTTTCCCGCCCCGTTATCCCCCACCAGGCCAAAGATCTCTCCCCGGCCCACCTGGATGCTCACCTGATCCAGGGCACAGAATTTTTTATAATACTTTGTAAGATTTCGTGTCTGCACTGCAACTGCCTGCATATCCTTTTCCTCCCTGCTGTTTGCTTCTTACAGTGCCAAGTATACTGCCCAGGCTATAAATAAGTCCTTTAGAAAGTTTAAAGAAATCGTAAAGTCAGGCCATTTTAAAACCAATTCCCCACACCGTCTTAATGTACTCCTCCCCCGGATCTGCGGCAGCCAGCTTTTTCCTTAAGTTGCTCACATGGACGTTCACGGTATTGTCCTCCCCGTAGTAACCGCCCTGCCACACCTGCTCATAGAGGGACTCTCTGGAAAACACCTTCTCCGGAAACTGCATCAGCAGATACAAAAGCTCATATTCATATCTGGTCAGCTCCACCTCCTGACCTTTTACCAGAACCTCTCTGGCTTCCGGCAACAGCCTGACCTTTTTGTAGGAAAGCTCCAAGGGAGAATTTGCCGCTGCTCCGCCTTCGCCTCTCCCTTCCTTTCCTTCCCGTTTCCCATAGGCCTTTCCTCCCGGTTTTCCTGCTCTTCCCAGGCTCCTGCGCAGGAGGGCCCCCACCCTTGCCGTCAGCTCCTCCGGCTCAAAGGGCTTTGTCATATAATCGTCTGCTCCGGCAGTAAGAAGGCCCACCTTATCTTCCAGTCCTGCTTTTGCCGACAGCACCAGCACCGGAAGCTCCAGCCTTCGTTCCATCCGCACTTTTTCAAGCACTTCTTTTCCATCAAGCCCCGGCAGCATCAGATCCAGGATCATCAGATCGTACTCCTTCTGCCCCAGCCACAGCCCAGCCTCCGTGCCGGAAAAGGCCTGTGTCACCTGATATCCCTGCTTTTTTAAGATCCGCAGGATCAGCCCGTTAATATCCGGATCATCCTCCACCACTAAAATCTGTATCTCTTTTTTCATACGTTTTCCATCCTGTTCTTATTATTTTCATTTTTACTGCTGTCCCATATCTCCCCGGTCCCAACATAAAATCCCGTTACGCATCTCTCTGCAAATGGGTTCCGCTCACATTTATGTAAACAGCAGAATCTTTCTTTTCTCTCCTCTTCTATTTCACATTGACTTTCAGTATAACACACTTTTTCCAACCGAAACATTCAAAAAAAGCGGAAAACCTATCCGATTCATTTCCGGGAAGAGATTTTTCAAAGACGGGTTATCTAATCTTTCCCTTTAAACTATAAGGGAATATCAGACTTTTTCGTTGCCGGCAATATAGTATCAATCATCTCGATTTTCTTTACCAATGAACATTTTTTAATATTCTGTGTTATAGTATTTATAGTTTAAACGTTTGAACGAAAGGGAGATGTGCATGGAACTAAATAAAAAAATTTTCACTTTGGCAGAAAACTTCTCCGCTTCAGCAAAGATATTGACCGCTATCGGTGATGAAACAAGGCAGCACCTCATTTTAGAAATGATGAAAATGGGAAACTGCATGGGTGTTCGGGTAGGTGATATTACTGAGAAAACAAACCTTTCCCGCCCGGCGGTTTCACATCACTTACAGATTATGAAAGACGCCGGAGTTATAAAAGTACGCAAAGAGGGAACAAAAAATTATTATTATTTTGACCCCGAAATGGAAGCTTTTGAGCAACTGGTTTCTACCTTGCAGCTTGCCATGAAAATTTCAAAAGAATTGCCAGACAGAAGTGGCGAATAAAGAAAAAAAAATTGGAGGTAACTTGATCATGGAACGATTGGAACTAATGAAACAGCGGCATAGTGTCCGCCAATACAAAGACGTTGCGATTGACTCAAAACAGCGAACTGTACTCAATGAATTGATTGAAGAAATCAACCAGGAAACGGGATTACATATCCAGATTTTTTATGATGAGCCACAATGCTTTGACTCCATGATGGCACATTATGGCAAATTTACCGGCGTCAAAAATTATATCGCTCTTGTAGGTAAAAAATCTCCGAATCTTGATGAAACATTGGGATATCATGGTGAAAAAATTGTTTTGAAAATGCAGGAGCTGGGACTCAATAGCTGTTGGGTGGCAATGACCCATGGCAAAAGCAAAGCAACCATTTGCAAGGGTGAAAAACAAATATGCCTGATCGCGTTTGGGTATGGTAAAACACAAGGCGTACCGCATAAAAGCAAACCCTTGCAGGCAGTCTGCAAGGATCCTGCAAATCTGCCGGAATGGTTTCAAAATGGTATGGAAGCTGCACTTCTCGCTCCGACTGCAATGAATCAGCAGAAATTTTTCTTTGAATTATCTTCTGACAGCAGCATCCATGCAGTCTGTGGCAAAGGTTTTTATACAAAACTGGATTTGGGAATTGTAAAATACCATTTTGAAATAGGTTCCGGCAGAAAACTATAATTCCAATCCCCCCACGGAAAAAGAAAGAGGGGGGGATAAAAAATGAGTTCTTCAGAAAAATACGATGATCCCATCTAACCCGACAGGAACCATCCAGACAACAATCTCATGAGCCTTCCGTATCCCGAAGCCGTTCCACAATGCTCTCCTTCTCCACCCGGCTGTAGATCACCTGAGGAATCACCAGAGCAATTAAGGTGAAAAGGGGCAGCATAATCAAGAAAGCCAGTCCGTTGTACCGGTACTCAAAGAACCGGATCATCTGATTTAGGGCTGTGAGGAGGCCATAGGATAACAAGCTTCCCAGCACGATACCGATCAGTCCGGAAAAGAACACATACCACAGCCCCTCTGCAGCCAGCATCTGCCGAAGCTGCTTTCTGGTCATGCCGATGCTGCAGAGAATCGCCAATTCCCGCTTTCTGGAAATGATTCCGGTGAATATGGAGTTTACAAAATTCATAATACCAATGAGGGCGATCACAGCCCCAAGACCGATTCCCAGAGTCTCTATCACATTCACCATTCCTCCAAATTCTTCCATGATCATCTGTTTGCTCAGATATCCCATGTAAGTATTTTCCTGTTCTGTATACTCCCTGGCTGCAGCCTCAAATCCTTCTGCCTCCCCCTCCATTAGAGTATAGGACACGGCAAATCGAGTGGCGTACTGCTTCTCCAGATCTGCCAGGGACATGACCAGATCTACACCATTTACCGAGTAACAGTGTTCATCCATGCTGCCTGGGATCTCCACCACAGCCATTACCTCAAATTCCTGCTCCCGCAGGTTGTGTGGAACCACATTCACCAGATATCCGTTCTCATCATACACTTCCTCCCACTCGGTATCCTCCGTAACCAGCTCCAGAGTCACCTTTTCTCCAGGCTCATAAGATCGGAAG
>CAJLNC010000010.1 GCA_905207905.1 uncultured Lachnospiraceae bacterium | reverse complement strand
ACTTAATTAATATAGATAATAAAGTTATTGATAAAAAAATATAAAATATGCAGAATAAATTAGTTAAAATGATAAAACAAGGAATTAAAATATTATTATTGTTATAAAATCTCATAAAAACAGGATTATATTATAAAAAATAACTAAAAAAATAAAAAACTTAATTAGAAGAGTTAATATAAAAGAGGTCTAAAAACTATGAATAAAAACTATGTGATTGGGGTAGATTTTGGAAGCGATTCAGTAAGAACAGTGGTATTGGATATGGCGGATGGAACAACATTGGGCAGTGCTGCCTGTGAGTATGAGCGTTGGATGAAAAAAAAGTATTGCGATCCCTCTAAAAATATGTTCCGTCAACATCCATTAGATTATTTGGAGGCATTTGAAAAAAGTGTTAAAGAGGCACTTAAAATGGCGGGAAAACAGGCTGGGGAGTATGTACGAGGAATTGGAGTCGATACTACCGGATCAACTCCTTGCCCTGTCGACGAAAACGGAACCATTGGCTTTGCTTCCGGAGTTTGCGGAAAATCCGAATGCTATGTTTTATCTTTGGAAAGATCATACGGCCATCGAAGAAGCAAAAGAAATTAATGAGGTTTTTTCTGACTTTGCAGGAGAAGATTATTTGAGATTCCAGGGAACTTATGCATCTGAATGGTGGTGGGCTAAAATTCTTCATGGATCTAGGGTAGATAATCAAGTTAAAAAAGCAGCATATTCTTGGGTGGAGCATTGCGATTGGATACCGGCGGTGCTTACGGGGAATACGAATCCTCACACCATGTATAGGTGTAGTTGCGCGGCAGGGCATAAAGCACTCTGGCATAGTGATTTTGGGGGGTTGCCTTCGATCAAATGTCTGGAGGCGGTAGATCCGTATTTAGCAAAAGTGGCCAGAAATTATGGAGAAGGGCCTCAGGTTTCAACACATTGCGTGGGAGTGATTACGGAAGAGTGGGCAGAACGTTTGGGATTAAATAGAAAAGTAATTATAGGCGGTAGCTCTTTAGATGCTCATGCAGGTGCGGTAGGAGCGGGAGTAAGGCCGAATGTTTTGGTGAAAGTGATTGGAACTTCTACAGTAGATATGCTGGTATCTAAAAGAGAGTACCTTAGGGGGAGAGACCTTCATGATTCCTGTGGCCAAGCAGAGGATTCTATTCTTCCGGGGTATGTTGGAATTGAGACAAGCCAGGCTGCTTTCGGGGACTTGTGTTCTTGGCTTCGTTCGATTTTAATGTGGCCTTCAGAACATATGCTGACAGAGAAGCTTCTGGAGAAGGAACAGGGCCAGGAGATAATCAAAAAAATGTATGATAATATTTTGGACCGTATTTCAGAAGAAGCCATGAATTTGGAAGATGATGAGGATTTAACGGTTATTGATTGGTTTAATGGCAGAAGATATCCTATTATTAATGAGACGGTGAAAGGAGGTATGTATGGTCTGACACTTGGAACAGATGTTCCGCATTTGTTCCGGTCGATTTTGCTTTCTGCAGTATTTGGCTCCAGAAGAATCATTGATTCCCTTGTTTCTAGAGGAGTTGAAATTGACGAAATTATTACTGTTGGAGGTATTCCGCAAAAGTCACCATTGGTAATGCAGATGTTGGCGGATGTGATAAAACGGCCAATTAAGGTATCAAACTTGACGCAGGCTTGCGCGCAAGGCGCCGCTATGTATGCAGCGGTCGCTTGCGGAGGATATGAAAATTTGGAAGAAGCTCAGTCTCATATGGATGCTGGTTTTATGAAAACTTATACGCCAAATCAAAAGCAGTTTACAAAGTATGATCGGCTGTATCAACAGTATTTGAAAGTTGGCAGACATTTTGAGGAGATCCAGAATGCGAGAAATAGACAGGAGCATTAAAAGATAGAGAGAGGGAAAGAGGTGCCATGGGCAAAGTGGATAAAAATGTTGTCAATATGGCAAATAAAATAAATGTATTAAGGATTTTATGGGAAAATGAGAGCGTTTTTCGAGCAGAAATTGCTAGGACTACTGGGCTTTCTCAGCCTACAGTATTGAAAATCATTGAAGAATTTCGAGAACGGAATTTAGTAAGGATTACTGGAAAGGGAGTCTCTAGTGGAGGAAAGCCTCCTTTGATGTTAGAGTTTAATTGGGATGTTTATTATATAATAGGTGTGGATGTTGATGAATATCACATTGAAGTTATGCTTTTGGATTTAGGCTTTCATGTGATAGAACGAAGAATACAAGACAACCGGATTATGGATACCGCAGAGACAATTCTGAAAAGGATAGTAATAGAGATAAAATCATTGCTGGAGAAGCATCAAGAAATGCAGAAAGAAATATTAGGGATTGGTGTTGGGGTTCCGGGAATTGTAGACGCAAAGAGAGGGGTTGTCGTTTACTCGACTGAATTAAATTGGCAAAACATAAATATTAAAAAATATCTACAGCGTTTTTTTGATGGAGAAATTTTTGTAGATGACAGTACTAGGGCTTTGGCCATGGAAGAAAAGCTTTTTGGGAGTGGGAAAGGAGTTAAAAATTTTTTATGTTTGTATCTTGCTTCTGGAATTGGTTCTGCTATGGTTATGAATGGAAAACTTTATTATGGAAGTTCAGAAGCTTCCGGGCAGTTAGGACATATGGCTGTAGAGCGACAAGGTGCTAGATGCTCCTGTGGAAATTTTGGGTGTTTGGAATTGTATGCATCTGGAAAAGCAATAGAGACAGAGGGGAGAAAAGTTGTAGAACGAAAAGATGAGTCTCAAATCGTTGATTTGGCTTATGGAAATGTAGAAAAAGTAGACTTGAATATAGTATTTGAAGCAGCTGCAGGCGGTGATAGGATTGCGTTGGAAATTTTATCGAGGGCAGCAGATTATTTGGCTATGGCAGTGGCTGGGGTAGTGAATTTGATGGATCCTGATCTTATTATTTGTGAAGGAAAGATTAGTCGGGAATGTCCGGTTTTTATGGAAATGTTCGAACAGTCCTTAATTCGGAGGAGGATGAAGTACATTGGACGGGAAATAAAGATTGCAATTTCCAATACTAAGAGTTACACAGGGGCAATTGGAGCAGCGTCTTTTGTATTAGAAAAGTTTTTGCACAGAGGCGGAGAGACGGGAACTATGATAACAATGAAATAAATACAATATTAACAGGAGGACAGGATATGAGAAGTATTCAAGCTAAGAAAATTACAGCAGAAAATTTTGCATCTTACGGAATGTTTACGGATATTTTGCGTCCAAAAGGGCATTCTTTGGGGAATTTCTATAATGATAAGGTTCTGCTTCCGGTATCTGGTACCATGCCGATCGCGTTTTCTTCTTTGGTTATAGACAAACAGGAGAAAATGATTGTAAAAGAAGCGGAATACCATAATACCACGGGAGAAGGAATTCTGGTTTTGGATGACGATGTTGTTATGCATGTAGCTCCAGCCAGTAAGGAGCCGGTACCAAAATTGACAGAAGCTTTTATTGTTCCAAAAGGGACGATGGTGAAAATTAATACTGGTGTGTGGCATATGGGTGTATTTCCAATAAATGAGGAAAAAGTTCATGTACTGATTGTGCTTCCAGAGAGAATTTATAAAAATGATTGTACGGTGGTTACTTACGAGGAAGAAGATCAGATGGAGATTATTTTATAATTTATCGTTTGGTGCAAATAAATATGTAAGAAAATAGATAGAGTTTAATTAAGGAGGAAAGAATTATGAATGTGAATGAAATGTTTTCTTTAAAAGGAAGGGTTGCTATTGTCACTGGTGGAGGACAGGGCTTGGGGAAATCTATGGCAATGGGTTTGGCTCAGGCAGGTGCTGATATTGTGATTGCAGCCAGAAGGATAGAATCCGCACTGGAAACCCAGAAGCTGATAGAGGCACAGGGCGTGAAGTGTACGGTGATTAAAGGTGATATGCGGGTGGAAGAAGATGTAAAACGCATGGTAGAGGAAGTAAAAAAGAAGTATGGAAAAATTGACATTCTTTTCAATAATGCGGGAACTTGGCGAGGCGCAGACGCAGAATTGATGACAACTGAAGACTGGAAAGAAGTGATAGATGTAAACTTGACCGGTCCTTTTATTGTATCAAGAGAAGTAGGAAAAGTAATGCTGGAGCAGGGAAAGGGAAGTATTGTAAATATTGCTTCCATGTCGGGAATGATCGTGAATACCCCTCAAAATCAATGTGCATACAATGCATCTAAAGGCGGGTTGATTATGCTGACAAAATCAATGGCGACCGAGTGGGCAAGCCGTGGCGTTCGCGTCAATGCAATTTGTCCTGGATATATGAGAACGGAAATGAGCGAAGATCGATATCAGAGAAAGGATCCGGCAATTGAGAGGTGGTTTTCTATGACACCTATGGGACGTTCCGGAGTTCCGGATGAGCTCATGGGAATTGCAGTTTATCTTGCATCTGATGCTTCTAGCTTTGTAACGGGATCAACATATTTGGTGGACGGCGGTTATACTGCTTGGTAAAAATTCCGTAAAAGGAAAAAGAAGGATCTCTTTGAGAACAACAAACAAAAATAAGTAGGAGGGTAAAAAAATGAGAAGAAAATGGATGATGGTAGTTGGGGCAGCATTAGTTGGAACAATGACATTTGGAAACTATGCGATGGCAGAAGAGGCAGAGGCAATTAAAATTGGTGTTTCTGTAGCCGATCAATCTAATGTATTTTATGTGGATATTGTAGATGGCATGGAATCGGCTGTAAAAGAAGGAGATGAGCTAATTGTAGTAGATGCTGGCTTTGATGCTGCTAAACAGTTAAATGACATTGATGATATGATTCAGCAGGGTGTAAAAGCTATGCTTATTGACCCGGTAGATTCCAATGCAATTAAGACGGCTATTGATGCCTGTGAAGAAGCAGGAATTCCGGTGATCGCTTATAATTCGCCTGTAAATTTTGAAATTGCTTCTACAGTAGCATCTGATAATTATATGGCAGGACAGTTAGTAGGTGAGGCAATGGCAAAGGCAATTGGAGAAAAAGGTGAAGTGGCAATGCTGACCTATAATGTGGCTGAAGTTTGCTTGGATCGTGCAAATGGATTTAAAGATGCTATTGCAGAGTATCCGGATATCAAAATTGTAGAAGAGCAGGAAATTCAGCCGGGTACAGATACTGCTCTTCCGGTAGCTGAAAATATTCTTCAGGCATATCCGGATTTGGCAGGTATGTTTGCTCTGAATGATCCCTCGGCTCTCGGTTGTGTAGCAGCAGTGGAGAGCGCCGGTATGTTAGAGCAGGTAAAGATTGTAGGTGTTGACGGCTCTGATGACGGAAAGGCAGCGATTGCAGAAGGAAAAATGTTGGCAAGCGCTGCACAGCATCCAATTGATATCGGTTCTCAGGCTGTAGAAACTGCTTATAAGGTAATTGCAGGTGAAGAGGTAGAAAAGGATATTAAAGTTCCAGTAGAACTGGTCGATTCTACTAACGCAGAATAAGAACAGGGCTTTGATAGAACGGTTCAAAGAAGGGGCTGTCTGCACGGTGGGCAGCCTCGCTGAATCAATGGAGGTTTGGGATGGGTGACAGATATTATTTAGAAATGCTGGACATAAACAAAACATTTCCTGGGGCCAAGGTGCTCAACCATATTGATTTTAGAATAAAACTGGGCGAAGTGCGAGCTCTTATGGGTGAAAATGGGGCTGGCAAATCTACTTTGATGAAGATATTGGGAGGTATCTATCAGAAAGATAAAGATACGGGAAAAATTTTGATAGAGAGTCAGGAAGTAGAGATTAATAACGTAGAAGATGCTAAAAAATATGGTATTAGTATTATCCATCAGGAAATCAGTCTGGCGGAGAATATGACAGTTTTTGATAATATTTTTATGGGAAGTGAGTTGAATCGGGGTATAAAGGGTTTTCTAAATGATAAGGAGATGATCCGTCAGGCTCAGGAGATTATTGATGAATTAAAAGTAAATGTAGATGTACGTAGTAAGGTCGGAGATTTGAGTATTGCAAAACAGCAGATGATTGAAATATGTAGGGCATTGTTGTCTAAAGCTAAAGTAATTGTTATGGATGAACCTACTTCATCACTTACCAAAACGGAGATTGATCAGCTGTTTGAGCAGATTCGTAAATTAAAAGAGGCAGGGATCGCTATTGTTTATATTTCCCACCGCATGGAGGAAATTTTTCAGATATCTGATACCATTACTGTGCTGAGAGATGGTCAATTAATCGGTACGAAGAGTGCGGCGGAATTAGATCAGAAAAAAATTATTGAGATGATGGTAGGACGGGATCTCAATACTTATATGAAAAATGATACAGAACTTTCTCCAGGAGAGGTATGTTTGGAGGTTAAAAATTTAACTAATAAAAAATTGAAAAATGTAAGTTTTACTTTGAGAAAAGGTGAGATCTTAGGTTTTGCCGGTTTGGTAGGGGCAGGACGCTCAGAAACTGCCAGAGCGATTTTTGGAATTGATTCTTTAGCTTCAGGAGAAATTTATGTTGGAGGAAAACAAGTAAAAATTCGTAATGCGGCAGATGCGATAGAACAGGGAATCGGTTATGTGCCAGAGAGCCGAAAGGAGGAAGGACTGGTATTAGATAATTCGATCAAATTTAATTTGACAATTTCTGTCTTAGAGCGTTTTATTCGTTTTTGCTTTATGGATAGAAAAAAAGAAAATGAAATTGTAGATCGATATGCCAAGGAGCTTTCTATTAAAATGGCTTCTGCCAATCAATTGGTGCGTTACTTATCAGGTGGAAATCAACAGAAGGTAGTCGTATCAAAATGGCTGGCAACGAAGCCGGATATTCTGATTTTGGATGAGCCTACGAGAGGAATTGACATTGGGGCGAAAACGGAGATCTATCAATTGATTGTAGACATGGCAAAAGCGGGAGTCGCAGTAATGTTGATTTCTTCGGAAATGGAAGAAATTATTAACCTTAGTACCAGAATTATTGTTATGTGTGAAGGTCAAGTAAAGGCTTTGCTGACAGAAGAAGAGACCAGAACTGTGGCTCAAGAAGACATTATGTGGTATGCATCAGGGAGGAACAAAGATGAATGAGAAAAGAGAGAAATCAAATGTAATACTGCGCAATCCAGTGATAGATTATGTGCGGAGAAATATAGGAATTCTGATAGGACTTCTGGCTTTAGTAGTGTTTCTTTCTGTTTTTACAGATTCTTTTTTGTCGGCCAAAAATATGCTTCAGGTTTTGAGACAGATCTGTATAAATGCACTTTTGGCATTTGGCATGACGTTTGTGTTGATTATCGGTGGTATAGATTTAACGGTAGGATCAGTTGTTGCTGCTAGCGGTGTAACCATTGTAATTATGCTAAATAATGGTGTTCCACTGTTTATAGCCTTTGTGTTGGCATTGTTGTTGGGGGCTTTTATTGGGCTTGTGAATGGATGCATTACAGCTTTATTGGGGATGCCAGCATTTATTGTGACCCTGTCAATGCAGGGCGCAATCCGTGGAGTTGCTTATGTGATTACCGATGGACGATCTGTTTCCTGTGACAACGAAGTGTTTAATGCGATAGGAAACGGATACTGGCTTGGTATTCCTATTCCAATTTATATTGTGCTTTTGGTAATGGTCATTATTTCTATTGTTTTGTATTATACAAGGTTTGGACGGAGGATGTATGCGATAGGTGGAAATGTGACAGCGGCAGAGTTTTCGGGTATTCATGTAAAACAGATTATGATACAGGTGTATATGATTTCGGGAGTTCTTTCTGCTTTGGCCGGTATTATTTTGGCATCCAGAATGTACTCAGGGCAGCCTGCAGCTGGGCAGGCTTATGAATCGGATGCTATTGCAGCAGCAGTTTTAGGAGGCACCAGCTTTACCGGAGGCATCGGCACTGTAGGAGGAACCTTAATTGGTGCGTTGATTATTGGTTTTTTAAGCAATGGATTAAATTTGTTGCATGTTTCTTCTTATGTTCAGATGATTATTAAAGGACTTGTAATTATTGCAGCTGTTGCCATTGATATTTTAAAAAAGAGAAAAAAGTAATGCGTTCAAAGCATAAAACAAGAAAGGATGGAAGGAGAGCATGGATAAAGCAAGGAAAAATGAGTTAGAGAGAATTGCGTATCAACTTCGGATTACTGGACTTGAAATGGTGAAGGAGGCTCATTCTGGTCATATAGGGGGAGCATTTTCTCTATCTGAAATCATGTCAGTTTTGTATTTTGAAAAAATGAATATTCGTCCCGAAGAACCCCGGTGGGAAGACAGGGATCGGTTGGTGCTTTCTAAAGGTCATGCAACTGTAGCGCTGTATCCTACGCTGGCTTATCGGGGGTATTTTCCATTGGAAAGGCTGAAAACCTTTCGGAAACTGGAAGGGGAGCTTTCCGGTCATGCAGAGATGAAGCATGTAGAAGGGGTGGATATGTCTACTGGATCTTTGGGGCAGGGACTTTCTGCAGCAGTGGGTATGGCAGCAGCAGGTAAATTGTCAAAAAAGGATTATACAGTGTATGCAATTTTGGGAGATGGAGAGATTGCAGAGGGACAGATTTGGGAGGCTTGTATGGTGGCGGCAGCCAGAAAGCTGGATAATTTGGTAGTAATTCTGGATTCTAATAAAGTACAATTAGATGGGACAGTAGTAGAAGTGCTGGATACCGGTGACCTGAAAGCAAAATTTGAAAGCTTTGGGTTTGAAGTTCAGTCTATAGATGGCCATAATGTGGTAGAAATTGCGCAGGCTATTGATTGCGCGAAAGCGTGTCGTGAGAAACCTTCGATGATTATTGCCAATACAATAAAAGGAAAAGGTGTGTCTTTTATGGAAGGGCAGCATCAATGGCATGGAAAGACTCCCAATGAAGAACAGTTTGTGAAAGCTTTTGAAGAATTAAGAAAAACCCAGAAAGAATTGGAGGTGCAGAGATGAATGAGAGGATTGCTACAAGGCATGCTTATGGAGAAGCACTGGCAGAAGTAGGGGAAAATAAAAAAGTTGTGGCATTAGATGCAGATGTTTCTACCTGCACTATGTCATGTATGTTTGGTGAAAAATATCCGGAACGGTTTTTTAATGTGGGAATTGCAGAAGAGAATATGGTAGGAATGGCTGCAGGTCTTGCGACTGCCGGATATACGCCTTTTGTACATACCTTTGCTATGTTCTGCGCAGGGCGTACTTATGATCAGATTAGGAACAGCGTAGCTTATCCGGGGCTGAATGTGAAATTGGTAGGTACTCATGCTGGGTTGACGGTAGGAGAAGATGGAGCGACGCACCAATGTCTGGAAGATCTGGCGTTGATGCGGGTAATTCCGGGAATGACTGTGATTTGTCCGGCAGATGGAAATGAGACGAGGGCGGCAGTAAAGGCAATCGTAGAATATAAAGGGCCGGTTTACTTACGACTGGGGCGTTTGGCTGTAGATACTGTGACAGACCGTGAGGATTATCAGTTTGAGATCGGAAAGGCATATAAAATGCAGGAGGGATCAGATGCAACCATTATCGCAACCGGATATATGGTGCAGGAAGCGGTTATTGCAGCAAAGCGCTTGGAAGAAGAAGGAATTCATGTACGTCTCTTAGACATGCATACCATTAAACCTTTAGATAAGGAGGCGGTATTGGCGGCTGCAAAGGAAACGGGAGTGATTATTACCGCTGAGGAACATAATGTTTTGGGTGGTTTAGGCGGTGCCGTAGCAGAGGTGACGGGAGAAAACTATCCGGTTCCGGTGTTGAGGGTCGGGACAAGGGACACATTCGGGCATTCCGGAAATGCCTTGGAGCTTTTAAAGAAGTATGGCCTGACAAGTGAGGAAATCGTAGAAAAGGTAAAACAGGGAATTAGAATGAAGTGAGAAAAGGAGGGGATTTTATGAAGGCAGTTTTACAGCCGTTTTATTTTTCAGGGAGAAACGACAGAGAGGTAGGGGAATACCAACAGCAATTGGATAAACTTGTTCAGTTATATGGGGAGGATGTTGAATTTTTGGAGCCGTTGGAATTTGGAACCGAAATTCCTAAAGATGCTCAGGCAATTATTTTCCCACAATTATTTGGCGCGATTTTTCGGGAGAAGGAGCGGCTTAGAGAGATAAAACTGCCTATTATCATTTTGACCTCTGAATTTGGAACCGTAGAAATGTGGGATTGGGAAATTGTAGCTTGGCTACGAGACGAGCTTCATTTGAATGTTTTTTCACCGTATAATACGGAGCTGGCTAGGGTGATCTTCAGAACGATTGCCGCTAAGGTGGAAATGAAAAGCGGAATGAAGTTCTTGATGCTGCAGGATGATCCTGGAGAAGGAATGCAGGCTTATTTATTTAAACGTTTTTATTGGTGGGATCCGGACTGCACTGCTGAGATTGAAAAGGCTTTTGGCATTCAGATACTTTATAAAAGCTGGAAGGAAGTAAATCAGCGGGCCGAGAAATTTTCGGATGAAGAAGCGAAGCGCTTATGGGAGGAAAGAAAGGTTCCATGTGAGGGTATTTGTGAAAAACAAATTTTGCCGGCAGTAAAATTGTATTTGGCGATTCGGGAATTGATACAGACGATTAAGGACGTAAAGGGAGTTGGCTGCAACTGTTTAAATGAATCTTTCCATAGTAAAACTACGCCTTGTCTTGCCTGGAACTGGATTTTTGAGTATGATCATCTGATTTGGTCCTGCGAAGGGGATACGGTGACCTTGATTAGCAAGTATATTATGTATGCGGCATTAAAGACTCCGATGATGATGACGAATATTTATCCTTTCCTGGTTGGAATGGCGGCTTTAAAACATGAAAAAATTCAAAAATTCCCAGATATTCCGGATCCCGATAACCATGCGCTGGGTGTACATTGTGGATATTTTGGTTTTGCACCACAGAGCTTTTGTTCCCACTGGGTAATGCGGCCAAAGGCATTGGAAATTGTGAATGAAAATGCGATTGCGATTGATTGTGAGATGAAGCCTGGGCCCATTACTATGGCTAAGTTGCGTCCGGATATGAAGAAGATCACGATCATTGAAGCGGAGCTGGAAAAATATGTACAGTATCCGGGGTCGGATTGCAGAAATGGGGCCTTGCTTCGCTATACAAATGGAAACGGTCACAAGGTGATGGAAAGTCTTTCCTCTCATCATGCAATCCTTATCCAGGGAAAGCAGACCTATAAGTTGTTGCAGATGGCTAGAGTGCTGGGAATTGAAGCAGAGGTGATTTAAAAGAAAATTTTAAGTATTATTTAGTATAATATGGAAAAAAGTGAGTTTGTCAACAGGTTCCAATTTTTGTGTAAATTGAAAAAATGATATAAGATATGCCATTAGTTACATTGGGCAGAGCCGATTTTTGAGGTTCTGCCCTTGTTTGTATAATAATGCAGTTTCCGGACATATCAAGCAGGGCTGGCTAAGCCAGCCCTGCCATGCCAGAAACGGCTTATCATCCAGATAATCGTTCTTCAAAAACTATCTCCAGCTGCGAATAGATCTATCCCCAACCCTGCCGGTGTCCAGTCCATTTTTTGTAATGTCCGTCATGGCCAGATACAGCATTTTTAAGAGACGCGCATCCGAAGGGAATACCGTTTTGGATTTTGTGACCTTCCGCAGCTGACGATTAAATCTCTCGATGGCATTCGTGGTATAGATCAGGTGGCGGACTGCTTCTGGATACTTGAAATAAGTCGAAAGATTCGCCCAGTTAGCTTCCCACGATTTTGCGATCTTAGGGTATTTCCCACTCCATTTTTCATCAAAGCGGCTCAGTTCAGCCAGTGCGATCTCTTCCGTTGGAGCTGCATATAAGCGTTTCAGGTCAGTCATCAGAGGCTCCAGTGTCCTGGATATTAGTTCTGATGATAGAAGGCAGGCAGAGGTACGCTTCTATCGTTTGGTTCGTACCAGCTCTATCGGAAGTCAAAAAGATCTTTTATGGGGATGTCAAGCACATCAGCAATGTCCATCAGTTTTTCAAGGGAAATAGAAACCGGCATATTGGGAGCTTCCAGATTGCTGATATGGGTACGGCTTAGATTTACAGACTCGGCCAGCTCCAGCTGAGAGATGCCTTTTAGTTTTCGATAATAGGAGACATTCAAAGAAAGCTTCTGGTACTGTCGTTTGCGTTTTTCGGTCATAGGTGTCTCCTTTCTTTTTTCAAACGGAAGGATTTTTCGATTTGCGTGCTTTAATCTTGCTGTTGGCGTTAGTGTAACTATTTTGAACGGAAAAATAAACAATTTATAAGATTGCTAAAGCAATATTATACTTTGCAAATAAAAACTGTTTTTTTGTATTTATATATTTATGAAGGAATGCTACCCGTGCACAAGGCAAATCGTAAGATGGGAATCAGTGTGCAAAGGATAACAGGGGCAGATCGCTTTTGTTTTTTGGTTCTGTTACATTTATTTTGCGTGCCGGATGCCATCCTGTTAGCGTTGTTTAAGGACCCTGTCGGAAGTGAGATCCTGTTTTGGATTTGCAGAGCTTGGCTTATTGAGATTTTACGGATTTTTAAAGTGGTTGATAAAAAAATATTAGGCATAAGAGGATTGAGGATGAGGCAGAAAAGCCAATAGACATCCGGTGTCAAAGTGAGCGACTCTTTGTTTGTTGATGCTAATTTTAAATGCATGCTGAAGTTGAAAAGCACTAGGATTACGAGCATGGGGTGCTTTCTGCTATGAATAGGTGATGAAGCGGCTGTTTTTAGGTGATGTGAAAGGGAAAATAGATTAAGATAATCAGTTTGTGCAAACGCAAAAAAAGTATCGTAGAAAAAGTTGTAAAGTGAAAGGGAAAATAGATTAAAATATTCAGGTTGCTATAACAATTTTGGGTATTGAAAAAACAGAAAAATGCAATATTTTTGAAAAATTTGCGGCTGGATAGGTAAGCAGTTAAATTTAATGGGATAATTATTTGGAGGTGTGTTAAATTTGCCGGGGAGGTTTTGCATAGCGATGAGACTTTGGATGAAATGAAAAATGATATGAAGATGGAATATTTGAGAGATTTTGAATAATCTTTGGGAGACCGTTGATTTTAGTCAGTACAGATTTTGAAGAATGGGCGTGCTTTTAAAGAATATTCACAGAGGATTTTATGAGTGGGATGAGCAGATTTTAAACAATTACAGAGTCTTTGGAAAGGAGAAGACAGGTGGAAGATGAACAAATTATTAAATGGTATCTTCAGAGAGATGAAAAAGGTTTGGAAGAAATACAAAAGAAATACGGAGCATATTGCTTTCGCATTGCCCAAAATATCCTTTCAGTTAGGGAGGATGCAGAAGAGTGTGTGAATGATGTTTGGAATGCGTCTTGGAATAAGATTCCGCCGATTATTCCGGTATCATTAAAGGCATTTCTTGGAAAGCTTGTCAGAGATCAGGCCATCAGCCTGTACCGGGTTAATCATGCGAAAAAAAGGTACAGAGGACTGGAAGTGATCTTTGATGAACTGGAAGAGTGCATTCCCTCACCGTTTAGCCTGGAGGAAAAGTTTGATCATTATCAGCTGGCTGAGCTGATCAACAGCTGGTTAGGCAGTTTGAAAAAAGAAGATCGGGTACTTTTTGTGAAGCGATATTATTATGGTGAATCTGTGAAGAAATTGGCAGCAGAAGAGTGGTGTACGGAAAATCAGATGGCACAGAGAATGATGAAATTAAGAAAAAAGTTAAAAGTGTTTTTAGAACAAAATGGGGTGTGGATATAGAAAGGAGAGCGGGGATATGAGAAAAGAGGATTTGTATTATGGAATATCAGGGATTAAGCCGGCCTACCTGGAGGAAGCAGACACCTGCAGAGCAGGAAAACGGAGTCAGTGGAGGAGATGGGCGGCAGCAGGTTTTTGTCTCTTCTGCGGAGTTGGTTTTCCGGTTTTAGCATCTGCAGACAACGGAATTTTATACGAATTGCTATATGCAGTTTCCCCGGAGATTGCTCAAAAATTAAAACCGATCAATGTTTCCTGTGAAGATAAAGGAATTAAAATGCAGGTTATAGGAGCGGAGGTTAAGGGGGATAAGGCAGGGGTTTTGGTGTCTGTGCAGGATACGGAGGGAAATCGTATTGATGAGACCACAGATTTATTTGACAGCTACAGCATTCATACGCCGTATGATCAAACCGGAGGCTGCTTTTTCATTGAATATGATGAGGAGGCCCAAGCCGCAATTTTTATGCTGGAAATTAAACAGATGGATCAACTGCTGATTCCGGGAGATAAGATTACTTTTTCTGTTCGGGAAATCCGAAGCGGAAAAAAGCACAGTGTTTCAGAACTGGAAGGAGTAGATTTAAAAAAGGTATCGGTGATCGACCAGTTTAAGAAGAATCCAAATGTCAGAGGCTTCAGCGGAGATGAGGCAGATCCTGAGAAATGGAAGGACTTGAAATTTATGGAACCGGATGAGGAGCGGGGAGTTATCCTGGAAGAGGGGGTTGCTCTGACCGGCTATGGACTGGAAGAGGATGGGCTGCATATACAGATCCGATTTGAAGATGTCCTTGAAACGGATAATCATGGCTTGCTCTATCTGAAAAATCAGAAGGGAGAAAGGATCGACTACCAGTATCATTCCGCTTTTTGGGATGAAAGCGGAAAGGACAGCTATGAAGAATATGTCTTTGAAGTGTCTCCAGGAGAGTTAAGTGAGTATGAAGTGTGGGGAGAATTTTGGATCTGCCATGCCGATCCTATAAAAGGAAACTGGCAGGTTACATTTCCGATAGAAAATTAGCAAGATAGGGGTTCTCAAGCTGCCGCAAGCGGAGATGCCTGCAGAACGAATTTTTTTACTGCTGTTTAGAGAAGAAAACTTTTGGCTATGTCTGGCCAGTATACCATATTTATAAATGATAGCGTGATAAAAATTTAAAAATTAGAAGGGGTGTTGAAAAAAAGAAAATGCAATGTCACAGTTTGCAAAAAGGATTATACTTTTCTTAGAGTAAAGGAACGGGATTGATTTTATCCGATAAGATGAGACAGGCTATCCTGGAAAGGAGGAGAGCTGTAATTGAAATTGGATAAATTGGAGTACCTGTTTCTGTCCCTGTTCAGAGAGCGCGCGAAAGGAGGTGAGAAACCGGGACTCCTGCTCATTGCCTGGACTGGGAGGTGGGGAAAGAGGGACGCCCTCTTTTACCAGATAGTCTACAGATACGTGAAAGTAATCGGATAGTAAGACGATGGTTTCTATGGGAAGGCTGCGGGAGCCGTTTTCGTAGTTGCAGTAAGTTTGTCGCCGGATATCCAGTCGCTTTGCCACATCCTCCTGAGTCAGACCGGCCTGTTTTCTTAAGCAGCGGATTTTGCGTGGAAGAACATTTTCCATTATTGATATACCTCCTGAAAAACTTGAGTTATTATATCAATAATTTGTTATTAATAAATTAGTGGAAACAAAGTGAATACAAAAACAGAAAAAGCAACAAATTGTTGCATATAGGATGCGGAATAAATTAAGAATGCGCAGCCACAGGGGTGGACCATTCCGAGGAAAGCTGTGTTATCAAAATGTGCTATCAAAACAAAGCGTTCGCAGGATTGCCCAGTGGCTACGGAAGATAATTCTAATTAAGAAACAAAAGGGATGTGTGGAACTATCACCGATGATATCCTTTCGGGTGATTTTTTCTGAAAACGAACATGCTTTCGGAGAAAAATCACCCGAAAATCCATCGGGATTTGTATTTTCCAACATCCCTTATTTATCAGAGACTGGGCTTTGGCAAGGATCCTTTTCGACCAGCCAACAGAAGAGCAGATGCGGGAAATGGAGGAGCCAGGATCTACAGGGATACTTTTTTCTCAAGAAGAAAGCCGGAAAGCCAGGTGCAGGTCACCAGCACTGCCAGGTTAAACAAAATGATGGGAAGGATGGCAAATAAACTTTCTGTCATGGATTGCGGGTTTTCTATCAGAACTGGAAGCAGGTTCATGATCTTGGTGGAGATCCAGTTGATGGCGAGAAAGAGAATCACGCTGATTACATGCTTCAGCTTGCTGTTCTGCAGAAAGGTGGTGCTTAAGGTGACCGCCAGGTAAATGGTGGAGATGGTGGCGAAAAACAGGATCAGGAAAGCCAGGGCTCCTGTGAGCAGATTCAGAAGCAGCTCCGGCACAGGAATACCTACGGAGAGCAGAAATTGCTCAAAGAGCGTGGAAAAATCTTCCAGCTCCGGGTATACCATATGTCCCAGGGTAATATCCAGCCATCCAAGAAAGCTGCCTGCCGCCAGCAGAAGGATTCCCTGGAGCAGAGTGGTGAGCATCTTGGAAAAGATAATGGTATAGCTGGAATTAGGAGTCATAAAGATCAGGTAGCTGCTCTTGGAGTTTAGTTCCCGAGAGTAGTTGGTGATGGCCAGTATGAAGATCATAAAGAAGCAGGCCCAGGCCAGAAGGAGCAGCAGGACTAAGGAAACGGCTATGTCGGAAGAATCTTTTTTCATAAAAAGACTGTAAAGAAAATACCCTTGGAGCAGTGCCAGAATCCCTGCGATGGCCAGCAGGATGGAACGATTTTTGCGAAACTCATATTTGATTAATTTTAACATAATGGTTCTCCTAAAAATGTAAAATATGAATGGATAAAAATAAATTTTGAAAAGGATCCGGCCTTACGGTTATCTAGGAAGGCTAGATAGAAGCGTGATTTAAAAAGGTTTCGGAACAAGTTTCAGAGTAAGGGCTTACTCCGCATAAATTTCCCGGTACAGAGCAACAATGGATTTGCCCTGTTCTCTTCGCAGCTGCTCTGCCGGGCCTTCCATCACCAGTTCCCCATCCTTGATAAAGATGGCGTGATCAATGATTTTTTCCAGTTCATCCACCAGATGGCTGGAGAGGACAAAGGTCTTTTCCGGCGAGAAGGATTCCAGTATGGTAGCCACGATCTTGTCTCTGGCCACAATGTCAATGCCGTTTAAAGGTTCATCCAGCATCACCAGCCTTGCATTGCGGGATAGGGTGAGAGCGATTTTTAATTTAGCCATCATACCGGAGGACATTTTTGTTACTTTCTGAGCAGGGTCCAGATTCATAGTTTCCAGAAGGCGGAAATACTTTTGGACATCAAAATCCGAAAAGAAATCCTGATAGTAATTGCCTGCATCCGTCCCTGTCATGTAGGAGTAGAAAAAACTTTCGGTGGGCATATAGGCGATGTGGGACTTGGAATAAATCCCAATGGGATGGCCTTCATAGAGGAGGCTGCCGCCGGTGGGTTTTACAAGACCGGCCGCCATTTTCATGAAAGTGGTCTTTCCGCTTCCATTAGGGCCTAAGAGGGCATAGACCCGGCCGGATTCCAGGGTAAGATTCAGCCGGTTTACAGCAATTTTGGAAGAATAGGATTTTGTGAGATTTTGGCATTCCAACAACATAGTTTGTGTCCTCCTGTACGGATAATCCTGATTATTTTTCGTCTTAATCTAAACAGTACAACGGCCGGACAGTCTGCGTCAAGAAGATTTTAGGGAACTTTTAAAAGAAACAGTGAAATCCTATGTAAAAGAGCAATGTTCATTCTGGAAACCGGTTCTTGCAGTGACGTTCTTCTGCCGTTTTGCTGATTGTTCTTGTATCTGTCTGGTATTATATGATATACTTTTAAAGATTTCGCACAGCAATAACGAAAGAAAAGCGAAAGGTGAGGAGTGAATGTATGAAAGAGAGAGAAAAATTCGGCTCCCGGCTGGGATTTATCCTGGTGTCTGCGGGATGTGCCATCGGTATCGGGAATGTCTGGAAATTTCCCTATATCTGTGGCCAGTATGGGGGAGCAGCCTTTGTAGCTATTTACCTGGTCTTTCTGGTGATCATGGGATTGCCTATTATGGTGACGGAGTTTGCCATTGGGCGTGGAAGCGGAAAAAGTATGGCAACCGGCTTTGAAGCCCTGGAGCCAAAGGGAACCAGGTGGCATCATCTGAAATGGATCAGTATTCTGGGATGCTATCTTCTGATGATGTTTTACACCATGGTGGCAGGGTGGATGATGTATTATGTTTACCGGACTGCTGCGGGAGAATTGGCCGGACTTGATGGGGCCGGCGTGGAAGCGGCCTTTAACAATATGCTGGGTTCTGCTCCTACCATGACTCTGTGGATGGTGATTGCAGTGGTGATTTCCTTTCTGGTGTGCGTGCTGGGGCTGAAGAACGGTATTGAGAAAGTGACCAAAGTGATGATGAGCATTCTCATTGTGCTGATGGTGGTGTTGGCGGTACATTCGGTGTTTCTTCCGGGCGCTATGGAGGGAGTTAGGTTTTATCTGATACCGGATTTTCAGCTGGTGGCAGAACGGGGCGTGGGAACTGCGGTGTATGCAGCCATGTCTCAGGCGTTTTTTACCCTGAGTCTTGGCATTGGAGCCATGGCTATTTTTGGAAGCTATACCAAGAAGGACAGAAGCCTTACTGGAGAGTCGGTGAGTATCATTCTGCTGGATACTTTTGTGGCTTTGATGGCAGGCTTTATCATTATTCCGGCCTGCTTTGCCTTTGGGGTAGAACCGGGTGCCGGTCCGTCTCTTCTGTTCATTACCCTTCCCAATGTGTTTAACAACATGGCCGGAGGAAGAATCTGGGGGACCTGTTTCTTTGTGTTCATGTCCTTTGCGGCGCTCACCACAGTGATCGCAGTGTTTGAGAATATTATTTCCTTCTATATAGATATGCTGGGGTGGGAGAGAAAGAAAGCGGTGCTGGTGAACTTTGTTCTGATCATTGTGCTGTCTCTTCCTGCTGTTCTGGGCTTTAACGTGTTAAGCGGTATTCAGTTAATGGGACCGGGAACCACTTTGATGGATGTGGAGGATTTCCTGGTATCCTACAATCTGCTTCCTCTGGGCAGTATGGTATTTGTGCTGTTCTGCGTGAAGAAAAATGGCTGGGGGTGGGGAAAATTCCTGAAAGAGGCCAACACAGGAGAGGGGTTAAAGTTTCCAGGATCCAATATCATGCGTTTTTATATGACCTGGATTTTGCCGCTTATCGTAGTGGTGGTGTACTTAAAGGGTTACTGGGATTTCTTTGCTCCCCAGGGACGAGGCGTTCAGATCCCTTGGATGATTTTTGCAGTGGCACTTTTAGCGGCTATTTTCCTGGTGACGATGAAGAAGCCTGTTAAAAGGGAACAGAGACAGTAACAGAAAGCGGAACAAATTCTAAGGATTGGCAAACCGTGTTTTTTGTCAAAAAGCTTGACTTTCCATTGCCTGCTGTGCTATACTAGGCAGGCGTATGGAAGCAGGCTTTTTTTTTATGCCTAAAATCTGCGGTTTTTAAGCGGATCGCAGAGACGTAACTAAAATTAAGGAGAGCGAGGTGGAAGTTGTGCGTACTAGAATTACATTGGCATGTACAGAATGTAAACAGCGTAACTACAACATGACGAAGGATAAGAAAACTCATCCGGACAGAATGGAAACCAAAAAGTATTGTCGTTTCTGCAAGCGGCATACAACTCACAAAGAGACCAAGTAATCAGATTTCGGGCAAAGGAGTTAGCAAATGGGAAAAACAGAAATTACCCCCAAGAAAAGCTGGTTTGATGGTCTGAAGGCAGAATTCAGAAAGATCATCTGGCCGAATAAGCAAGACCTTGTAAAGCAGACAACTGCGGTTGTGGTTGTTTCTGTTGCGCTCGGAATCATTATTGCACTTCTGGACTTTATCGTTCAGTATGGCATTGATTTCCTGGTAAACTTCAGTTTCTAGTTCATAAAGGACAAGGGTGATCGTATGGCAGAAGCATGCTGGTATGTAGTGCATACCTATTCCGGGTATGAGAACAAGGTAAAGGCCAACATTGAAAAGACAATTGAAAACAGACATCTGGAGGATCAGATTTTGGAGGTTCGGGTTCCTCTGCAGGAAGTAGTGGAATTAAAGAACGGTGTTCGCAAGACAGTTCAGAAGAAAATGTTTCCGGGCTACGTACTCCTGAATATGATCATGAACGATGATACCTGGTATGTTGTGAGAAACACCAGAGGTGTTACCGGATTTGTTGGTCCGGGATCCAAACCCGTTCCGCTGACGGAGACAGAGATGTTCAATCTTGGCATTCAGGCAGCGAACATTGAAGTGGATTTCCAGGAAGGCGATACCGTGAATGTGATCGGCGGCGTTTGGAAAGACACGGTGGGTGTGATCCAAGCCATTAACCAGAGCAAGCAGAGTGTCACCATCAATGTTGAACTGTTCGGTCGTGAAACACCGGTAGAGATAAGTTTCACAGAAATCAGAAAAATGTAACAGCAAATCCTGCGGAAGCATCCGCAGCGTGGGAGGGAAACCCCCGACATTACCACATAGGAGGTCATTAAAATGGCAAAGAAAGTAACCGGTTATATTAAATTACAGATTCCTGCTGGCAAGGCTACTCCGGCTCCGCCTGTTGGTCCGGCTCTGGGTCAGCACGGTGTAAATATCGTACAGTTTACCAAGGAGTTTAATGCCAGAACCGCAGATAAGGGCGATCTGATCATTCCGGTAGTGATCACTGTATATGCAGACAGAAGCTTCAGCTTCATTACCAAGACTCCGCCTGCAGCAGTTCTTCTGAAGAAGGCATGTAACTTAAAGTCTGGTTCTGGTGTTCCCAACAAGAACAAGGTAGCTACCATTTCCAAGGACAAGGTTCGTGAGATCGCAGAGATGAAGATGCCGGATTTGAACGCTAGCAGCGTTGAGGCAGCTATGAGCATGATCGCTGGTACCGCAAGAAGCATGGGTATCACTGTTGAAGAGTAGGCATTGAGCAAGTGGGAGGGTTATTCCCGCAAATACCACCAGGAGGTTATTTAATATGAAGAGAAGTAAGAAATATACAGAGGCAGCTAAGGCAATCGACCGCGCTACCCTCTATGATGTAAATGAAGCGATCAGCCTGGCAAAAAAGGCTGCTGTAGCAAAATTTGATGAGACAATCGAAGTTCATATCAGAACTGGCTGTGATGGACGTCATGCAGATCAGCAGATCCGTGGCGCAGTTGTCCTTCCTCATGGAACTGGTAAAAAGGTTCGTGTGCTGGTATTCGCTAAGAATGCAAAGGCTGATGAGGCTCTGGCAGCAGGCGCTGAGTACGTAGGCGCTGAGGAACTGGTACCGAAGATTCAGAACGAGGGATGGCTGGATTTTGACGTAGTAGTAGCTACCCCGGATATGATGGGCGTAGTTGGACGTCTGGGCCGTATCCTTGGACCGAAGGGATTAATGCCCAACCCCAAGGCAGGTACCGTAACCATGGATGTTACCAAGGCTGTAAACGACATCAAAGCTGGTAAGATTGAATACAGACTGGACAAGACCAACATTATCCACGTGCCAATCGGAAAAGCTTCTTTCACAGAAGAACAGTTAACGGACAACTTCCAGACGCTTATTGAAGCAATAAATAAAGCAAAACCGGCCGCTTTAAAAGGACAGTACTTAAGAAGCGTGACCATCGCCCCCACCATGGGACCTGGCGTAAAGCTGAATACGACAAAATTGGCTTAAGTTAAGCTGATAAAAACTGCGCCCAACGAAACAGGCAGTATTTTCAAGCCCAGGAGGCTGAGAGACTGCGGGTTTGTTGGGCGTGGTTTTTTTATCTGGATCTGAGGGCGGCATTGGCGGTACGAAAGCCCGGACTCTTGGAAGGACGGCAAATTTAGGAGATCTTTGGGGGAAGAGCGGTATGGGTGGGGCTGCAAAACACTAATTCCCTTCCCGATATTCCTTTGGGGTCATCCCTGTGTACTGCTTAAAAACCTTGCTGAAATACCGGGGATTGTCGTAGCCTGTCATTTCGCAGATTTCCACGATCTTCCGGTCAGAGTTTTTCAGCAGTTCTTTTACCTTTTCCATTCGCACTTCTGTGAGATATTCAATAAAATTTTCCCCGGTTTTTTCTTTAAACAGCCTGCTTAAATAGTTGGGATGCAGGAAAAACTGTTCTGCCAGAGAATTGAGGCTGATATTTTCCGCAAAGTTTAATCGAATATAAAGTTGGATTTCCCGAATCACGTCCCGGCTGATAGACTGGTCATCGGATTGATCCAGGAGAGCGATGAGCCAGCGCAGATAATCCATCATGCAGTCGGCGCTGGACGGATGATTCTGACAGAGCAGGATGCGGCTGAGCGTCTGATTTAACCTTCTGTGAAGCTCTGTTCCCGGCAGCTGGAAGCTTTGCAGATAGCTGTTTAATTCAATAAGAAAACTGATGCAGGCAGATTGATACTGAGTGACTGTAAGGGTGGAACCCATAGCGGTGGTGAGTGTCTCCTGGAGAAAGGGGAGCGCTCTTCGTCTGGTATCCGGATTGGTAAGGCAGCGCAATAGTTCAGGCAGAGCATCCTGCATAGACTGGGAGCTGTGGGAAAAGAGCGGTTCAATATTCTGGTAGAGGATCACTCCTTCCTTGGAACCGGCTCTGTGATATCGCAGCGCCCGGCCGGCTTCCGTCCATCCTTCGTGGAGCTGCTGGTGGCCGCATTTTTCCTTGCTGGCGCCGCAGGCCCATTCCTGCAGCCCGGTACAGAACTGTTCCAGCATGGAGAGAAAGGAGTCAAATTCTGCCGCGGTTTTGCAGGGAATGATGCAGAAGAGGGAAAAAACTTCATCATTCAGGAACCGGGCGGAAGGAATCAGGGCAGAAATCTGAAAACGCATCTGTTCTTTCTTTTTAGCGATCTGGTCTTCCTGAAGAGAGTGGTCTAAAAGACCAAGGGACAGTCCGTACCAGTGTTCCAGCGGAGGGAGTCTGTATTTCACAGTATCCACGCTGGCGTATCCCTTTGCAGCGGAGATTAAGAGCGCTTCGAGCCGGTTGGTATGGATCTGTCTTTCCCGCCGTTGATTCTCAAATTCCTGAAAAAGGCGCTGGAGAAGAGCTTCCACATCCTTCAGCACTACCGGCTTTGTAAGATAATCGATAGCGCCGAAGCGGATGGCCTCCTGAGCGTAGGAAAAGTCTGAATGACCGCTTAAGATCACGCACTTTACGGCAGGATAGCGCTGATGGAGGATTTTTAAAAGCTCTAAACCGCTCATTCCGGGCATTCGGATATCCAGAAAGATCACATTGACAGAAAGGCGCTTCAGCAGGGCCAACGCCTCATCGGCACTGTGGGCGGTTCCGGCAACTTCGAAGCCCTGTTCCTGCCATTTTACAAATTGAGCCAGACCCCGGCAGACAATTTCTTCATCATCCACAATTAATACTTGATACATCATAACGTGGGAACACCTCCTGCAGTATTGGCAATGGCCATGTTTTCTGAGTAGTGCCGAAGCGGCAGCAGGATTTTTACCTGGGTTCCTGTACCTGCCTGGCTTTCTACCTGGATACCATAATTATTTCCGTAGAAGAGACGGATGCGCTGATTGACGTTGACCAGTCCAATGCTGGTGTCAGCGGTCTCCATCTGCGAAAGAGAAGAACGAAGCCGGGATAATTCTTCTGGTTCCATACCCTTTCCGTTATCTTCCACCAGAATCTCAAGAAATTGTCCTTTCTTGGCAGAGGAGATGGAGATGCAGTAACCTTTGCTGCCTCCGTCGAAAGCGTGTACAACAGCATTTTCCAGGATGGGCTGGAGCATGAATTGCGGAATGTAGAGGGCATGGGCGTCTACCTGAGTGTTGATGTTCAGCTGGATTTTAGTACTGTGCCGGAAATTGATCACTTCCATATAGGTAGAGGCGTGTTCGATGCTCTCCTGAAGAGGAATTGTGTTTCCGCCTGTGCGCATTCCAATCCGGCAGAGCTGGCTGAACTTTTCGATCATCTGGGTTACCCGGCTCTCTCCGTTGGCTTCATACATGGCTTCCCAGCGGATGATATCCAGGGTATTGTAGAGAAAATGGGGATTGATCTGCATCAGCAGGGCGTCCAGCTGAGCATTTTTCCAGCAGAGCAGTGTCTGCTGGCGCTGAATTTCAGACAGATAGACCTGTTCCATCAGCTGGCTGATATTTTCTGCCATTTCATTAAAGCAGTCTCCCAATATGGTGATCTCATCGTGGCCGCTGTTTTTATAGCGGGCAGTCCACTTCCCCTTTCCGGTCTTTTGCATGACCTGGATCAGCCTGCGGATCGGTTCTGCAATGCTGGCAGTCACATACCAGGAAAGAAGCAGGCATACCAGGACGATGCAGGCCAGCACCATCAGGCAGAGCCGACGAATCTGATAAGCCCTGGCCATGAGAAGATCCAGACTGGCAATGTAGCAGGAAAAGATCTGAGTTCCTGGAACGCGTTCGTAGGAGAGAAGGATGTCCTCTCCGTCAATACAGGGGCGGATCACAGCCTGGTTGTGGGAGAGCATTTGGGAGTACAAATTGGCATCCTGCGGGAAGGAGGGGGCCTGGATGGTGGGAGAAGACCAGCTTAAAACCCCGTCCTGGCCAATGAGGAAGGTGTTTCCCTCCTCATAAGTGTCATAGTCTTTTAAGGCCTGGGAGAATACGTTCAGATCAATGTTCAGCAGAAGCACTCCGAGAAAGTTACGGGTGACTGGCTGATAGACTCCGATACCCAGCGTGATAATATTTCCAAGACCGTAAAAGTTCTGTTCGTTTTTGTAGAAAATGCTGCTCTGCTCTCTGCTGTCCATCCATACCGGGTATCCTTTTTTCTCCTGAGGGAGCAGATAAAATTCACTGTTATAAAATTGCTCCAGATTTCGGATGGTTCCTCCTCTCTGGAAGCCGTTTTGTTCCACCATGTGATACTGCCGGGTGGGTGTGACAAACTGGAGATTTACAATATATTTCTGATTGTGCCGCATGGTGTAGAGCTTATTTTCGATGAGGTAAGTATTTTCTTCCAGCCGTTTCAGACGGGCAGAATCCTCCGGTTCATTTTCCTGCGCCTGAAGAATACGGGTGTTTTCTTCGATGGCGGCAAGAACTCTGGAATCATCGTAAAAACCTAGAGCCAGATCTTCGTATTCCTGCATCGTGTCCTGGATCTTCAGATTTACATTCTGAACCAGAAGTGAAGTATAACGGTCCAGATTCTGATCGATCTCTGCGGCGTACTGCTGAAAGAAGAAAAAGGTAAGAAACAGGGCGGCAGCTACCAGCAGAAGGAGAAAGGAACAGATCAGCCGGCTAAAGATTCCTACCCGGCGAAGCTGCCGTTTTACAAACGAATTCCATCCATGGATCAAGTTTTTTATATTGAGAAGCAGCTTCATAAAGAACCTCCGTTTTTTAGATTGGGGAAATACGCTTCTGTTTTGCTGTAGGAAAGTTTTTTGCTTCCCAATGGCAGAAACCTATAATTCAAGTATACCATTTTTTACAGCAAAAAACAGCTCCAAAAAAGACTGGCCTAGCGGGCCAGCCTTTTTGGAAAAAGAGTATTACAGGTGTGAGATAAGCGGAAACGGGTTATTTCTTGTTTGCTTCATTGAAGTCAGGAAGCACTTCCTCTTCACACAGTTTCTGGGCCTGGGCAAATTCGGTTTCCGGATCTGCATTGGGATCGGTGAGGATCTTCTGAACGGCCCGGTCTACATAGGAACCAAAGTCTGCCTTTCCGTAGAATTCCAGGCGGCCTACAGCCTTGGCACCTTCCAGTACTTCGTTGTAATCTGCTGGGAATTCGTAGAAATCGGTTACGCTCATATCATCTCTGGGGATGATTACCGGGCTGAGTGCACCCTTGGTAGCCAGATTTTCAAAGTAGGAAGCAAAGTAAGCCTTGTTGTTGAAGAATTCAATGTATTCCCAGGCAGCATCCTTTTTAGCCTGATCTGCTTTCGCATTGATGACATAGCAGCTGCCGGCAATGGCGGTAGTCTGCTCTCCGGAGGGACCAGCGGGAGGCAGGCACAGTCCCAGATCATCGGGATCCATACCGTTGTTAATGGCATCTGTTACCCAGTCAGAGGCAAATGGCATCATGCCGATTTTTCCCAGAGCAAAGCTCATGGTAAGATCGCCGAATTTCATGGTGAGATCGCTTTGAAGAACGCCCTCGCTCTTTAAGGTCTGGTAATATTTAGCGGCTTCAATTACAGCCGGATCGGTAAAGGTAAGCTCGGCGGTACCGTCCTCGTTTTCTTTGGTAAGATCGCCGCCTGCCTGCCAAACGTAATACTGGAAGAACCATTCCGTCCACTCTGCTGCCAGAGTTGCGTAGCCGGAAATCTGATTGTCCGGATCGTTTAGCTTCTTTGCCATCTCCAGAGCTTCTTCCCAGGTCTTGGGAGCCTCGGTAAGGCCAGCTTCAGCAAAAAGCGCTTTGTTGTAGCCGAACAGCATGGGAGAAACGGTGTTGGGGATACCGTAAACCGTGCCGTCCTTGGTGAACATATCCACATATTCTTTGGTGAAGTTTCCCCATTCCTCCCAGTTTTCTACATAGGGATTGAGCGGCTCCAGGATTCCGGAGGTCATATAGGAGTCCATCATGGTGAAGGAGCAGTTCACAAGATCCGGAGCGGTGCCGGAGGCAACGCCCTGATAAAATTCATTGCCGGGGTCTCCCTCTTTTACCACTTTGTTCAGGGTGATCCAGGGATGCTCAGCCAGAAACTGTTCTTCATAAGAAAGTCTCCAGTCATCCTCCTGACGGCTGGTGACCCACAGAGTCAGTTCTACCGGTTCTTTTTCTTCCTCTGCAAACGCAATGTTTCCCGTTCCTGCCAGAGCGGAAGCTGTCATAGAAAGGCAGAGGGCTGCTGCCCAGATTTGTTTTTTCATCATAGTTTTCCTCCTTCTTTTCCGGCTTCCATCGTTCCAGCCGGAATTTTTTTGATAGTTCTATCATAACAGAAGTTTTGGCGTATGAAAATGAAAGAAAATTAACTATTTAAGGCTGAAAAGGTCACTTATTTTAAGGTGCCAAAGCGTGGAACAAAAAAGGTTAAGAAAAGTGAATAAGAAGTGTATTTCCCACATTTTAAGAGGGACGGATTCTTTTTATACTAAAAATACGAAAGAATGAATTCTGATAAAAAGTGCGGAGGTGTCAAGGATGCAGACAGCAGACAGCAAGAAAAAAACCTTTCCCAGACTGGGAAACTATCGGTTTCGGAAAAAGGTAACTCCATGGTGTATTTTATTCCTGCCAATGGTGTTTACGGTATGGCTGAAATATTACCCGATTTTCAGTGCCTTTTTTATTTCACTTTTCAAGTATGATCCCATCAATCCTCCGGGACGTTTTGTGGGATTTGCCAATTACATCAGCATGTTTAAAATGCAGTTTTACTGGGATTCCTGGAAAAACACCTTTATTTTTCTGGGACTTCAGCTTTGCATGTGCTTTTTTATCCCTTTGATTCAGGCATTGTTCTTAAATGAACTGAAGCGGATGCAAAAATGTCTGACAACCCTGTACATCCTGCCGGCTTTGATCCCTACC
This sequence comes from uncultured Lachnospiraceae bacterium, assembly GCA_905207905.1. The sequence continues at coordinate 19,552 of CAJLNC010000010.1, read as the reverse complement.
TCGGTGAATGTGATTATCTGGAAATGGATCTGGCACCCGGATTATGGTGTGGCCAATCAGATCGTGAAATTCTTCGGAGGACAGCCTCAGGCCTGGCTGAGCGATCCTAATCTGGTGAAATTCTGTATCGTATTTCCTGGAGTACTGGGGGGCGGATTGACAGTGCTTCTATATCTGTCAGCGATACAGGGGGTTTCTACGGAGATTATGGAGTCGGCGTCTTTGGACGGATGTACGGGATTTAAGAGGATTTTCCATATTATTCTTCCTAATATCTCCTTTATGATCTTCATTCAGCTGATTATGAGTGTGATCACCACCATGCAGATGCTGGATGCCCCTTATATGTATGCGTCAGGAGGACCCAGCGGAGCTTCTACTACCCAGGGCATTTTTATATACAATGCTTTTAATGACGATCTGAATTATGGACGGGGTTCTGCGGCTGCGGTGGTGCTTTTGCTGGTGATTGCCGCGCTTACGATGCTGCAGATGCATTTTGAGAAGGCAGAAAAGAATTAGAAGGGAGAGGAAAACGATGAAAAAAGGAAAGAGCAGCGGGAAAATCCACTATGGAGGATCAGAGCAGCGCCTGCGTATCGTGGCTGTTGTGGTATCCCTTCTGTTTGCTGCGCTGATGCTGTATCCACTGCTGTTTGCAGTGTCCAGCTCTATGAAAGATAATGCAAAGATTTATGAGGTTCCTCCGAAGCTTTTGCCGGGAAAAGCAAACAGCCTGTCTTTGGTGTTTGATTACTCCGGTATGGAATTTGAAAATCAGGAACAGATGAAAGATGCTATGCTTCGGGATAATGTGCTGGCCATGTTCGGGGTGAATTTTAAGCTGGCAAAGGAATCCATTATGGAGATACAGGTGTACGGAACCAGGGATGGAAAGACCGTGTTTTACTCCAGAGCACACCAAATGAAACTTCAGATGGAACAGGATTACGGAGTTTATAAAATGACAGCGATTAAAAAGGAAGTGCTGCTTCATGGAGACCGTTATCTGAGGGCCTGCGATTCTATTGGGTATGAATTTGATCCGGCAGGTCTTTCTCGTTCCCTGGAAGAGGGGCTTGGAGATCAGTTTTATGACCAGGTAGAGAGCGTGCTGAAGGAAAAATATGAGACAGTGGGAAAACTGACTGCTGCAAAGGATAAAGCGAAAGCCTCCCTGAATCTGGAGAGCTTTAAGTACTACCTGCAAATGCCGGCGTACATTTATCCCAACAGCGAAAGGATTGCCAAGTGGGGGTTTATGACTTTTGTGATCAACAGTGTGATTGTGATCGGATTTGCCATGATTGCCCAGGTGATTCTTTGCTCTGTCTGCGCCTTTGTTATTAGCAGACAGTTGTCTCCCAAAGCGGGAAAGTTCGTGCTGATCTTTTTCCTTGGCGGTATGATGGTGCCCTTTGCCAGCATTATGCTGCCTCAGCTGATTATGTACCGGCAGATGGGGGCCTACAATAATTATGCTGCTTTGCTGCTGCCCTTCCTTTATCCCTATGGATTTTATGTGTATCTTTACAAGGGATTTTTTGATCAGATTCCGGGAAGTTATTTTGAAGCCGCGTCTCTGGACGGAGCAGGCAGCTGGTATTTGTATAAAAAGATCTGTATGCCCCTGTCAAAGCCCATTATTTCTCTGATTGCCCTTCAGACCTTCATCGGAAACTGGAATGATTTTTTCTGGGCCTGGCTGGTTACGGAGGATCAGAATCTCTGGACATTAAATGTGGCACTGTACAATATCTCCAACAATGCCGGAACCAAGCAGAATGCCCTTATGGGGCTGGCAGTGGTTACCATCACTCCTGTGATCCTGCTGTCCATTTTGTTTTCCAAACAGCTGAAACAGAGCATTGTCTCTTCTGGCGTGAAGGGATAGGAGAAGGATAAAAAAGAAAGGCGGATATTTATATGAAACAAAGAGAACAGGTGTGGAAGGAACTGGAGGTAAAACTGGGGCAGATGGAGATCCGGCTGCCAAGTGGAGCCTGGGAAAATAAGGAAGATCTGGTAAAAACAGTGAATGGAGAGACATTTGGCATTTCTCAGGAAGGGGATGCGGCTCCGGCTTTTTGCCGGGCGCTGGATTACTGCAGAGAGCATCACATTCAGAAACTGGTGATTCCAAAAGGCGTGTATCATTTCAGAAGCTGTTTTGGGCCAGCTCATTTGGCGCTGGATGATATGGAGGACTTTGTTTTTGATGGTCAGGGGAGCGAGTTTATTTTTGAAACGGTGCGTTCCTATCTTTCTATTAAACGAAGCAGACAGATCCTGGTAAAAAATGTGGTGCTGGACTGGAATTGGGACAAGGCGCCTTTGGCAAGCGTGGGAGTGGTCACACAGGTGGCAGAGGACGGCAGCTTTCTCACCTGTACCTTTCCGGAATACCAAAAGGTTTCCGCTGACATGAAATTTTCCATTGTGGGACCGTTTGATCCTGCCAGGTATACGCCTGGATGCAGGGGAGGCATAGAATTTCGTCCCTACCGTAATGACCATGTAAAGGCCAGCGGCGATGAACGATCTGATGAAAAAATGCAGGAGCTGGTGCGGGAGCTGTCTAATATTTTTCTGCCCAGACAGGAGCAGGCGGGAGAGCGAATGATCCGGTTTTATACCGTTGATCCGGAATTTACCAAAAAGCATTTTCACAGAGGGGATTGTTTCCGGTTCCGTCATTACGAATATGATATTTTGACGGTGCCCATTGAAGATTCAAAGGATGTAACGCTGGAGGGAGTGACGATCTACTCTGCTCCCGGCAGCGGTTTTGTGGGCAATGGGGATATCAGCGGACTGCATTTTAAAGGCTGCAGAGTGACGGTGCGCCCCGGAAGCGTGCGGAATATCTCCACAGCCACAGACTGTCTTCATGTTTGTAATTCCCAGGGGAATTTTATTATCGAAGACTGTGAATTCGGTTTTGCTGGGGATGACTGTATCAATATCCATGACAATTCCTCCATGGGGGCCAAACGCTTGGATGATCATACACTGCTGGCTCTTCGTGTGACAAAAGAGGCGGTGCTTTTTGAACCGGGGTATCCGGTGGAGCTGCGCAATCCGGACCTGTCTGCCCTAGGATACAGCTCGGAAGTGACTTCTGTGACATATCGGCCAGAGGAGAGAAGCTGTGTGCTGACGTTTAAGGATAAGCTGCCGGAGGAACTTCCGTTGGATACGGTCCTCTGGAACAGACGCTTCCAGACTCAGAATTATATTATCAGGAACTGCCGCTTTGTCAATAACAGAGCCAGAGGGGTGCTTCTTCAGGGGTCCAACGGGCTGGTGGAGCACAATGTGTTTGAAAATATCCAGGGAGCTGCCATTCAGATCGAGACGGGCTGCGAATCCAGATGGAGCGAGGGCCATGGGGTAAAAAATTTGATCTTGAGAAAAAATGTGATCCGCCACTGCGATCTCAATGCCTGGCAGATGGCAGAACTGTACATGGGGGTGTATCTGCCGGACGGCCGCACGGAAACCAGTGTGTTCGAAAATATTCTCATCGAAGAAAATTCTTTTATAGACTGTCCCAGGCTTGCCATGTTTCTGTCCTCCTGCAAAAATGTAGTGGTGAGAAGAAATGTGATTATCAATGCCGGGCAGCTGCCCCTGGAGGAAAATTGCTATGGATCCAGTACCATGGAAGCGCCCATCTACGGTGAGAAGTACCATGGGATCATTCAGTTTGAAAAAGCAGTGGATTGTGTGGAGGAAGAAAACGTGGTATTCTCTACCTTATTGTAGCTTATAGAGGATCAGACCAGGGATTTTGACACTCGAACCTCTATAAGCAAAAAACTCTATAAGGAAAAAGGAGTATCGGGACATGGACAGAAAAATGAAGGTTGCGATTTTGGGGCTTGGAAGCAGGGGATTGGATGTGTATGCCAAAGGCATCCAGGAATTTCCGGAGAAGATGGAGCTGGTGGCAGCGGCAGATTTAAAACCGGAGAGGCTGGCGGAGGCAAGAAGGCTGTATGGACTGAAGGAGGAGGTTTGCTTTTCAAGTGGGGAACAGATGCTGGCAGAGGAGAAGCTGGCGGACGTTCTGTTTATCTGCAGTCAGGATCAGGACCATGTAAACCATGCGGTGGCTGCGCTGGAAAAAGGATACGATCTGCTTTTGGAAAAGCCGGTGTCTGCCAGTGAACAGGAATGCAGGCGGCTTCTTCAGGCTGCCAGCAGGTATGGCCGGAAGGTATGCGTCTGCCATGTGCTTCGGTATACTCCCTTTTATGGGAAGATCAAAGAACTGATAGGGCAGGGGCGGCTGGGACGGATTTTGACCATCCAAGCCAGAGAGGATGTGGGATATTTTCATCAGGCGCATTCCTTTGTGCGGGGAAACTGGCGCAGGGAAGAGGAGACCAGTCCCATGATTCTGGCAAAGTGCTGCCATGATATGGATCTGTTTGTGTGGCTGTGCGGCGGAGGCTGCCAAAGCGTTTCCTCCTTTGGAATGCTGTCCCATTTTAAGGAGGAGTATGCCCCGGAAGGGGCAGCTTTCCGGTGTCTGGAAGGCTGCAGAGCCAAGGAGCAGTGTCCTTACGATGCAGAAAAAATTTATATTACAGATGAAAGGACCGGGGTTCGTTATACGGATGACTGGCCGGTGAATACAGTGGTGCAGAATCCTACGGAGGAGCGGGTGAGAAAGGCTTTGCAGGAAGGGCCTTACGGGAGATGCGTGTATCACTGTGACAATGATGTGGTGGATCACCAGGTAGTGAATCTCCAGATGGAGGGGGAGATCACGGTCACGTTTTCTATGTGTGCATTCAGCGCCCGCTGCGACCGTTATATCAAGATTATGGGAACTTTGGGGGAACTGGAGGGCTATATGTCAGAAAAGAAGCTGCGCTATACTCCATTTGGGGGAAAGACCAGAATCATTGATCTGGAGAAAGAAAACCGGGATTTCAGGGGACATGGCGGGGGTGATTTGAGAATGTTGGAGCAGTTTGCGGATTATGTCATGCTGGGAAAACAAAGTCCTTCTATTACGGACTTGGAGTCTTCTCTGGAGAGCCATCGGATGGCGCTGGCGGCAGAGCGCTCCCGAAAGAACGGAGGGGAGCAGATCAGTCTGAGACGATAAAAAATCGGAAAAGGCAGAGCTGAGAGTGGAGCTGGGGCGTGAAACCGGAAAGGCGGACAGTATCCTGGGAGGGTGTGAAACCGGAATGGAGGAGGCATCCTGGGAGAAGCGGTGAAGGCAGAAGAAGCAGCAGCGAACAGGGAGAAAATTATGGAGAGAAAAGAGATCAGAGGAGTAATTACAGCCAGGGAGGAATTTCTTTATCCGGATAGTGAACTGGGGGAAGTGCCGGAACAGATCAGGCTGGCCATGCCTTTGAACGGCATGCCTGGCATCCAGCTTCTTTTTCAGACAGCGGGGACAGAAGGGGAACTGACGCTGGAGGGAGATGGTTTTGAGGCAGAGTGGTATGAGATGAAGCCGGTACCGGTGGAGTATAATACCGGGGATGGAATCAGCCAGGGAGGGGCGATGGTGCTGGAAACCGGTGCTGAAAAACCGGAGTATGCCTCGAAGAAGGCGCCCTTTCGGGTGTATGATTGTCTTTGCCGCAGGCAGGACGGAAAGATCCCGGTAAAGGAGGGACGGTGCGCAGTGTATCTGTGCCTGAAAGGGCTGCCGCAGCTGGAGCCTGGCTGTCACAGGCTCAGACTTCAGGGTGTATTTTGGGAGGGGAACTGTACCTGTATTCTTGAAATTCAGGTATATAAGGTAAGGATTCCGGAAGATGCCTTTTGGGTAACAAACTGGTTTTCCAGAGAGGCCATCTGTCGTTTTCATCAGGTGGAGGAGGGGACGCAAGGGTTTCTGGAGATGCTTGGAAAATATGGAGCGGCCATGCGCAGGATGCACCAGAATATTTTTTTCATTACACTGGATGACCGGTGCGTGGTATCCAAATCTCCCTGGAAATTTGACTTTGAATATCTCACCCCCATGATTCAGTGTTTTTTTGATGCAGGAATGAAAAGAATGGAGCTTGGAACTCTGCTGCACCGGGGATTTCTGGAGAACGGAGAACCGAATATGTATACGGATTCCTTTGTGTGCAGTTTAGAGACAGGCCTGAAATTTGATACCCTGGAAGGGTATGCCCATACCGTAGAGCTGGTAAAAAGCCTGGCAAAATATTTAAGATTCCATGGTTGGGAGAAACAAGTGCTTTTTCATATCCATGATGAGCCTGACATTCATTACAAGAAGCCGGAAGATTTGGAAGCCAGGCGGCGCGAGTATTATCTGGCGGCCTCCATTTTGCGCAAATATCTACCGGGGGTTTCTGTGATTGAAGCGGTGGAAAGTGCAGGCTTTTACGGAGGAGTGGATGTCTGGGTGCCGGGGACAGCCGGGTATGAAGCCAGAAAAGAAGAATTCGACCGTCTGATCCGGCTGGGCGAGCAGGTTTGGACGTATGTATGCTGCAGCCCGGAAGGATGGTGGCTGAATCGTTTTTTAGATTTCCCTCTTATCCGTGGACGTCTTCTGTTCTGGGGGTGTGCCAAAAACAGGATTCAAGGCTTTCTTCACTGGGGGTTTAATCAGTTTCCGGAGGGAATGGATCCTTTCCGGGGAACCAGCTGTCCCAATGATACAGGTATCGGAACAAATTTTCCCTGCGGCGATTCTTTTCTGGTGTATCCGGGACCTGGGGGGCCTGAAATTGGAATGCGCCTGGAGGCCCAGCGGAGGGGAGCGGAGGACGCCGCTTTGTGGGGGCTGCTAAGAGAAAACGAGGAAGCCCTTCACGATAGACTTCTGGGAGAAGTATTCGTAAACAATCATACTTACTGCCAGGATCCCCAAAAGCTGGAAGAAGTATATGAACGGCTGCTGAAGGAACTGGAAAGCTGCTGAAGATGGAAAAGCTGCTGAGGGATGAAAAAGGCGCCGGAGAAACAGCTGCCGGAGAAACTGGAAAAAGTTCTTGACAAAATCGTATTCCTGTGGTAATTTATGAAAGATGACTGCCGAAGACAGCAGGTGCCGAAAGGCATAAGGAGAAAACGCCTGCCGAGGAGTAAAGATTTCTGATAAAAGAAATGTACCTCTCTGTCTTCCAGAGAGGTTTTTTATTTTGTGAAAAACGTTTTTCTGTGAAATAAAAAACGCTCTGAGGGATCGCTCTGCGGCGCATCGAAAGGATGTGGCAGAGGCAGCCCAGCGCAGACGGAAAAGTCTGCGAGAAGACTTCTCTATTTTGGAAGATTCCGCTGGGATCTTTTGAAGGTATAAAAGTCGGAAACATACGGCGGCACACAAAATCTATAAGGAGGTGCACCATTCATGGCAAAAGTTGAACTGAAGAAACCAGTAGTAGATGAGATTTCTGCAAATATCAAAGATGCTCAGTCAGTGGTTCTGGTTACTTACTGCGGAATTAATGTAGAGGCAGACACTGCTCTTCGTAAAGAGTTAAGAGAAGCTGGCATTACTTACAAGGTATACAAGAACACAATGATGAACTTTGCATTCAAGGGTACCGAATGTGAACCCTTGTGTGAACATCTGGAGGGCCCCAACGCCATCGCTATTTCCAAAGATGACGCTACAGCTCCTGCAAGAATCATTGCAAAGTATGCAAAAACTGCTCCTACTCTGAAGATGATCGCTGGTATCGTAGAAGGCAATTATTACGATGAAAAGGGCGTAAATGCTCTGGCAACCGTTCCGTCAAGAGAAGAATTGCTTGGCAAATTGCTTGGAAGCATCCAGTCACCCATCACCAACCTGGCTCGTGTTCTTAATCAGATCGCAGAGAAGCAGGCATAAGTGCTGAAAGGCCTGGCAGGGACAGGCGTTGAGAAACGGCAAAACCGTATTATTTACAAAAACAAAAAAGAAAAATGGAGGAAAATAAAATGGCAAAATTAACTACCGCTGAGTTTATCGAAGCTATCAAAGAGTTATCCGTATTAGAGTTAAATGAATTAGTAAAAGCTTGTGAAGAAGAGTTCGGTGTATCCGCAGCAGCAGGCGTTGTAGTTGCAGCAGCAGGTGCTGGCGCAGCTGAGGCAGCCGAGGAGAAGGACGAGTTCGATGTAGAGCTGACTGAGATCGGACCGAACAAGGTTAAGGTTATCAAAGTAGTTCGTGAGGCTACTGGACTTGGCCTGAAGGAAGCTAAAGAAGTAGTTGACAACGCTCCGAAGGTAATCAAAGAGGGCGCATCCAAGGCTGAGGCTGAAGAGATGAAGACCAAACTGGAAGCAGAGGGAGCAAAGGTTACTCTGAAATAAGAATGACAAAGGATGGCTGCGGGCGAAGGCCCGGGCCAGAGTGGAGAACTGCCGGAATCTTTTTCGGCAGTTTTTTTATTTCCTTAGGAAATTCCTTCCTAATAAAACAAAAATGCTTGGCAGGATTGCATGGCTGCGGCCGGGAGAGACATTGCCAAAGCGATCTGCTGCAGTCGAAAAAGTCTGCTGACAGACTTCTTTTTTGTATAAAAAAAGGATTGACAACTGTGCCGGATTGTGCTAGAGTGTAGGTTGCACTATTGTGCAGGAGTATGCCCAGGGCGTAGTACGCCCTGAAGTGTGTTTGTGTTGCCTAATTCAGGCGGGTCATACTCCGAAGTTTCGAACAAACTTGCAGAAAGAACAGAGGTGAAACATCAATGGAGAAAAACAGGATACGTCCCATTGCTAATGGTAAAAGCTTTCGTATGAGTTATTCACGTCAGAAGGAAGTTCTTGAGATGCCGAATCTCATTGAGGTTCAGAAAGATTCCTACCAGTGGTTTCTGGATGAGGGACTCAAAGAGGTCTTTGATGATATTTCCCCGATTGAGGACTACAGCGGAAAACTCAGTCTGGAATTCGTGGATTTTACACTGTGCGTGAATGACACTAAGTACACCATTGAGCAGTGCGCAGAGCATGATGCTACATTTGCGGCACCGTTGAAAGTAAAGGTAAGACTCCATAATAAAGAGAATGATGAGATCAGTGAGCATGATATTTTCATGGGTGATCTGCCGTTGATGACAGACACCGGCACCTTCGTGATCAATGGTGCTGAGCGTGTTATCGTCAGTCAGCTGGTGCGTTCTCCTGGTATTTATTATGGAATCGCCCATGATAAGATAGGTAAAGAACTTTATTCCTGTACCGTTATTCCCAACCGTGGTGCATGGCTGGAATATGAGACAGACTCCAATGATGTTTTCTATGTTCGTGTAGATAGAACCAGAAAGGTGCCCATCACGGTGCTGATCCGGGCTCTGGGCTTTGGAACCAATGCGGAAATCCTGGAACTGTTCGGGGAGGAGCCCAAGATTCTGGCCAGCCTTACCAAGGATACCGCAGAGAGCTATCAGGACGGCCTTTTGGAGCTGTATAAGAAGATTCGCCCCGGCGAGCCTCTGGCAGTGGAGAGCGCAGAGAGTCTGATCACCAGCATGTTCTTTGATGCCAGAAGATACGATCTGGCAAAAGTGGGCCGTTATAAATTCAACAAAAAGCTGCTTCTCAGAAATCGGATCACCGGGCAGTTCCTGGCAGAGGATGTGGTGGATGAGAATACCGGAGAGATCCTGGCTGAGGCAGGTACTCAGGTGACCAGAGAGCTGGCAGATGAGATCCAGAACGCAGGCGTACCCTATGTGATGATCCAGACAGAGGAGCGCAATGTGAAAGTGCTCTCCAGTATGATGGTGGATCTGACCAAATACGTAGAATGCAATCCCAAGGATCTCGGAATTACAGAATTAGTATATTACCCGGCTTTAAAAAAGATACTGGAAGAATATACCGATGAGGAGGAGCGCAAAGATGCTATCCGCAGGTCGGTACATGAGCTGATTCCCAAACATATTACTAAGGAAGATATCATTGCTTCTATTAACTACAATATGCATCTGGAGTACGGCCTTGGCAATGAGGATGACATTGACCATCTGGGCAACCGCCGGATCCGTGCTGTGGGAGAGCTGCTTCAGAACCAGTACCGCATCGGTCTCTCCAGACTGGAGAGAGTGGTACGTGAGCGAATGACCACTCAGGAGCTGGAGGGAATCACACCCCAGTCTCTCATTAATATCAAACCGGTGACGGCTGCTGTGAAGGAGTTCTTCGGATCTTCCCAGCTGTCCCAGTTCATGGATCAGAACAACCCGTTGGGTGAGCTGACCCATAAGCGCCGTCTGTCTGCCCTGGGCCCTGGCGGTCTTTCCAGAGACCGCGCCGGTTTCGAGGTGCGAGACGTTCACTATTCCCATTATGGAAGAATGTGTCCTATTGAGACGCCTGAGGGTCCCAATATCGGACTGATCAACTCCCTGGCATGCTATGCCCGGATCAATGAATATGGATTTGTGGAGGCCCCCTACCGGGTGGTAGACAGAAGCGATCCTCAGAATCCCAGAGTTACGGAAGATGTGGTTTATATGACTGCAGATGAGGAAGATAATTACCATGTAGCTCAGGCGAATACGCCTCTGGATGAGGAAGGACACTTTATCAATAAGAATGTGTCCGGCCGTTATCAGGATGAGACCCAGGAGTATGAGAGAACCCGTTTTGAGTACATGGACGTGTCCCCGAAGATGGTATTCTCCGTAGCTACGGCGCTGATTCCCTTCCTGCAGAACGATGACGCCAACCGTGCTCTGATGGGATCCAACATGCAACGTCAGGCAGTGCCTCTTCTCACCACCGAAGCTCCGGTAGTGGGAACCGGTATGGAAGTGAAAGCTGCTGTGGACTCCGGTGTCTGCGTGGTGGCAAAGCGGGCCGGTGTAGTGGAATGTGCAGAGTCCAAGCGGATTGTGATCAAGGCGGAGGACGGCACGAAGGATGAGTATCGTCTGAGAAAATTTGTAAGAAGTAACCAGAGCAACTGTTATAACCAGAGACCCATCGTCTCTAAGGGGGAACGGGTTGAGGCAGGCGCTGTGATCGCAGACGGAGCATCCACCTCCATGGGTGAGATCGCTCTTGGAAAGAACCCCCTGATCGGATTTATGACCTGGGAAGGTTATAACTACGAGGATGCGGTTCTGTTAAGCGAAAAGCTGGTTATGGATGATGTATATACCTCCATTCATATTGAAGAATATGAGGCAGAGTCCCGGGATACCAAGCTGGGACCGGAGGAGATTACCAGAGACGTTCCAGGTGTTGGAGACGATGCCCTGAAGGATCTGGATGAGAGAGGAATCATCCGCATTGGCGCGGAGGTTCGTGCAGGAGATATCCTGGTAGGTAAGGTAACCCCCAAGGGAGAGACGGAACTGACTGCTGAGGAGCGGCTGCTGAGAGCCATTTTTGGTGAGAAGGCCAGAGAGGTGAGAGACACCTCCCTGAAGGTTCCCCACGGTGAGTACGGCATCGTAGTGGATGCCAAGATCTTTACCAGAGAGAACGGCGATGAACTGCCTCCGGGAGTAAACCAGTCTGTGCGCATTTACATTGCCCAGAAGAGAAAGATCTCTGTGGGTGATAAGATGGCAGGCCGTCACGGTAATAAGGGTGTGGTTTCCCGTGTGCTTCCGGTGGAAGATATGCCCTTCCTGCCCAATGGACGTCCCCTGGACATCGTGTTGAATCCTCTGGGCGTGCCGTCCCGTATGAATATCGGACAGGTATTGGAGATCCATTTAAGTCTGGCAGCCAAGGCTCTTGGCTTTAACGTGGCAACTCCAGTGTTTGACGGCGCGAACGAGGATGATATTATGGACACTCTGGATCTGGCCAATGATTATGTGAATCTGGAGTGGGATGAATTTAAAGAAAAGCATGGAGATGAGCTGCTGCCGGAGGTTCTGGATTATCTGTATGAGAACCGGGATCACAGAGCACTCTGGAAGGGCGTGCCCATTTCCAGAGACGGTAAGGTGCTGCTGCGGGATGGCCGTACCGGCGAATACTTCGACAGCCCTACCACCATCGGACACATGCATTATCTGAAGCTCCATCATCTGGTAGACGATAAGATTCATGCCCGTTCTACCGGCCCCTACTCTCTGGTTACTCAGCAGCCTCTGGGCGGTAAGGCTCAGTTCGGCGGACAGCGTTTCGGAGAGATGGAGGTTTGGGCTCTGGAGGCTTACGGTGCGTCTTACACATTGCAGGAGATCCTGACCGTGAAATCCGATGATGTGGTTGGACGTGTAAAGACCTATGAGGCCATTATCAAGGGAGATAACATTCCGGAACCGGGAGTTCCTGAGTCCTTCAAAGTATTGCTGAAGGAGCTGCAGTCTCTTGGACTGGATGTGAGAGTCTTGAGAGAAGACAATACAGAAGTTGAGATTATGGAAACTGTTGATTACGGTGATACGGATCTTCGTTCAGTGATCGAGGGTGACAGAAAATACAATCAGAACGAATCATTTGGCGCTCACGGCTTCAGCCAGCAGGAGTTCGCAGGAGAAGAACTGGTGGATGTGGAAGAAGAGACCAGCGAAGAGGATGATTTTATAGACCTGGATGAAAGCTTTGACGAAGAGTGAAAGGAGTACCATCATGCCAGAAATTACAAACAATGAAACGTATCAGCCGATGACGTTTGACGCAATTAAAATCGGCCTGGCATCTCCGGAAAAGATCAGAGAGTGGTCCCACGGGGAGGTAAAAAAGCCGGAAACCATTAACTACAGGACGCTGAAGCCGGAAAAAGACGGTCTGTACTGTGAGCGTATTTTTGGTCCCAGCAAGGATTGGGAGTGTCACTGTGGTAAATATAAAAAAATTCGTTATAAAGGCGTTGTCTGCGACCGCTGCGGCGTGGAAGTCACAAAGGCTTCTGTGCGCCGTGAGCGTATGGGACATATCGACCTGGCAGCTCCGGTATCCCATATCTGGTACTTCAAGGGAATTCCTTCCAGAATGGGGCTGATTCTGGATCTGTCTCCCAGAACTCTGGAGAAGGTGCTCTATTTTGCCAATTACATTGTGCTGGATAAAGGCACCAGCGACCTGTCCTACAAGCAGGTGCTGACAGAGCGGGAGTATCAGGATGCCAGAGAAAAGTGGGGAGACACCTTCCGGGTAGGTATGGGCGCTGAGTCCATCAAGGAGCTTTTGGAAGCCATTGACCTGGAAAAGGAATCCGCAGAGCTGAACCGGGGATTAAAAGATGCCACCGGACAGAAAAAGGCCAGAATCATCAAGAGACTGGAAGTAGTGGAGGCCTTCCGGGAGTCCGGAAACCGTCCGGAGTGGATGGTAATGACAGCCATCCCGGTAATTCCGCCAGATCTTCGTCCTATGGTGCAGCTGGATGGAGGCCGTTTTGCTACCTCCGATTTAAATGACCTGTACCGCCGGATCATCAACCGGAACAACCGTTTGAAACGGCTGCTGGAGCTGGGAGCTCCTGACATTATTGTAAGAAACGAAAAGAGAATGCTTCAGGAGGCCGTGGATGCCCTGATTGACAACGGCCGCCGAGGCCGTCCGGTGACTGGTCCCGGCAACCGGGCGCTGAAATCTCTTTCTGATATGCTGAAAGGTAAGTCCGGACGTTTCCGTCAGAACCTGTTAGGTAAGCGTGTAGACTATTCCGGCCGTTCCGTTATCGTGGTAGGACCGGAGCTGAAGATCTATCAGTGCGGTCTGCCGAAGGAGATGGCCATTGAGCTGTTTAAGCCCTTTGTTATGAAGGAGCTGGTGGCCAACGGAACTTCTCACAATATTAAAAACGCCAAGAAGATGGTGGAGCGTCTCCAGCCGGAAGTTTGGGATGTGCTGGAGGAAGTGATCAAAGAACATCCGGTAATGTTAAACCGTGCTCCTACTCTTCACAGACTGGGTATTCAGGCATTTGAACCCATTCTGGTAGAAGGTAAGGCTATCAAGCTGCATCCTCTGGTATGTACGGCGTTTAACGCAGACTTTGACGGCGACCAGATGGCTGTGCATCTGCCCCTTTCTGTGGAAGCCCAGGCAGAGTGCCGGTTCCTGCTGTTATCTCCCAATAACCTGCTGAAGCCTTCTGACGGAGGCCCGGTGGCAGTTCCTTCCCAGGATATGGTGTTGGGTATCTATTATCTGACCCAGGAGCGTCCGGGAGCAAAGGGAGAGGGCGGTATCTACAAGGATGTAAATGAAGCCATTCTGGCTTACGAAAATAAGGCCATTACACTGCAGAGCAAGATTAAAGTCCGCATGAGCAGGAAAAATGCGGAGGGAGAGATTCAGAGTGCTATCGTGGAATCTACTCTGGGCCGTTTCCTGTTTAATGAGATCCTGCCCCAGGATCTTGGCTTTGTGGATCGGAGTATTCTGGGCAATGAGCTGAAACTGGAGGTAGACTTCCATGTAGGCAAGAAGGGCTTAAAGCAGATCCTTGAAAAAGTTATTAATACCCATGGAGCCACCAAGACCGCTGAAGTTTTGGATGATATTAAATCAATGGGTTACAAATATTCCACCAGAGCGGCCATGACTGTATCTATTTCCGATATGACCGTGCCGCCAGAGAAGCCTCAGATGATCAAGGAGGCGCAGGATACGGTGGATAAGATCGCAAGAAACTACAAGCGCGGTCTGATCACAGAAGAAGAGCGTTATAAAGAGGTAGTGGAGACCTGGAAAGAGACAGATGATAAGCTGACCAAAGCGCTGTTAGGAGGACTGGATAAGTACAACAACATCTTTATGATGGCGGACTCCGGCGCCCGTGGTTCTGATAAGCAGATCAAACAGCTGGCAGGTATGCGTGGATTGATGGCAGATACCACCGGCCACACCATTGAGCTGCCCATCAAGTCCAATTTCCGTGAAGGTCTGGACGTATTGGAGTACTTCATGTCCGCTCACGGAGCACGTAAAGGTCTGTCCGATACGGCTCTTCGTACCGCGGACTCCGGTTACCTGACCAGACGAATGGTAGATGTATCTCAGGAGCTGATTATTCGGGATGTGGACTGTGCCGAGGGCAGAGACGAGATCCCCGGTATGTATGTAAAAGAGTTTACAGACGGAAAAGAAGAGATTGAGAGCCTGCAGGAACGTATCACAGGACGTTTCTCCTGCGAGACCATTTATGATAAGAACGGGGAAGTGATCGTGAAGGCAAACCATATGATCACACCCAAGCGTGCTGCCAAGATTATGCAGGACGGTGTGGATGAGAATGGAGAATCCTTCAAGAAGATCAAGATTCGTACCATCCTTACCTGTAAGTCACACAACGGTATCTGCGCGAAGTGCTACGGTTCCAACATGGCTACCGGTGAGGCCGTGCAGGTTGGAGAGACGGTTGGTATTATTGCAGCTCAGTCCATCGGTGAGCCGGGTACTCAGCTGACCATGCGTACTTTCCATACCGGCGGTGTGGCCGGCGGCGATATCACCCAGGGTCTTCCCCGTGTGGAAGAGCTGTTTGAGGCCAGAAAGCCCAAGGGTCTTGCTATCATCACAGAGATTCCGGGACGGGTGGAGATCAAGGATACCAAGAAGAAGCGTGAGATCACGGTGACAGATGAGGAGAACGGAGTTGCCAAGACCTATCTGATCCCCTACGGATCCAGGATCAAGGTAATGGACGGCGCTTATCTGGAGGCCGGTGACGAGCTGACAGAAGGTAGTGTAAATCCCCATGATATCTTAAAGATCAAGGGTGTCAACGCAGTGCAGGATTACATGCTTCGCGAGGTACAGCGTGTATACCGCCTTCAGGGTGTGGAAATCAGCGATAAGCACATCGAGGTGCTGGTGCGCCAGATGCTGAAGAAGGTCCGCATTGAGGATAACGGAGATACGGATCTGCTTCCGGGTACACTGGTGGATGCTCTGGAATTGGAAGATATCAATGAACAGATGATTGCAGAGGGCAAAAAGCCGGCAGAGGCAAAACAGATCATGCTGGGTATCACAAAGGCTTCTCTGGCTACCAATTCCTTCTTATCAGCCGCTTCCTTCCAGGAAACCACCAAGGTCCTCACAGAGGCTGCTATCAAGGGTAAGGTGGATCCCCTGATCGGTCTGAAGGAGAACGTAATCATCGGTAAGCTGATCCCTGCCGGAACCGGTATGAAACGCTACCGCAATGTGCGTCTTAACACAGAGATGGAGATTCAGGCTGCTTTGGAGGAAAAGCTTTCCAAGGAGGAGTTCCCGGAGGAAATGGAAGAGCTTCTTGAGAAGGAGCCAAATGAAGCAGAAGAGCTGAATCTGGAGGAAGCTTTTGACCTGGATGAGGATGTGGAAGAAACCGCAGAGGAATCCGCAGTCGAAGAAGAGACGGAAGAGTAAGATACTTTCTGGTCTGCCAAAACTGGATGTTGAATTTGGCAACAGAGGCGATCGCCAAAAGCAACTGGAATGATTGCTGACGAAATAGAATGATGCAAATGAAACGCAAGCGATACTTGGTTATTGGATCCAGTATCGCTTGCGTTTTTCTGGCATAGGAAATGTCTATACATCTGAAAATTTTGTTTTCATGCAGATTTTTTAACAGGGAGAGAAAGCAGATCCAGTAAGATCGGAAGCTCGCTTTTGAAACACCTGGTTCATCCATTCCCGATTTCTTTTATTTTTATATCGAAATGCACGCTGATTCTGGCAAATGCTTCGCCAGCTCGCCTCTGTCCTTGCTGGGCTGAATGCCAATGCGTCAATCCGTCTGATCTGCCAGGAGCAGAGGGAGGTTTGGCACATGAGCTCCTCATTTCAAAGCACTACCGTTTTTTCGTAAACAGATTACAGAGCATCACCACGGCAGGATACAAGACTCCTGCCACAGGCCAGATGATCCAGTCTGTCTCCCGCCAGTTGCCCCAGTCAGATCCGTTCTGTCTGGCGAAGAGGAGCGCAAGGAAAATGGCAGTGACGATCAGCCAGTAGATCAGGGATACTGCGGTCAGCAAAGGTTGTTTTTCTTTTTTCGCTTTTGTGTAATCGCCCTCCTGCAGCAGTTTTTCAAAACTGGCCCAGATGATGCCTGCCTGAACAAAAAGAAAAACACCGATACCAATGAGAACCAGCATTATGGAAAGCATCATGACCATGAGAAAATCATTTTCATCGTTGATCATGATCCCCAAAAACAGGGGAACCAGGGAGAGGATGCACAGACAGGCACCAAGAATGTTGCTTCGATGATACTGTTCCTGATACTGCGCTTTTCGTTCCCGGACCATACCGTCCACACCGTATTCGGTCTCAAAAGAGGCTTCCTCCAGATATTTGTAGGGGGCTGTTTTGCTGCCGTTTGAAATAAAGACAGTCACTGCAATGGCTGCAAGGGTCAGCAGTACGATCATACCGATTCCGGCGGCTGTATTTTCACGGATACCGTATCGGGGCGATTCGCTGGCAGCCCCAAGAAGCAGCAGGCAGATGGGGGAGAGAATACAAAGAAAGGTTCCACCTGCAATGGGTCTGGCAGTGTCAGCCTTTACCTGAAGAAACTGGCTGGCTTCCTCCAGAGATACCTTTTTTAGGGAAGCCGCTGTTTCGTTCTTTGAAGGGTCAACAGCCGAACTGGTTCCTGGCATATCCTCGATCTCATCCTTTAACAGATAATCGGTGCTCACACCGAAGAGCCTGGAGAGGCGTATCATTTTTTCCAGATCCGGGATAGACTGGGCACCCTCCCACTTGGATACCGATTGCCTGGATACATTCATCTGTTCTGCCAAGTCCTCCTGAGACCATCCGCTTTTTTTTCGCAGCTGAATCAATTTGTCTGCAAAGATCATAAATAGGGTCCTCCTTATGTGGAATGTTGGAGTAAGTTTATCAATTTTTTCGGTTGCAGACTACCAACCGGGGCTTTTCAATATGTCAACCGGCGGTTGCAGCCTGCCAGTTACGGGCTTGTTTTTCAAAGTTCGCTCCTGCGGTGCTGGCTGAGCCAGGAATTGTGGTAATGGCCGTCAAAGGTTACTTCCTCCCCAAACCATACAGGGGGATGAAAGCGGCGGGCGGTTTCTTCCTCGGGAAATTCCACCTCTGCGATTGTGAGGCCCTGCCATTCGCCGGAAAAAATGTCCAGTTCAATTTTTAAGGCGTTCATTTCCAAAGATGAATGGGTTTCTGAAACCGGGCGGATATCCTGGGCAGCCAGGGGCGGCCGGGCGGCATTTGGCGCTGAAACACCATGGTCTTTAAGAGGAAGCACATATCGTTTTTTGGTGATCACAGTTCCGTCCGCTTTGGCAAGTAGGTGCCCATAGGCAGACTCTGTCAGGGGAAGATTGTATTCCTCCCTGGACATCAGGCCGGAGCCTTTGTAGGTGAGGATATAATCGTCATCCTGGCGGCGAATCCGTACCACCGGTTTAGTGCAAAGATAGGCCTGTTCAATGAGATGACAGGGATAGGTTTCCAGATTTTCGGGAAGCTTGTGGATCAGATATTTGCGTTCGATTTCCATGAGTAACCTCCTGTGTAAGAGAGTAATGTCAGAAACATTGCGTTTCTGCTGTTTTACTGGCAAAGGGAAGTGCCGCTGCAGGTGTTTTGCAACATCCTTTGATTTTGGATTATAAAAATGAGCATACCACAGAAATGTGGAAAATAACAGAAAAATTGAAGAAAGTCGTGGAAACACTATAAAACCAAAGATTTTTCTATGGAAAAGCAGAAGAAGGTCTGCTAAAATATCCATGAGTGAATACTGGCGGAGGAAAAGATAAGAAAGGAAGGCAGTCAGATGGAGAAGGTATATGTTTTTTTGGCAGATGGATTTGAAGAAATCGAAGGCCTTACAGTGGTAGATGTACTGAGAAGAGGCGGAATTGAGGTGTGCACGGTTTCTATCAATGGAAACAGGCAGGTGATGGGAAGCCATAGAATCCCGGTGCTTGCAGATGCCCTGTTTGAGGAATGTGACTTTGCAGACGGCACCCTGTTTGTATTGCCGGGAGGGATGCCGGGTACCCTGCATCTTGGAGAACATCAGGAACTGGCTGTGACGTTGAAGGAGGCGAAGGCGCAAGGAAAACGGTTGGCAGCCATCTGTGCAGCCCCCAGCGTACTGGGAAAACTGGGACTTCTGAAAGGAGAGCGGGCTGTGTGCCATCCGGGGTTTGAGGACCAGCTGGAAGGAGCGTCTGTGACTGAGAACATGGTAGAGGTTTCCGGGCAGGTGACCACCAGCCGGGGCATGGGAACGGCGGTTCCCTTTTCCTTAAGTCTGCTTCGGCAGTTGAAGGGGGAGGCAGAGGTGGAAAAGGTTTGCCAGGGGCTGATTTGGGATCCGAAGGAAGATCGGCCGGGGAGGAGTGCCCGTTAGCAGGGCAATCGGAAGGCGAACATAAGGGATGATAGCGGCTGGAATGAATTTGCTGCGGTTTACCCTACAAATGCATGCGGCTGAGCGTGGCGTGAGCAGTACCAAAATTTTCGTCCTCAATTTTATGAAGAATCCTGCAATTTATATCTAGCCTTTTTTTGGAGGCTGTGGTATACTTGTAAAATGACTGTAAGAATGCAGATTGATCTGAACGGGAAGCCGTTTTTAAAAATCAAGGAGGAAGTACAGAGAGATTAGCCACATTGCATCGGCAATTTCCCTGTCATTGCTGCCGCTGGC
>CAJLNC010000009.1 GCA_905207905.1 uncultured Lachnospiraceae bacterium | reverse complement strand
ATGGCAGAAAATTCTACCAGCTGCGGGTCAGAGGTAAAGATGCTGGCAAATCCTGTGGGGAACAGAATGATTCCTCCCCACAGGAGGCAGGAATAAAACAGGCTGCTTTTTAAAAGCAGGAAGTAGGCTTTCTTTACCCGGCTCTTATTGCCGGCGCCGTAGTTGTAGCTGATAATAGGCTGGGCTCCCTGGCCCAGGCCCTGGAGGGGCAGCATGGCGAACTGCATGACGCTGGTGAGAATGGTCATGGCTCCTACTGCGATGTCGCCGCCGTAGTTTAACAGGGAAGAGTTAAAGCAGACGGAGATGACGCTTTCGCTGGACTGCATGATGAAGGTAGCCAGTCCCAGGGCGATGCAGGGCAGAAATACCTTCGGGTTCAGGCGCATATATTTGGCCCGGATACGGAGAAACGTTTTTTTTCCCATCAGGAAGGACAGCACCCAGATACAGGAGACTGCCTGAGACAGTACGGTAGCTGCAGCCGCTCCCCGAACGCCCATTCCCAGACCAAAAATGAAAATTGGATCCAGCACAATGTTCAGGACTGCTCCAATGAGAACAGACAGCATGCCAATCTTGGCAAAGCCCTGGGCGGTGATAAATGCATTCATGCTGAGGGTAAGCTGAACAAATACGGTACCTACGGCATAGATATTCATATATTTCACGCCGTATTCCACCGTGTTGGCGCTGGCTCCAAAAGCCAGCAGAAAGTCACGGTTCCACAAAAACAGCGCTGCCGTCAGGATTGCGGAAATGATCAGTTCTGCGGTAAAACAGTTTCCCAAAATCTTTTCTGCAGTCTCATTGTCTCCCTTCCCCATATAGATAGATGCCCTTGGTGAACCTCCAAAGCCTACCAGAGCCGCAAAAGCGGATACGATCATGATCAGGGGCATACAAACTCCCACCCCGGTAAGGGCCATTGCCCCATCTCCGGGAATATGTCCGATGTAGATCCTGTCTACAATATTGTAAAGCATATTGATCAGTTGGGCTGCCACTGTGGGAAGGGCCAGCTTCATCAGCAGCTTGCCTACTGGTTCTGTTCCCAGAAAATCTTTTTCATTCTTCATTTTGTCTCCTCCTATCCATCATTTTTTCAATGTTTTCCCGCATTTTTCGGTTTGCCTGCCAAAAAATCTTCTGATCCTCCAAAGTCATACCGGACAAAAGCGCCTGTTCGAATTCATTCTGCATTCGATCTACAGACTGAACAAGGGGCGCTGCCTTTTCGGTCAATACCAGATGGATTTTTCTTCTGTCCGCCCGATCCGGTATCCTGGATATAAGATTTTTTTGATACAGAAGCTCCACAGCCGTTGACACATTGCCCTTTTGGAGCATACGAAGCTCCGCAATATCCCCGGCTGTATCTTTTCCGGGATTATTGTACAGGAAGCTGACGATGGTAGCTTCCACCAAAGTCAGACGGTACTCCTGGCAGATCTCCTTCAGCATCAGTTCATGAAACTTCATGATTCTTCTATTATTTACTAAAAAGTCTGTCACATTTGCCCTGTTCACAGTTTCCTCCTCCTTTCCATTTATTATATTTAAAACTGTTCTTTTTTAAATAGTTCTTAATATAACTTTTTTTATTCAAAATTATTATAACGTTATAGAAACTTTTGTCAAGATAAACTTAGATAAAATTCTCTCCACGCAAAAATCACCCTCCTCCCTCAGCCGGACAATTACCGTCTGAAAAAGAAAGGTGATTCTTTTATCATCGAAACAAACGCTTATTTCATTACAATTCAGGCTTCAGACGGGGCGCTCTTCCCATCCTCGCTCTCCCCGGAAACCTCTTGGGCAGGCGCTGTAGTCTCCGCCTCTGTTTCCTCACTTTTCGCCTCAGGCTGCGCAGAGATGCCGTCCGTTTCTGGTTCTCCTGAATCATCGCCCAGGGAGATCACCGTTGCCGCAGGATCTCCAGCAAGATAGCTTAAAGTAATCTCATCCCCCACATCGTACCGGACAATCTCCATGAACTCTGCCATAGACACATCATAAATCTGATCGTTTCCTTCCAGCACCAGGTAGAAGTGCGTATTTCCATCTACCACACCCTGAGCCATTCTTCGGATGGTTCCGGTTACACTGCTGGCATCCTCTGTCAGCACAGTATTATCTACCTGTCCTTCCTCCCGCAGCATCTTCACATAGGTTTTCTCACACTCTGCCACCGTATCTCCAATAGCCACATTCTGATACCGCTGGATATTTACCATCGCATACTTTTTCACCAAGCCTGCGTTGTCCTTCAGCGCAATGAAATAAGTAGGCTCCCCTGAAATATTCAGAAGCAATGGGAAGGTAGCCCGGTATCCCAGGTTCTGCACCTGGCCCTCAGCAGACTCCATGGCAGAATATTCCTCTGCTCCGGCTACTTCATAATACTTTGTCTCTTTGGTTCTCTGATTCATCAGAACAAACCCCACATTAGAGCGGTCACCACTTACAGAAGTCACACCGGTATAAACCCACACATCATCATCCTTGGCCAGATAATTGTATCCTGCTGTGGTATGGAGACAGCCCTTCTGTCCCAGAACACTGTTGATAAAACCATTCACCAGCGTTCCATGATAATCATACATCTGCACCAGCAGATCTGCCGGATAAACTCGATCCACCCAGGTGGGACAATCTTCCACATCCATGGACTGGCACTCTCCGGTTACAGCATTACACAACACAACTTTGCCGATGGTCTGGCCGCCAAACAGGCCAATGGTAAACTCCTTTACCGGACAGATCCAGTAGGGTGTTCCCTCATCATCAATCTCAAAACTCAGCTGATCAAACAGATACGTGGGATATTGAAACCGCAGATGACGGTAAATATTCCGGTTAAAATATTCTGACTCTGAGTAGCGGATCCCTTCTGGAACCTTCACAAGCTCCGTATCCTGAGTGGCCATATCAATGGTAATGTAGGCAGGAATTCCATTGCTCTGGTTGGTAAACCACTTGATGGGGCTGGCATACACAAGAGGCGTCACCCGCACCGGCCGTCCCTGGTAATTGATCTGAGAATACAGAGGACTTACCTCAAACTGCGAAACCATATCTACCATACTTCCCATTTTCCGGTTTCCCAAAAGTTCTGCGCTGGCTTTGTCCAGCAGAGGAATCTGATTGTAGCTGATCTGCTCGATCTCCTCCGCAAAATTTCCCGTTTCCGGAACCAACAGATTGTGATATTTCTTAGCATTTACAATGGGAGATGACAGAATAGAGCCCACTGCAAAAACCACGATCACTGCCGCCAACACAGCCAGAATTACCTTTGGTGATTTTCTCCCCCGGATCTCATACCTCAGATCCCGAAAATCTTCCTTGGTCTGCAGATGCATCATCTTCCGCCCAACGGAAATTACCAGCAAAATCACCAGCGCTACGATCAGAAACAGCCAGAAGTCAGTGGAATGAATGTTAATGGCAGGCAAAGCCACATAGTAATAAATCCCCACTACGATCAATGCCGCCAAGGCCAAAAACAATTTGATTTTTGTCTTAATACCCTTCATAAGAAGTCCTCCCTTTTCCGCCCGCAGGTTTCGGACCGCGGACTATTCATGCTATTGTAGCAAGTTCTTATCAGCAAATCAAGGATGCCGGAAACTTTTACTTTTCAAAACAGAGTAGCGTTTTTGTATCACAGGAAGTTCCTTCCTGTGATACAAAAAAGACTTTTATCATGACAACTGCCACAATAAAAGTCTTGCTATCTCATTTGATACGGACGCCTCTCGGCATCGGATGTCGGTTTCAAAACCATCCTTCCGGATGTTCAGCTACTCCCTCTTATTTGCTTGGAATGTACTATACCATCTTGCCATTGATTTGTCAATGAATTTTCCTCATTTCACTCTGCGCCCAAATTTCGCTTAATCAGAAACAAGAAGCGCCGCCTGATGAGATAAATTCCATTTTATATCCTTCCCTCTGCCTCCATAGCCTTATCTGCCATCTTCATGGTTTTCTTTAAGAACACTGCGCTTAAAATCAAGGCGACCACCTCCGAAATGGGGAAGGAAAGCCATACCAGCTCCAGCTGTCCAAAACGGGATAAAATCCAGGCTGCGGGAAGAAGCACCAACAGCTGACGGCACACAGAAACAATCAGGCTGTACACGGGATTCCCAATGGCCTGGCAGACCGATCCGGCAATAATGTTGAAACCTGCCAGCAAAAAATGAAAGGCAATGATCCGCAGAGCCGGAATACCAATGGAGAGCATATGGTCTGATGCGCTGAAAAAGGACAGCAGGATCCCCGGTATCAGCTCAAAGGCAATAAATCCTACCGTCATAATAGAAACTGCAGTTAGGATGGTAAGGCGGATAGTCTTTTTCACCCGCTCCGGCCTGCGGGCACCGTAATTGTAAGCAATGATTGGCACCATCCCATTGTTCAGACCGAATATGGGCATAAAGATAAAGCTCTGAAGCTTAAAGTAAGCTCCAAACACTGCAGTTGCCGTAGTCGTAAAGGAGATCAAAATCCGGTTCATGCCAAAGGTCATAACCGACCCAATGCACTGCATAATGATGGAAGGAAAACCTACCCGGTAGATCTCTTTGGCTGCCGCCGTACTCCAGCGCACCTTTCCAAGATGAAGATGGATCTCATGGTTGTACTTCATATTCACGAGGATTGCTGCAATGGCGGCAATAATCTGTCCAGCCACCGTAGCGGCAGCCGCTCCCGCAACTTCCATTCTTGGAAAACCAAAGTAACCAAATATCAAAATAGGATCCAGGATAATGTTGATGATTGCGCCCAAAAGCTGGGTACACATAGCAAGACTGGTCTTTCCTGTGGACTGAAGCAGACGTTCAAAACAAAACTGACTGAAAAGTCCAATGGACAGCCCAAGGCAGATGGTGGCATAGGAGGTTCCATAGTCCACGATCTCCGCAACATTAGTCTGCACTTCAAAAAACGGCCTTGACAAAAAGATGCCAATCAGCGCAAACAGGCCGAAACTGCACAGGGTAAGAATGATGCCTGTGTTGGCTGCGCTGGAAACGGTTTTCTCATCTTTGGCTCCCAGGGCTCTGGAGAGCAGGGCATTCATACCCACTGCCGTACCTCCTGCCACAGCGATCATCAAATTTTGCAGCGGAAAGGCCAGCGATACGGCATTCAGCGCATTTTCACTGATTTTTGCAACAAAAATACTGTCAACCACATTGTAAAAGGCCTGCACCAGCATGGAAATCATCATGGGCACCGCCATCCCTGCCAGCAAACGTCCTACTGGCATTACCCCCATTTTATTCTCCCGGGGCTGGGATCTCACTCTCTCTTCACTCATTTTCTCATCCTCCGTAAATTCACGTTCCAACTATAACAAAATGAATTTTTATTGTCAAGAAATCATGACAAAGCTGAGGAATGAATCTCGCGTATCCAGATACCGCTACCGTTTTAAGACTACTCCATCTCACTGATCTGCTTTCTTACAGGCAATACCATGGAAGGAGAGACGGAAAGCTCATCAATCCCCATGCGGACAAAGGTTTCCGTCATAGAAAGATCTCCGGCCAGCTCTCCGCAGATCCCCACCCAACAGCCGCCCCGATGTCCGTTTTCTGTCACCTGAGAAATCAAACGCAGCAAAGCAGGATGATAGGGATCATAAAACCGCTCCAAGCATTCATTCTGTCTATCAACAGCCAAGATGTACTGCGTCAGATCATTGGTTCCAAGGCTGAAAAAGTCTACCTCCCCGGCAAGTTCCTCGCTGATCAGGGCAGCTGCCGGAGTCTCGATCATGATGCCCTGCTCCAGTTCCTTCCATGGAATCCCTGCATCTTCAAGCTCCTTCTGCACCTCCCGGACGATCTGTTTGATCTGCTGCACTTCCCAGAGAGAAGTAATCATAGGATACATTACCGAAAGATTTCCGTAAACACCGGCTCTAAAGATGGCACGCAGCTGGGTCTTAAAAATCTCCGGCTGCTCTAAGCAGATGCGGATCCCCCGATATCCCATAGCCGGATTCTCTTCCTGCTTCAGATTAAAATAGTCAGCCTGCTTGTCTGCCCCTATATCCAGAGTGCGGATGATCACCTTTTTCCCGGCCATTGTCTCTCCCACAGTCTTATACGCCTGAAACTGCTCCTCCTCTGTGGGAAACTGCTTCTTTTCCAGATAAAGGAATTCGCTGCGGAACAGACCGATGCCCTCTGCATCATTTTCCAGAACGCTCACAAGATCTGTGAGTTCTCCTACATTGGCGTAAAGATGTATCCGTTTTCCTGATGCTGTCACGCTTTCCTTGCCTCGATATTTCTGCAGCAGCTCCTTCTGCCTGTGCTGCTGCTTCTGCTTCTCTTTCATCTTCTGCAAAGTCTCGGGATCCGGATCCAGAAGCAGCCTCCCCGTCTCTCCATCTACCACCGCCGTCTTTCCGTTCCATTCCGGTGAAACCGGGATACCGGAAATTGCCGGAAGTTCCATATTTCTGGCCAATATGGCTGTGTGCGAATTCCCGGAACCTGCTCTGGTGATAAATCCTAAAAGCCTGCTCTTATCCATCTGCACCGTCTCGCTGGGAGCCAGATCCTCCGCCGCCAGAATACATGGAAACTCCGGAAGCATCTTGACTCCCCGCTCTCCCAGAAGCAAAGCCACCACCCGCTCGGTCACATCCAGCACATCTGCTGCCCTGGCCTGAAAATACGCATCCTCCATCTGCCGAAACAGATTGGCAAACTGATCTCCTGCAGCAGCTACCGCATATTCCGCATTGACTTTCTGGGACAGAATCCTGTTTTTTACGGTATCCCGGTAGTCCTCATCCTCCAGCATCAGAATGTGAGCCTGAAAAATTTCTGCGTGAACCGCCCCCACCTCTTTTAACGCCTTCTGGTACAATTCCTCCAGCTCTTCCACAGCCCTGCCCACTGCCTGGTCATATCTGGCAAGCTCTGCTTCCGGATTCTCCACTTTGCAGCGTTTCACCTGTTTTGCATTCCTGGAATAAAAAAACAGGGTCCCTATGGCAATCCCTCTGCTGATCGCTCTTCCTTCTAAAATCTCCATCATTTCACCGCAAACGCTCCTTCTCCTATATTCAACTTATAGTATGGACAACTCCGATCAAAAAAATTCTGCCGTAAATACCAGGATACTGCCTGAAGCGTTACGCTGTTCCCGCAAATGAAAACGCTACCGCAAAGCGCTGTAGCTGCTCCCGCAAATGAAAAACGCTGCCGCAAAGCGCTGTAGCTGCTCCTGCAAATAAATACACTGCCGTAAAGCGCTATGACAGCTTGGCTCCATGGACAAAGACCATCTCTGCCTGAATATCCTGATTCAACAGCACCACATTAGCATATTTGCCCGGTGTCAGGCTCCCGTACCGATCGTAGATTCCCACCGCCTTGGCCGGATTCACTGCCGCACATTTGATGGCGCTGGAAAGAGGAATGCCCATTTGCTGCACCGCTGTACGCACGCATCCCATAAGATTGGTTACAGACCCGGCCAGCGTACCGCTCTCCAAAACTGCCCGGTTTCCCTTTACGATCACCTTCTGGCCCCCCAGCTCATAGGAGCCGTCCTCCAGTCCTGCTGCCTCCATGCTGTCGCTGATCATCAGGATCCTGTCATCCCCAAAGATTTTAAAAGTAGTGCGCACCACCGCAGGGTGGATATGTACGCCGTCGCATATCAGCTCCACCCTGCAGTGGGGGAAATCTGCTGCTGCCGCAATCGGCCCTGGATTTCGATGATTGTAGGGCGGCATTGCATTGTACAGATGGGTCAGTTCACAGGCACCTGCCTCCATGGCCTTCACAGCCGTATCATAGTCGGTGGTGGTATGCCCCAGGGAAATATTAATCTGCCCTGCCATCTCCCGAATAAAATCCAAAGTTCCTTCCGTCTCCGGAGCTACCACCACGGTCTTAAATTTATTTCCCGATGCTTCCTGGAGACGTTCCACCAAAGCTTTACTGGCCTTCTGAATATATGCTCCATTCTGGGCGCCTTTTTTTGCATGGCAGATAAAAGGCCCTTCCATGTACAGACCTGCCAGGACAGCCCCCTGAGGCTGCCGCCCTTCCCCCTCATACTCGGCAGAATACGCTGCTGCCGCATGGGCTACCTTCATCAGCACCTCCTCCGGCATAGTCATGGTAGCCGGAGTAATTGTAGTCACTCCCTGTCTTCCCTCATAGGCTGCAATATTCCGGAATGCTTCCACTGTGCCGTCGCAGCAGTCATATCCCATGCAGCCGTGAAAATGCACGTCTGTCAATCCCGGTACCACATACCGGCCGGAGGCGTCTACCAGCTCCTCCGGTCCCTCCAGCACGGAATACGCCTCCTCCGTCACCAGCTTTTCTCCTGCAACGTACAGCGTTTTTGGTTCAAAACAATACTTGTCCGTAAATACCAGTCCATGTTCAATCTTATACTTTTTCATATTCCACCTGCTTTCATAATTTTACTGCAGCGGAATGGTTTGTCCCGCATTTTTCCGATCCGCCGCTGTGCCAGCCTGGGAAGCATAATTCCCGTCCTATAGGATTATCTCCGCAAATCTGCCCATTCACCAGCCCTTGGAACGCAATTCCCGCCCATAGCTGTCCTTCTTGGTTTTCTACTGTAAAGCTAGCATCAGTGTACAGGGGACAATACGCCTCTTGTGCACTGATGCTATCGAACGGAAAAAAATGTCTTTCCCACAGCAAAAGAAAAGCCCGGGAATGAAACTGCCCCGCAACAGAAACGGTACTCTGTCCCAGGATAGTTCCCCTCCGCAGGCTCCTATCTCAAACTAAGTGAACTACCCATTGTCCCAAGCCAATAGGACTGCAGCCACTATATTTTTTTATGAACTTCTCAGATTTTGGACAAAGCTGCCTCATCTGCCACCAAAGTTACATCCGGGTGAAGCTGAAGAATGGATGCCGGAACCTGAGGGGTCACCGGACCGAAGAAAGCTTTCTTCACTGCCTCTGCCTTGTCTGCTCCGGAGACAACCACCAGAATTTTCTTGGCGCTCATAATCGTCCCAATTCCCATAGTGTACGCCTGTCTGGGCACATCCTCTGCTGAAGCAAAGAATCTCTTATTGGCTTCAATGGTGCTCTCTGCCAGGTTGACACAGTGGGTTTCTTTCTCAAACACATCTGCCGGCTCATTGAAGCCAATGTGTCCGTTATGTCCCATACCAAGAAGCTGCAGATCTGCTCCGCCTACGGAAGCCACAATCTTCTCGTATGCCTTACAGGCCTTATCCGCATCCGGCTCGGTTCCGTCCGGCACATAGGTACGGCTCTTATCAATGTTCACATGATCAAACAGGTTGTCATTCATAAAATACCGATAGCTCTGGTCATTCTCTGCCGGAAGGCCCTTGTACTCGTCCAGATTAACAGTGGTCACTTCGGAGAAGTCCAGATCTCCGCTCTCATACCACTCCACCAGCTTTTTGTACGCGCCAATGGGTGTAGAGCCGGTAGCCAGACCCAGAACACTGTCCGGTTTGGCAACTACCTGCGCAGCAATGATCGCAGCTGCTTTTCTGCTCATAGCCTCATAATCTTTTGTCTTATAAATCTTTACCATTCTTTTTCCCCCTTGCCTTTGGATCGCTTCCCATGGAGCCGTTTCCTCCCGGATTTTTCTTCGACCGCAGCCCCATATCTTTCCTGAACATCATACCATGTTTCCCTGGTTTGCGCAATGATGGTTTTCCAGTGAATACCACCGTTCACCACTCTAATGTTTCCAGAAGCAAAACCTCCCTATAGGGAAAGACAAGCGATCTTCGATGCTGGCCCTTGACAAAATGCCCTGTCTTCCATATAATGAACATTGTTCAAATTGAGGTGATTGCATGAATACAGTTGTGACATCAAAAGAAGAAATTTTGAGTATCAGTCGTCAATTGATGCAGCAGAAGGGTTGGGCCTCTGTCAACATCCGATCTGTTGCAGCTGCCTGCGGAGTATCCATTGGATCTATTTATAATTATTTTGATTCCAAATCTGCCCTGATAAAGGCCATTGTCGAAAGCGTCTGGTGCGAAATTTTCCATCGTCCGGAGGAGGAAACCGCGTTTCAGGATACACTGTCCTGCATTATCTGGATGTATAAACGGATGGAATATGGAAGTAAACAGTATCCCGGGTTTTTTACCCTGCACTCTTTGGGATTTATCCCGAAAGATAAACCAGAGGGAAAACAACAAATGCAGCAGGCCTGGCAGCATATTTTAGACGAACTAAGTTCTGTTTTGAAAAAAGACAGGAATATTCGGGCTCATGCCTTTACGGAACAATTCACAGCGGAGAAATTTGCAAACGTTTTGTTTTCCCTGATGTTATCCGCTTTTCTGCGTCAGGAATATGATCCGGAAGCGGTATTGGAAATCGTGCGCAGAACCATTTATTAAAATTTCCACTTAATTTTAATTATAGTGGAGATTTTTTATCACCGAAACTGAACAATGTTCACAAAAGGAGGTACCTCATGAAAGTTAAACGGAATACATTGCTGCTCCTTGCCTGCTTCGTCTGGAGCATAGCGGGTTTCAATGTCCTTCGCATTGGCTTGATGGCTTATCCTGCGCATCGAACCATATTGAATTTCCTGCTATCCATATTAGTTTTTAGCGTTTTTCAATATTTTATCTTTGGAAAATTGGTAAAAAAGCATACCATCCGGATTCTGTCCTATCAGAAAACAAAGCATTTTTTTCTTAAGTTTTTTGATAGAAAAGCATTTATAATTATGGCAGTGATGATGATTGGCGGTATTGGCCTTCGGATAAGCGGGCTGGCACCAGAACGGTTTATTGCAGTCTTCTATACTGGCCTGGGAGCTTCGCTTTTGTTAGCAGGATTATTGTTTGGCTGTAACTATGGCAAAACGGTTTTAACCGCTGCCACAGCAGAAAATAAATCATAAACAAAGGAGAATCATTTATGCAAGCAATCGTAGAAACTCTGTTTGATGCGGTCTATTTGATTTCCGTTATTTCCATTGGAATCCTGATGATCCGCGGAAGCAAGGGAAATCCTCAGTTCCGCCTGTTCGGTTGGATGGCCATCCTATTAGGCGCAGGAGATTCTTTTCATCTTGTTCCTCGCGCAATCGCTCTTTGTACCACTGGTTTGGAAAACTATACCGTCCCCTTAGGTCTTGGAAAGTGGATTACCTCTGTAACCATGACGGTTTTCTATCTGTTGCTCTACTATGTTTGGCGCCAGCGGTATCAGATCCAGGGCCAGCATCACTTAACCGCCGCCGTGTATATTCTGGCCGGTGTAAGGATTGTTCTGTGCATGATGCCGCAAAACCAGTGGTTAAGTGCAGAATCGCCGCTTTCTTGGGGAATCTATCGCAACATCCCCTTTGCTTTGTTGGGACTTTTGATCATTGTTTTATTTTATCGCAGTGCAAAAGAACAAAAAGACAAAGCCTTTCGCTGGATGTGGCTGACCATTGTGCTAAGCTTTGGTTTTTACATTCCAGTGGTACTTTGGGCAGATGCAGTTCCTATGATCGGGATGCTGATGATCCCCAAAACCTGCGCCTATGTTTGGACGGTATTAATCGGATATTCTGCAATGAAAAAGGAGTGTCAATCATAAAAAATGAAGACAAAACATTATATAAATACAGCTTTGTTCTATGCGATCCTCGCAATGGCCGGGGGCGTATTCTATCGAGAATTTACTAAATTCAATCATTTTTCAGGCAAAACAACCCTCGGAGTGATACATACTCATTACTTTCTATTGGGCATGGTATTTTTCCTGCTGCTTCTTCTGTTGGAAAAAAATTTTGCTTTTACAGAAGTGAAAACCAGACGAGCACTGATCTTATATCATATTGGTTTGAATTTAACTGGTGTTATGTTTTTCATTCGCGGGATCCTTCAGGTTTTGGATACCCCACTTTCTTCCGCTGTCAATTCAGCCATTTCCGGTGTCGCCGGAATTGGCCACATTCTGCTGGGGATCAGCCTGATCAGTATCCTTCTGACCGTGCGGCGCAGCGTTGCAAAAGCAGGGCATTAAGAAATGAAATGAAAACCAACGCAGCTGCAAAATGGCAACAGTTCTGCCATAAGCAAGAATTTTAGCTGCGATAGCAAAAAGAACTTCATAGTTTAGGGCGCTGGTCTGTCTGCTTCCTTCTGCAGATAAACCAGCGCCCCTGCGCTGTACTAACCATATGACGGAAACCGTCTTGGCGTTCCCAATCTCCATCACATATTACGTCTCTGGCACGTATGGTTATGTATAAACAGTACTTCCTGTTATTTTTGTTGGTAAATAAAACTCCCCTGTCCAACTGAGAACAGTGTACCAAAAAGATGTGTCGTAAATATGGAATGATTCTTAAAACTTTTGGTAAATTCTTATCTTTTTATGATGTCAAAACGAATACAACTCCCTGGTACAGATTATAGCACAAAAATAAAAAAGAAGACGTTGCCAAATACTCCTGTCTGCCGCAATGCGATCCTGCAAAGCAGTAAAACCGTCATCCCTCATGGGCCGGAATAAACATCAGGGTAAATACAGTAAGCAGCAGCAAGCACACCACCAGCACCGATTTTTCTCCATAAGATTCTGTGAGCAGCACACCGATGATAGCCCCCAGAATAAATACCAGAATGATTCCATAGTAACGCAAACTCTTCTTTCTGGTTTCTCTGTCATGGTTGGCGCTGGCATAAAACAAATGCTCTGTGGCTGTCCGCAGATTTCCCGTACACATAGTAGTGGCAAAGCTGCCTCCTCCGATAAAAGAACGGAAACTTTCCACCTGCATGGAACACACAAAGGATACTGCCATATTCACCAGGTCATTATACGCCCCTGAGGGAACAAAGGCGATGATCCACAGCACCAGCAGTTCCAGGGCAATGACAATCTGCCTCCAGTGAAGGTACTGGGTTCTGCGAAAGTGCAGCTTTACAAACTCTGTGATCAGGATGCCCAGCATAAAGGCGCCGATAGGCAGGGCATACATCCCTGCCTTTCCCAATTCTCCCTTTGCCAGATTGATGGCCAGAAGCACAATATTCCCGGTCTGAGCATTGGCAAATACTCCGCCCCGGCTGATGTAGGTATAAACATCCAGATATCCTCCCACTGCTGCCAGGATCAGGCCCACCAGGTAGGATTCCGACGCTTTTCTCTGTAACTGTTTCATAACTGCTCCAGTCTCAAAAATCCTCTTTTTTCTGCAACCCTTCAAGCTTCTGCAGGATCTCAAAGGCAGCCGTAGCTCCCCTGTTTCAAGGCCGTCTTTGAGATTGACCCGACGAGTATGCCGCAGTTTCTCCGATTCTAAACGGTTGTTTTATTTTTTAGAATCCAAGTAAGCTCTGCGTCCGTCTTCATAAAGATTGTTTCCCTCGCTGTCAATGATCACCACCAGAGGCATCTCCTCCACATACAGCTCTCTTAATGCCTCTGCACCCAGATCTTCAAAGGCAATCAGCTCTGCCTTCTTAATGCACTTTGCCAGCAAAGCTCCGGCACCGCCAATAGCTCCGAAGTAGACCCCGTGATATTTCTTCATGGCCTCCACCACCTCCGGAAGACGGGCTCCCTTTCCGATCATACCCCTTGCGCCAACAGACATCATGGTAGGCGCATAGGCATCCATCCGGCCGCTGGTGGTAGGGCCTGCGGAGCCGATCACCTGCCCCGGTTTTGCAGGCGTTGGACCCACATAGTAGATCGTAGCATCCTTAGGATCAAAGGGCAGTTTTTCTCCTCTGGCCAGTGCTTCACACATTCTTTTGTGTCCTGCATCCCTGGATGTATAGATGGTTCCGGTAAGATATACGGTATCTCCGGCGTGAAGAGTTTTTGCCAGTTCCTCGGTCAAAGGAAGGGTAATATGTTTTTCCATCTTAGATCACCTCCGATTTATGGCGTGTCACATGACAGTTGATATTAATCGCGCAGGGCATTCCTGCTATGTGGGTGGGCAGAGTCTCAATATTCAGTCCAATGGCGGTCGTTTTTCCTCCAAAGCCCTGAGGCCCGATGCCCAGTTCATTGATCTTTTCCAGCATCTCTTTTTCCAGGTCTGCATAATAGGGATCCGGATTGGAGGAATCAATCGGACGCATCAGCGCCTTCTTTGCCAGCAGAGCCGCCTTGTCAAAGGTGCCTCCGATACCAACGCCCACTACCATCGGCGGGCAGGGATTGGGGCCGGCTGCCTCTACCGTCTCCAGAATAAAATCCTTGATTCCCTGAAGGCCTGCGGATGGCTTAAACATACGGATAGCGCTCATATTCTCACTGCCGAATCCTTTGGGGCCCACAGTCACCTTGATCTGCTCTCCCGGAACGATCTCTGTATAGAGCATGGCTGGAGTATTGTCCCCTGTATTTCCTCTGCGGATGGGATCTTTTACCACGGATTTTCTGAGATATCCACGGTCATATCCTCTGCGGACGCCTTCATCCACAGCCTCCGCCAGATTTCCCCCTACAATGTGCACATCCTGACCGATCTCCAAAAAAACGCAGGCCATACCAGTATCCTGGCAAATGGGCACACTTTCCTTCTTGGCAATTTCAAAATTGTCAATGATCTTATCCAGAACCCCCTGAGCAATCTCCCAGTCCTCCCGGGAACGGCAGTTTTTAATCGCGCACTGCACATCCTCCGGAAGATACTGGTTCGCCTCAATACACAATTTTTCTACCACATCTGTAATCTGCTGCGCCTGAATCTCTCGCATAATTCTGCACCTCCACTATTTATTTCCTCACAGGAAAATTCCTATAAACTGACACGCCAGCACCACGATTACCAGCGCCACCGGGTAAGTGGCGGCATAGGCGGATGCCACGTCATCGGTTTCTGTCACACGGATCAAAGTTCCAAGAGCCGGTGTGCTGGTCATTCCTCCGCAGATGGAGCCTAATGTATTAAACAAACTCAGCTTCAGCACTCTGGCTGCAAAAATGTATCCCAGAAACATGGGAATCAAGGTCATCAGCGCTCCGTATACAAACAGAAGCATCCCCTGTTCCTTCAAAATATCCACAAAGCCTGCGCCAGCCTGCACACCAGCCCCGATGAGGAACAGCGCCAGCCCAAACTCCCGCAGACACTCCAGCACGTGTTTCTCCACCTGGACGCTGAGCCTTCCAATCTTGCCAAAATGGCCTAAAATCAGCCCGGCAATCAAAGGGCCTCCGGAGGTACCCAGAGAAAATACCGCTCCCCCTGGCAGAGGAATCTGGATCTTCGCCAGCACAATCCCCAGTGCAATCGCCAGGGAAAAGGGGAAAAAACCCATACTGTCTGCATAGAAAAGCTCTTCTTTCCTGGTTTTCCGATACTCATCCACTTCCACATTGGAGGCCGCTTCAAACCTGGCCCGCTCTGCCGCCATGTCTGTCTTTAAAAATTTGGGCACCAGCTGTACAAAAAGCACCACGCCCACCACCCCGAAGGGATAGGCAATGCCATATCCAACAGAAGCTGCGTCAGACCCGGTAGCTTCCAGAGCTGCCGCCAGGCCGGGAGTGCTGGTGAGGGCTCCTGCCATCATACCCACGCTGATATCTGTGGGCACTTTTCCCACTGTGATGATCCCCACACAAGTAAGCGCACCTGCTGCAATGATGATGATTCCCAATAAAATGTAGGATGTGGCATTGAGTTTGAAGTTTCGGAAAAACTTGGGCCCTGCAATAAACCCTACCGCTGTCACAAAACAGATCAGCCCAAGTTCTCTCACCAGAGAGGGAATCTCAAAACCAAAATGGCCGAACACCAGAGCTACCAACAGGATACCTGCCGTTCCCAGCTCGATTCCTGCAATCTTAATACTTCCCACCAGGTAGCCAAGCACTGCGATCACAAATACGATCATCAATGTATTGGAGAATATATTTTCCTGAAACCAGGTAAGAACTCCCATAGTAAATGCACCTTCTCTCTTTCCATTCAAGCAATTTTCCGCCCCAGAATTCTCTGTATGTCGGGGATATCAACAAAAGTCCGATGAAGGGTTTCCTGCTCCACGCTCTCACAATTCCGCCTATCCCATCATACAAAACTCACTGCAGCGAAATATTCTGTCACACCGGGCACCCCGTTTCTGCGTACCCTCACCCTTCCGTTTTCTTACACTTCCGGGTTCTTACGCTTCCTCTCTCTCATGCCTTGCATACTTCGGCAGAAGCAGGGGAGAAACATCTCCTGTGGTCACTCCGGCTGCATCCAGTTCCTCTGCGTATTTTTCCACATGGTCCAGATTCATGGTTCCGAGAGTCACCTCTTTTGCTCTGGCTGCCGCTGCCTTTCCTGCATTACGGCCGAACACGATGATATCCAGAAGAGAATTCCCCATCAGGCGGTTTCTTCCGTGAATGCCTCCCACTGCTTCCCCTGCTACCAAAAGGTTGGAGATGACCTTGGTAAAGCCCTCTCCTCCAATCTCCAGACCACCGTTCTGATAGTGCAGGGTGGGGTACACCAGAATCGGAAGTTTCCGCATATCAATGCCGTAATTCATATACATCCGAAGCATCGCCGGGATCCGCTTTTCAATGGTTCCCTCTCCGCCGATGCGCTCGATCATAGGAGTATCCAGCCATACGCCGCTTCCAAGAGGAGTGGTCACCCCTTTGTCTCTTGCTTTGCACTCCCGGATAATGGAGGCTGCCGCCACATCCCGTGTTTCCAGGGGGTGCATAAATGCCTCTCCTTCTTTATTCACCAGCATGGCGCCCAGAGAACGAACCTTCTCTGTCACCAGCGCTCCGAAAATCTGGGATGGATAAGCCACGCCTGTAGGATGATACTGGATGGTATCCTGATACAGAAGAGGCGCTCCTGCCCGGTAACCTAAGATCAGGCCGTCTGCCGTTGCCCCGTAGTGATTGGAGGTTTGGAAGCCCTGATAATGCATCCGGCCAGCTCCTCCGGTGGCGATGATCACCGTCTTGGCTCTTGCCACCAGATAGTCATCCGTCTCCATATTTAAGAGTACAGCTCCTGCCGCCTGCCCTTTTTCATCCATGATCAGCTCCACTGCTGATGTAAATTCCACCACCGGAATCTTCCGGTTCAGCACCTCATCCCGAAGGGTTCGCATGATCTCAGCGCCGGAATAATCTCTGCAGGCATGCATTCTCTTTCTGGAAGTTCCTCCGCCGTGGGTGGTAACCATCCTTCCGTCTTCATCCTTATCAAACATCACGCCCAGCTTGTTCAGCCACTGGATGGCATCCGGAGCCTCCATTACCAGCCTGCGCAAAAGCTCCGGCCTGGCTGCGAAGTGTCCTCCTCCGAAAGCATCCAAATAGTGCTGTACCGGAGAGTCATTCTCTTTATCTGCTGCCTGAATACCGCCCTCTGCCATCATGGTGTTGGCATCGCCAATGCGAAGCTTGGTGACGATCATGGCCTTTGCCCCGGCCTCATGAGCCTCAATGGCTGCAGAAGCGCCGGCCCCGCCGCCTCCGATGATCAGCACATCCACATCATAGTCCACTTTGTTCAGATCCACCTTGTCTTTCAGCAGACGGCTGTTGGAATGAAGCAGATGCACCAGCTCCGCCGGCGCCTTCTGTCCCTTGTTAGGGCCGATCTTAATCTCTTCAAAGGCCTCCTGCCGATAATCCGGGTGAAATTCTTTCAGAAGGGCATCCTTTTCTTCTGCCGTCATTCGTCTGGGTTCCATGCCCATCCGCATATCCCGGGTGGCCTCCACCTTTTTCACAGACTCCATCATTTCCGGTGTAAACATGGTTTTCCCTCCTTACTTCTCTATCTCTCTGTTGTTGTAAAGTTCCTGCATTTCCGTAATGGGCTTCTCCATGATCTGTTCAATGAGATCATCATAATCCCCTCTGTGGATCTCCTCCACTCTTGTGTTTAAATGCTCAGACTCCGGGGCTATGTACTTTCCGGTCAGTCTTCTTGCCAGCAGTCCCACCATGGGATGAGAGATCTCTGCTGGACATCTGACAGAACAGCATCCACAGCCCACACAGTCAAAGGATTCCTCTGCACATTTTTCAAATTCCCCTCTCTGGGCGTAAGCAATATACTGCATCACATTCAGATTCTGAGGACAGGCCTTGGTACAGGCATTACATCCGATACAGCTGTAGATCTCTGGGTACAGCTCCATCATAATCTGCTGAGTAGGACGGATCTCATTGATCTCATAAGTTCTCTTATCTGTGGGGAAAAAGGGGATGCTTGCCACATACATTCCTTCCTCAACCTGAGTCTGGCAGGCCAGACAGGTCTTCAGCTCATTTTTTCCCTTAATCCGGTAGATGGTGGCGCAGGCTCCACAGAAACCGTGGCGACAGCCGCAGCCCCGCTTTAAGGTATAACCCGCATATTCCATAGCTGTCATGATGGTCAGGTCCCCAGGGACGCTGTACTTTTTCCCGAAGAAATAAACATTCACCATATTTTCCATGTTGGTTTGATCCTTTCGTTCTATATTTACAATTCCGCTTCGCTTCTATTCTCCGCAATGAGCAGCTCAACCTCTATTCCGCTTCGCTCCATTTCGGTTGGGGCCTTCGCCCCATGAATGATGGTGCCTTGGCTCCTCCTCCATGCTTGCATGGGCTGGAGACTCGTCACCATCTTTCGCGCTGCTCATTGCTGATCAATATTCATTGGGCAGTTCATCGATCTCGTCGCAGCGGAATACCGGGCCGTCCTTGCACACATACTTGGAACCGATGTTGCAGCGGCCGCATTTTCCGATGCCGCACTTCATCCGAAGCTCCAGAGTGGTATAAACCTGATCCTTGGAAAAGCCCATCTCCTGCAGCGCCGCCAGCACGAATTTGATCATGATGGGCG
The DNA here is from genome assembly GCA_905207905.1 of uncultured Lachnospiraceae bacterium. The sequence goes on along the minus strand of CAJLNC010000009.1, from coordinate 28,108 downwards.
GTCCGCACACCAGCGCTGTCTTATCTGTATCAAAACCTACCTCCTTCAGGTAATTGGGGACAAAGCCCACATGGCCATCCCATCCCTCCTGCTCCCTGTCAATGGTAAGATACACATTCACATCCTTTGCCTTCATCCACACTTCCTGGATCTCTTTCAACTGCACCAGATCATCTGCGGAGCGGGAGCCGTAGAGAATATCTACGGTTCCGTAATTCTCCCGGTTATCCAGCACATAGTTGATCACAGACCGTAGCGGAGCAAGACCGATGCCTCCGGCGATAAACAGAAGATTCTTTCCTTTCAGCTCTGTCTCCACCGGGAAATAGTTGCCATAAGGCCCCCGCACTGTGATCTCATCCCCCACCTCCAGACTGTGGAGGTAATCCGTGAGCACACCGCAGCGCTTGATGCTGAACTCCTGATACGATCGATTCGTGGGAGAGGAGGTAATCGAAAACATCCCTTCGCTCACTCCCGGAGCGCACACCATGGCGCACTGGCCGGGCATATGTTCAAAAAGTTTTCCTCCCTCCGGCGCATTCACCCGAAAAGTCTTCACATCTGGTGTCTCCTGGCGGATATCTGTGATCACTCCCACCATAGGCACCAGAACATCTCTCTTGTATCCGGGATTGCAGGTACACTCATGTTCTGCCTCCATCATGGCCACATCCGCTCTTTTTTCCTGTTCACTCATACCTGCTCACCTCCCTGTTTGTTTCTCTCTTCTGAGAACTTTTTGATCACCTTCACAATATTTAAGGATGCAGGACACTTTTCCACACAACGGCCACAGCCTACACAGGAGTATTCTCCCTCGTTGTTGGCCGGAAAATACACCAGCTTGTGCATAAACCTCTGACGGAACCGCTGCATCTGGCTGGTACGGTTATTGCCATGAGCCATCATCGTAAAGTCAGAATACATACAGGAATCCCAGCAGCGGTATCTCTGTACCCCGTGTCCGGTATCATAATCCTTAATGTCATAGCACTGGCAGGTTGGGCACACAAAGGTACAGGTACCGCAGGCCAGACAGGGTTTATACAATTCCTCCCATAAAGGAGAATTAAATTTTTCATTCAGGGCCTCCCCGTTCCACCCCTCCAGGGAAAGATGAGAATAGGGAAGTTTGTCGATAATGGAACGGATCCTGGTCTTTTCTTCCTGAATTTCGGGAATCAGGAATGCGCCCTCGCTCTCTGACTCCTTCTTTTCCGGATCCTCCACCTGTTCCAGCAGCTCTCCGGCCAGTCTGGTAAGCTCCCATCCTTTTTCTGTCACCGGTTTCCAGTAAAGATCGTCTCCCAGCATCCAGGCTGCCACATCCGCTCCTGACGTTTCCGGATCTGCGGCATCCACGCCGAACACCTTACAGAAGCAGGTCTCCTCCGGCTCATGGCAGGCCAGCGCCACAATAGTTCCATGCTCCCGTCTGGCTGCATAAAAGGTGTCCACCGGCTCTGCTAAAAATACCCGGTCCAGCACCTGAACGCCCTTGATATCGCAGGCCTTCATGCCGAATACCACAAACTGCTGCTCCTGTAATCCAGCCTGCTCAATTTTAATCTTCTTTCCCTCCTGCTTACAGGTATAGAGACTTTCACTCTGGGGAAAGAAAGCGTCCTTGGGTGATTTTACCGTCTTTAAAGTGTCCAGATCCACCTCATCTCCCTCTTCCCAGGAGGCAAAATTCACCTGCCCGCTGATCTTGACAGGAAGGTACAGCTCTCTGGCAGAGGCGATGCAGCGGAATAATTCGGTCAGTTTTTCTTTTTTAATTTTATACATGACTTATCCCCTTTCTCCTACAATGCCAGGCTCCACATCCTCCATAGTATAGCTGGTAAGAGGACCGTTGGAGGTGCTGTCCTCTCCGGCCTGAAACTCTCCGTAAAAGGTATCAATGTCCTTGATAAATTTCCGGTTAAACAGATGCAGCGGGATCCCCTGGGGACAGACTCTGCTGCACTCTCCGCAGTCCGTACACCGCCCGGCCACATGGAAGGCCCGGATAATGTGAAACATTTTTTCCTCAAAGGAATCCGCATTTGCCTTCTGGGCACTGTCAAATTTGTTGCTGTCAAAAACGCATTTGCGGCAGCTGCAGGCCGGGCACACATTGCGGCAGGCATTGCAGCGGATGCATTTGCTCAGCTCTTTCTGGAAAAAGGCAAATTTTTCCTGGGGACTCATGGCCTCGATCTGCTCAACTAACGCAAACCGGTCTGCATCCTTGGTATCCTTGGAATCCCCTATTAATTCGTCGTAAATTTTATGTTCCTTGCCCTTGCACACATGGCAGCGCTCCAGCATTCCATCTGCGTAAGCGCAGGTCTTTTCCCCGTACAAGGTCTGAATGGTAAGGGTCTCGCAGGGATCTGTAAGCTCAGCCCCGGCAATGCTCTGAATTCCCTTGATGCCCCGGGCTTTGATCTTCTCGATATCCAGCTTTCCCTTGCAGCCCACACCGATGATGTAGGCCTTTTCCCGATCCACCCGGTGTTCCTTAATCAGCTGGTTAAAGCTGTAGGTATCGCAGGGTTTTAAAAATACCAAAGTCTTTCCCTCCAGTTTGGAGGCTTCTATCATATATTTGCTTAAATTCGCTCCGCAGAAACCGTTGTACACAAATTCCTTCAGAGCATCCTCGCTTTCAAAGTAAGCCGGTTCCGGATTGTAAGGCAGGTCTCCGGCTTTCCAGCCCAGCACCCGGACTACCGTTCCGTCCGCCAGCAGTTCTTTTGCCCTTTTGATCAGCTCCTGCATCTTAAATCCTCCAATCTTACGTTCTTGCCCAGAGAACGAATCTTTTCCACAAACTCATTCATAGTAGTGGAAAATTTCACACCCTCAGCAGCAGATACCCATTCCACACGGGTACGCCCGTTTTCCACACCAATGAAATCCAGCATGGAAAACAGCAGTGTCATACGCCTTCTTGCATAAAAGTTTCCGGTGCTGTAATGGCAATCTCCCGGATGGCAGCCGCAGAGGATCACCCCGTCCGCTCCCTTCTCAAAAGCTCTTAAGATAAACATGGGATTCACCCGACAGGAACAGGGAACCCGGATGATCTTTACATCCGCCGGATAGCCCAGACGGCTGCTTCCTGCCAGGTCCGCTCCCGCATAGCTGCACCAGTTGCAGCAAAAAGCCACGATCTTGGGGCGGAATTCGCCGTTTTCCGTTTCCATGGCTGTATTTTTTTCTTCCATCATCGGCATATCGCATCCACCTCCGCAATAATCTGTCTGTTAGAGAAGCCCTGAAGATCCATAGCACCGGACGGGCAGGCAACGGTACAGGCGCCGCAGCCCTGACAGAGCGCATCATTCACCACTGCGATGCGGCGCTCCTCCCGAATTCCATGATCGTTCACCTGACGGTTTTCATAGGTAATGGCTCCGTAGGGACAAACATTGGCACAGGTGGAACAGCCATTGCACAAAAGCTCATCGGAGTGAGCCGTACAGGGATTGGTCAGTAGCTTATCCTTGGCCAGAAGGCCGATGGCCTTTACTGCCGCAGCTCCTGCCTGTGCTACCGTCTCCGGAATATCCTTTGGCCCCTGGCACACACCGGACAAGAAAATACCGGCTGTGGGGGACTCCACAGGTCTTAGCTTTGCATGGGCCTCTGTCAGGAAATTGTTGGTATCAATGCTGGCAGTGAGCATGGTGGCGATCTTTCTCACATCCGGATTTGGCTCAATGGCCGCCGCCAGAACCACCATATCTGCCTCCATCTTGATCTGCCGGTTATCCAAAAGGTCAGAGGCCTGCACCAGCAGCTTTCCATTGGGCTGTGGGGATACCTTTCCCACCTGCCCCTTAATATAATTGACTCCGTACTGCTCCACTGCTCTGCGGTAAAATTCATCGAAATTCTTTCCCGGAGTACGCACATCAATATAAAAGACCGTCACATTCACATCCGGATATTTATCCCGGATCAGCATAGCGTGCTTGGCCGTGTACATACAGCAAATCTTGGAACAGTAGCTCTTCCCCCGGCTGTCATCGCAGCGGCTGCCTACGCACTGGATAAACACCATCTCCTTGGGCGCTTTTCCATCGGAGAGACGCTCCAAATGTCCTTTAGTAGGGCCTGCCGCATTCATAATCCGCTCCAGTTCCAGGGAAGTGATCACATCTTTGCTCTGATTGTAGGCGTATTCGTCATACTGATCCAGCTTGATCACATCAAATCCGGTGGCCACTACAATGGCGCCGTATTTCTGGGTGATGATCTCATCCTTCTGTTCATAATCAATGGCTCCTGCCTGACAGACCTTGGCGCACACGCCGCACTTTCCGGTCTGAAACTTGATGCAGTGCTCCCGGTCAATCACCGGCACATTGGGGATTGCCTGAGCAAAGGGGGTATAGATGGCGCTTCTGTTATTTAATCCTCTGTTAAACTCGCTGGGGGCTTTCTTGGAAGGACACTTTTCCTGGCAAACACCGCAGCCGGTACACTTATTCATATCTACGCTTCTGGCTTTTTTTCGGATATCCACAGTAAAATCTCCCACAAAACCAGAAACTTTTTCCACCTCACTGTAGGTGTAGATGGTGATCTTTTCATGGGCTGCCGCCTCTACCATCTTAGGTGTCAGGATACAGGCAGAACAGTCCAGAGTTGGGAAGGTCTTATCCAGCTGGGACATCCTTCCTCCGATGCTGGGTGTTTTCTCCACAATATCCACTTCATAGCCTGCATCCGCAATATCCAAAGCGGTTTGAATCCCGGCAATCCCGCCCCCAATCACCAATGCCCGCTTGGTCACCCGGCTCTCTCCCGGCTGAAGAGGCGTGTTCAAATTCACCTTAGCCACAGCGGCCCGCATCAGAATCACCGCCTTTTTGGTGGCCTCTTCCATATCTTTATGTATCCAGGAACAGTGTTCACGAATATTGGCAATCTCCACCATGTAAGGGTTTAAGCCCGCCCGCTCTGCTGCCTTGCGGAAAGTGGTCTCATGCATTCTGGGGGAGCAGGAGCAGACCACCAGCCCGGTAAGGCCTTTCTTGGCAATAGCCGCTCCGATCTTCGCCTGGCCGGCCTCAGAACACATATACTGGTAGTCCTCCGCATGAACTACTCCCGGCTCCATGAGAGCCATCTCAACTACTTTCTTTACGTCCACCGTTGCTGCAATGTTGCTGCCACAATGACAGACAAATACGCCTATTCTCTGCAAAAGGCTCACCTCCTGTATCTTCTGAATGCACTAACCAGCAGCTGCTGGGGAAGCTCCGGGTCAAGAAGCTCCGGTATCTCATCCGGACTTAAATACCCCTCTCCCCGCTGACGCACCACCATCTGTCTTGCCGCGTCAATGAGCTTTCCAGGTTTTACATCCCTGGGACACCGCTCCACGCAGGCAAAGCAGGAGAGGCATTTCCAGAGGGACTTGGAATTCATCAGCGCCTCCACATCCTCGTTGATCACATAGGATACAAACTGGTGAGGCTTAATATCCATCTCATCAAAGGAGGGGCAGGTGGCAGAGCATTTGCCGCACTTCATGCACTTTAGCGGGTTCACACCGCTAATTTCCTGTATCATCTCGGCCTGTCTCTTCTTACTGTTCATAACATCCTGCCTCCTTCCTCACATATTTTCTCTGGTTCTTTTTTATTTTCGCTGTTGCCGCCGTCCTGTTTTTCCATCCGTCCTTCTTCTCTCCCATCATCTCCCGGCTTCTCCAGCTTTCCCCGGCACTTACAGCCATCTCCGGTCTGTTTCTGATAAACTGCTTCCTTTTTGGCAAGCTCTGCATCCACCTGCTCCTTTACCCCAAGAGCCTCTGCCAAAAGCTCTGTAAAGTAAAGCACCGGAAGCTTTTCCCCAGCACTCTTGTTCAGATTATACATACACAGGGGACAGGCGGTAATGAGAAGCTCTGCTCCAAATCCTTTCGCGCTCTCCGCGATGGTCTCACACATATTTTTTGCCATCTGCTTTTCTTTCAGAGAGATGTAGCCGCCGCAGCACTCGTTGCGGTAAGGGTAAACCACCGGCTCCGCCCCAATCGCCCGAATAAAATCCTCCAGGATCCTTGGATTTTCCGGATCATCAAAGGCCAGGATCTTGCTGGGCCGAAGGAGCAGACAACCATAGTAGGCGCCAATCTTTTTTCCGGTAAGAGGCTTTGTCACTTTCTCTTTTAAAACATCAAAGCCTACCCGGTCCCGCAGTACCTCCAGAAAATGAAGTACCGTAGTCTCCCCTTCATAAGGCTCTGAAAGCTTCATATAATTGTTTGCCCTGGTGCGGATATCCTCCACATGCTTCATATCATCATTGACCCGCTTGATCACATGATGACAGGCGGAGCAAAGCGTTACCAGATCCTGTCCTTCCTCTTTCGCATGATTCAATGCCCGGACGGAAGAAAGTTTCGTGGCAATCTCATCGCTGCCCAGCGGATATACCCCTCCGCAGCACTGCCATTCCAGTATCTCCTCCAGTTCAAAGCCCAGCGCCGCTGCACTGGCTCTTGCGTAGGCGTCCAGCTTCTGGGCCTTCGTTCTCAGGGTACACCCTGGATAATAACTATACTTCATAGACTAATGTATCCTTCCTGCATATTTTGTCTGAGAGCCTGCCCTGTATATGCCCTGAGCCTGCCCCGGATACCTATAACTGAGGGGACTGCAAACAGGCTGCCCGGACAGCTCCTTTGGCGTTCTCCTCCAAAACTCTTCATCTCCGCTGGAAGAAATCATCCAAAGAAACCTTCAGGCAGGAAGTCTGCAGACCCCTTCTCTAAATATCCGTTCCGATATGGAATCTTATTCATTTACAGAACTGTTCCGAATTTATCCGGCATATCTGCCGCACCAGCCAAATAGAAAGCCTTCCGGCAGCCGTCTCGAAACTTTTATTTTTTATCAACCCTTTACAGGTCAATCTGAGCAATCACAGCCTTCAGCGCATCTGCGCTGGCTCGTAACTGTTCGATCTCTTTCTGGTTCATGCGCATGGGTACCTTGCCCTGGATACCGTTGGGTCCTACCAGAGTCAGTGTGCTCAGGCACACATCCTCGATCCCATACTCTCCATGCATCATAGAAGATACCGTAGCAATGGAATCCGATGCGGAAAGCAAAATTCCGCACAGGTGACAGACAGAGGTAGACACCGCATAGAAGGTAGCTCCCTTGTTGGCAATCACCACGCCGCCGGATTTGTGTACATACTCTGCAGTGGCTTCCTTATCCAGAGGCTTTACATCTTTTCCCAGGCTCTGCATCAGTTTGTAATATTCATCCACGCTGACGCCGGAGATGTAGGCTCCGCTCCAGGGTACAAAGGAAGAATCTCCATGCTCTCCATACACATAGGCGTGAATGTTCTTCTGGGCCACTTTAAAATGTTCAGACAGATGATAACGGAGACGGGCAGTGTCCAGTATAGTGCCGGAACCAATCACCTGATTCTCCGGAAGTCCGGAAATCTTGGTAAATACATAGGTGAGAACATCCACCGGATTGCTTACAATAATGTAAAGCGCCTTGGGAGCCACTTTTACAATCTCCGGTGTGATCTGCTTTAAAATCTCGACATTTGTCTTGGTCAGCTCAATTCTGGTCTGGCCCGGTTTTCTGGCAATTCCGGAAGTAATGATCACAATATCTGAATCTCTGGCATCCTCATACTCGCCTGCAATGATGGAAATGGGATTGCGGAAACAGGTACCCTGCTCAATATCCATAACCTCACCCTGCACCTTCTCCTTGTTGACATCAATCATAACGATCTCTGACGCAATGGCATCGTGGGATAAGGTATAGGCAATCGTAGATCCAACACTTCCTGCCCCAATAATGGTAATCTTACTGCTCATGTGATCTCCTTTCATCTTCCCGTTATTTTTTTAACAATTTTAACTTTAAACTTCCTTACTCTACTACTTTGTATGAACGCATTTATAATTATATTTTATCGTTATATTTTTGTCAATCTTTGCTTGCAGGAAATTTCCACCAAATATATTTTTCCATCCCAATCTTTTTTAGAATTTTCGTGAATCACAAAACAATTCCAAAAATTTTTGTGCAAAAAAAGACGGAAATCCAACAGATCTCCAGCCTAAAATAGCCGTTTCCACTGTATTTCCGTCATGAGATTTTAAGACTTGTATTAATTTTTTAACAGGATCAGGGTACCAAAAGCCCTGCCCCTGCGCTCCTCAGGTGCACACCTCCGGCCCGCTGCTATTTTGCTGCCTCCAGTTCCTGAGTCGCCTCGATCTCCATGAGCATATCCACCCGTTTCTGGTGGCGTCCGCCCATAAACTCTGCATTCAGCCATTCATCCACAATCATCTTTGCCATCTCAATGCCGATCACTCTGGCACCAAACGCAATGATATTGGAATTATTGTGCTGTTTTGACAGTCTGGCAGAGTAGGGCTCACTGCAGACACAGGCACGGATTCCCTTCACCTTATTGGCTGCCAGAGAGATCCCCACTCCCGTTCCGCAAATGAGAATGCCTCCATCTACTTCCCCGGAAGATACCATCTTGGCTACCTTATAGCCGCTGATGGGATAATTGAAACTCTCCGGGCTGTCCGTTCCTACATTGATCACCTCGTATCCCTTCTCTTCCAGATACTGCTTTAATTCCAGTTTCATCTCCACTGCAACATGATCATTTCCAATGGCAAGTTTTTTCATCATAGCGCCTTTTCTCCTTTTTCTTTTACCCAAACGAATTGCACCTGTTAGAGCTGCTCCTTTGCAAAGCTGGCTCCTGGCAGATGCAATTATTTTACCATCTCTAAAGGAAAGGCGCAAGACGCTCCTCTCCAAACCGGATTTTAATATATGCCTTGATGGCCTCCACACAGCCCTCAAAACCCAACCGTTCGCTGTTTAGGCACAGGTCATAATTTCTGGCATCATTCCACACCTGACCGGTATAATAGTGATAATAGTCCGCACGGTATTTATCGGTTTTCTGGATAAATTTTTCCACATCCTTTCCCGTGTAGGCTCCCCGCTCAATAGCCTGCTTCTTACAGTACTCCGGCGAAGCGTGGACAAACACGCTGACCACATCGGGATTTCCTTTCAGCACATAATCCCCGCAGCGGCCAATAATAACACAGGACTCCTCCTGGGCCAGATTTTTAATGATCTTAGCCTGATAATTAAACAGATTCGCATTGGAGGTAAAGTCCTCGCTCTCCGGCGGGATCAGTTCCCCCTTATACTCCCGTTTCATAATTCCAAACAGACTGGTTTTTTTCAGTTTTTCATCTGCCTTATTAAACAGTGTCTCATTGATCCCACTGTCCTCGGAAGCCAGCTTTAAAATCTCCCGGCTGTAAGCCTTGATCCCAAGATCCTTTGCCAGCATCTGTCCGATGGTCTTGCCGCCGCTTCCATACTGCCTGGCAATGGTAACAATTACCTTTTCCATAGATATCCCTCCTGAATTTTACTATTCTCCAAGATATGCTTTCTTGATAGCAGGATCATCCATCAGCTTGCCTGCATCCCCGGAGGCTACGATCTTCCCGGTCTCCAGCACATAGGCCCGGTCTGCAATAGCCAAAGCCTTCTTCGCATTCTGCTCCACTAAAAGCACAGTAGTACCTGCCTCATTTACGCTGCGGATAATGTCAAACGTCTCATTGACCAGAATAGGGGACAATCCCATAGAAGGCTCATCCATCAGAATGATCTTGGGTTTGGACATCAGCGCCCTGCCCATAGCCAGCATCTGCTGTTCCCCTCCCGAGAGCGTCCCTGCCATTTGATTTTTTCGCTCCTCCAGCCTGGGAAAACGTTTATAAATCTTCTCCAGGGTGGCCTCTATCTCATTTTTGTCTGTGCGGGTGTATGCTCCCATCTTCAGATTCTGATAGACGGAAAGCTGGGCAAACACCCTTCGTCCCTCCGGAACGTGAGCCATCCCCAGACTCACGATCTTGTGGGCAGGCACTTTTGTGATATCCTGTCCCTCAAAAAACACCTGACCGCCTTTTGGGGCCAGAAGGCCGGTGATAGTGTGCAGGATCGTGGTCTTTCCTGCTCCGTTGGCTCCGATCAGGGCGATGATCTCTCCCTGGTTCACCTCAAAGGAAACTCCCTTGATAGCCTGTATCATGCCATAATACACTTCCAGATTCTTTATCTCAAGCATTGCCATAGCGTCACTGTCCTCCTATTCCCCAAGATATGCAGTAATGACCTGAGGATCATTCAGCACATCCTCCGTTTTTCCCTGCGCCAGAATCTCTCCGAAATTCAGTACACTGAGTTCCTCACAGATCCCAGATACCAGCTTCATGTCATGCTCAATCAAAAGTATCGTCATATCAAAATGATCCCGCACAAAGCGGATCATATCCATAAGAGACTGCGTCTCCTGCGGATTCATGCCCGCTGCCGGTTCATCCAGAAGCAAAAGCTTGGGATCTGTGGCCATCGCTCTTGCTATCTCCAGCCGTCTCTGTTTTCCATAGGGAAGGTTGGAGGCAAGAAGCTCCGCCTCATCCTCCAAATCAAAAACTTTAAGAAGCTCCATGGCTTTTTCATCCATTTCCCTCTCTTCCCGCTGATAGCTGGGAAGGTGGAGAATGCCTGCCAAAGCTGAATATACATGATGATTGTGCAGCCCTACCTTTACATTATCCAAAACGGTCATTCCCGAGAACAGACGGATGTTCTGGAAGGTTCGGGCGATGCCTGCCTTACTGATCTCAATCGTTTTTTTCCCGGTAAGATTCCTGCCATCCAAAACAATACGCCCGGTATCCGGCTGATATACTCCGGTAAGAAGGTTAAATATAGTGGTTTTCCCCGCACCGTTTGGCCCGATCAGGCCGTAGAGCTGTCCCTTCTCAATGCTAATATCAAATCCGTTTACCGCCCGAAGTCCACCGAAGGAGATCCCCAGATTTTTTACTTCCAGCATTGCCATAACTATTGTGCCTCCTTCTTTGCATTCTTATGAAATACCCGTTCCCGCCATTCGATCATTCTGGGGCTCCAGCTAAAGAGCATCATAGCAATCAGCAGCACTGCGTAAACCAGCATCCGGTTGTCGCTTAAGAACTGAAGCACCACATTGTTTCCCATCATCTGGAATTTTCTCAGGAAATAATCCAGAACCAGATTCAGCACTACAGGGGCAATCACAGACCCCCGGATGCTTCCGATACCGCCAAGAACCACATACACCAGGATCATGATGGACATATTGTAGCCGAAGTTTTTAGAAGTGGCGCTTAAGGTGGACAGATTGTGAGCATACAGCACACCGGCCACACCGGCCAAAGCTGCGGACACGGCAAAGGCCATCAGCTTATACTTGGTAATATTAATGCCCACCGACTCTGCTGCGATCCGGTTATCCCGAATCGCCTGGATTGCCCGTCCGTCTCTGGACTGGATCAAACGCAGCACAATAAACAGCGTCAGCAGTACCAGAAGAACTGCAATCCCAAAGGTAGCATCTCTGGAAATCCCGGAAATTCCCTGAGGACCATTGACAATAATCATGCCCTCCGGCTCCAGCCCTAAGGAAAAGGAATCCTTCATAGAAAAATGAAAACCCTTGCTGTCTTTTCCTATGTACAATACATTCACCAGGTTTTTAATGATCTCTCCAAAAGCCAAGGTCACAATGGCCAGGTAATCTCCCCGAAGCCGCAGTACCGGAATACCAATGAGAATGCCGAAAATACCGGCTGCCACTGCGCCGATCACCAGAGCCAGGAGAAAACGCACCAGGCTGTTGGGAATCGCCTCTGTCATACATTTTGTGAAAAAGGCGCTGGCAAAAGCGCCCACGCACATAAATCCTGCATGGCCCAAACTCAGCTCTCCCAGAATACCCACTACCAAATTCAGAGAAACCGCCAAAATCGCATAGTAGCAAAAGGGGATCAGAAGTCCTTCCAGAGAACTGGAAATATGTCCTGTGCTTATCATGATCTGCATAACCGCAAACGCCGCGATCACCATACCGTAGGTGAGGGCATTCTGCTTTGCAGTTTTATTCATCTTCCTTTTCATAAGTTCCTCCCTCTATACCTTTTCCTGAATCTTCTTACCCAAAAGTCCGGTAGGTTTCACCAGCAGCACCACAATCAGCACCGCAAACACAATGGCGTCCGCCATCTGTGCGGAGATATATGCCTTTCCGAAAATCTCAATGATACCAAGAAGAATACCGCCGATCATAGCTCCCGGAATGGAACCGATCCCGCCAAATACTGCTGCCACAAAGGCCTTGATACCCGGCATGGAGCCGGTGTAGGGGGTCAGGGAAGGATAGGCAGAGCAAAGAAGCACTCCTGCAATGGCCGCCAGGGCAGAGCCAATGGCAAAAGTCAAGGCAATGGTAGCGTTTACATTGATGCCCATCAGCTGGGCCGCTCCCTTATCCTCAGACACCGCCAGCATGGCCTGGCCTGGTTTCGTCTTATTGACAAATGCAGTCAGGCCCAACACGATGAGAATGCAAGCCAGAATCGTAACAATGGTCACCGATGTAATGGTGAGCTGCCCGCCCGCCAGCTGCAGCGCTGGAAAAGGTACCACACTGGTAAAAGACTTGGTATTGGAACCGAATACCAGCAGCGCCAGATTCTGCAAAAAATAACTGACACCAATGGCAGTGATCAGAACTGCCAGTGGGGAAGCTGCATTTCTAAGCGGCTTGTAAGCGATCTTTTCTATCATAACCCCCAGCAGCGTACACACTGCCATGGAGATCAGAACCGATGGCATCGCAGGAAGCCCCCAGGTAGACACTGCGGTAAATACCACATAAGCTCCCACCATAATCACATCGCCGTGGGCAAAATTCAGCATCTTGGCAATGCCGTACACCATGGTATATCCCAAAGCGATAATGGCGTATACGCTTCCCAGGCTGATGCCGCTGATCAAATAATTCAGAAAACTCATAGTACACCTCTCATACTTTTATTCTTTCCCAATTTTAGCAATAGCGGGGCCGCCGCAGGAAATCGGTTCCGAATGTGCCCTTATCACTTCTCCGAAAACCTTCCTGCAACAGCCCCCGCTGTCCAATCTTGCTTTTTTCCCGCAGCCTGCTGCGGATATTCCATCTGTCAGAGCTTCTTTAAGGCTTCCCGAGCCTTCTTCCGAACTCTTACATTGCTGTGTAAGCGCCGTCCTTAATCACCATAGCCTTCGGAGCCTTGTTCGGTTCTCCGTCTGCTCCCCAGGTGGTTCCCTCACCGGTAAGGCCGTCATAAGTAATCTCTGTCATAGCAACCTTCATAGCTTCGCAGATATCAGAAACGCTCATATCCGGAGTAATACCTGCCTGCTCTGCTGCTGCCTTGATAATATACATGCCATCGTAAGCATCTGCTGCAAACTGATTCGGAACGTCTGTGTAGGCTTCCTGATATTTGGAAACAAAGGCCTGAGTCGCCTCGTCCTCTGCGTCTGCAACGAACGGTGTCAAAAGCATAACGCCTTCAGCCAGTGCAGTATCAAAATCGTCCACTGCCAGCAGGCCGTCCAATCCATCGCATCCAAAGAAGGTAGGTGCAAATCCCATGCTGTTGGCCTGGGTCAAAATCAGTGCTGCTTCAGAGTAGTAAATGGGAAGGAATACCATATCCGCCCCCGCATCTTTTGCTTTCTGAAGCTGAACCGTAAAGTCGGTCTTGCTGTCCTCAGTGAAAGCTTCTGCCGCTACCACCTCAAAGGGCTGATTCTGTGCCTCTGCAGCAAACGTATTATAAATGCCGGAAGAATATACATCCTGGCTGTTGTAAATCACCGCCACTTTCTCTGCCAGCCCATGTTCGCCAATATACTGAGCGGAAGCTGCACCCTGGTTAGGGTCAGAGAAGCAAACGCGAAATGCATTTTCCCCTGCAATACTCTCTACCGCAGATCCGGAAGGAGTCAGCTGAAATAGATTGTCAGCGGAGGTCTCCGCCACTACTGCTGCGCAGGGCTTGGAAGTAACTGTTCCCAGAAGCATCTGCATTCCCCAGTCCTTCAAGGTATTGTAAGCATTCACTGCTTTCTCTGTGTCATGCTCATCATCCTGGGGATTGAATTCCACCTGATAGCCATTGATTCCTCCCGCCTCATTGATCTCATCTACTGCGATCTGAATAGCATTCATAACCGCCTGGCCGTATACGGCTGCGCCGCCGCTTAAAGGACCGATGCCGCCGATCTTAAATGTCTCTCCCTCTGCAAAAGCTGCTGTGGATAATACCATACTTGCTGCCAGAGCCGCACTGGCCACTTTCACTAATTTTTTCATAATCCTTTCCTCCTGTCCTTTTCCTCCTGTCCGCTTTTCCAAAAACTTTTGGAAAAACGCCTCCGGAAAACTCATGTGACCATTTTACCCTCAAAAAACCTATCCGTCAATCCCATTTCTTACAAAAATTCAAAAAATTTTACGGAATTTGTTTTTATACGTTTAATATTTTGTGTTTTTCATTTTTAAAATTAAAATTTTTTCGCTGCTAGGAGGAATGGAATGCTGCATGCTGCCGGGAGCTCCATGCAGACTTCTCCGCCTGGATTGAACCGTTTTGGCCACGTTTTTCCTGCCGCCGCAGTGCGATCCTGCCAAGCATTTTTCTTTTATAGAAAGAAAATTTACTTTCCTTTCAATAAAAAAACAAAGCTGCTGCAAAAGCAGATGACTCATCTACTTTTACAGCAGCCGCTTTCCATTTGTTATGTTATCTTAATAAGCCTTTCCCCAGTAAACCATGGCCTTGGCTGGACGTCCGCAGCAGACGCAGGTCTCCCCGGTTTTCTCCTGCTTAAAGGGCATACACCGGGAGGTTACGCCCATCTCCTCTTTGATAGCATCCTCACAGGCCTGATCGCCGCACCACATAGCCTTGATAAAGCCGGGCTGATTGTCTGCGATCTTCTGAAACTCTTCTTTTGTGGCAGCCGTGTAGGTATGACTTTCCATATGCTTTCTGGCACGCTCCAGCATCTCCTTCTGCATAGTGTCTAAAATCTCCTGAATCTTTCCGGTAAGTTCCCCGAAGGTCACGATCGCCTTTTCCCTGGTATCTCTTCGCACTACCACTGCATGCCCCGCCTCAATATCCTTGGGGCCCAACTCGATGCGCACCGGTATTCCGCGCATCTCCTGCTCTGAGAACTTCCAGCCCGGACTCTTGTCAGAATCATCCATGCGGGCGCGGATTCCGGCAGCTTGCAGGCTCTTCCACACTTCCTCCGCCTTTTCTAAAACCCCTTCCTTCTTCTGCTGAATGGGAATCACCATGGCCTGCACCGGAGCGATTCTGGGAGGAAGCACCAGTCCGCTGTTGTCTCCATGAACCATAATCACAGCGCCGATGAGACGGGTAGTCATTCCCCAAGAGGTCTGATGCACATATTTCAGCGTATTGTCCTTATCCGTGTACTGGATACCAAAAGCTTTGGCAAAGCCGTCTCCAAAATTGTGGCTGGTGCCGGACTGAAGAGCCTTTCCATCGTGCATCAGCGCCTCAATGGTGTAGGTGGCCTCCGCCCCTGCGAATTTTTCTTTGTCCGTCTTTTTCCCGCGGATCACCGGCATAGCCAGCACTTCCTCACAAAAATCCGCATACACATTCAGCATCTGAATGGTGCGCTCCTCCGCCTCTTTTGCAGTGGCATGAGCAGTGTGGCCTTCCTGCCACAAAAATTCTCTGGAGCGCAGGAAAGGTCTGGTGGTCTTCTCCCACCGCACCACGGAACACCACTGATTATAAACCTTGGGCAAATCCCGGTAAGAATGAATATCATTGGCATAAAAATCACAAAACAGGGTCTCGGAAGTGGGACGCACGCAGAGACGCTCCTGGAGAGGCTCCAGACCGCCGTGAGTCACCCAGGCTACCTCCGGGGCAAACCCTTCCACATGATCTTTCTCCTTCTGGAGCAGGCTCTCTGGAATAAACATGGGCAGATATACATTCTGCACCCCAGTCTCCTTAAATCTTCGATCCAGCTCCTGCTGGATGTTCTCCCAGATGGCATAGCCTGCCGGTTTGATCACCATGCAGCCCTTTACGCTGGTGTAGTCAATCAGTTCTGCTTTCTTCACAACGTCTGTGTACCATTGTGCGAAATCTTCTTCCATGGAAGTGATGGCTTCCACTAATTTTTTGTCTTTTGCCATTTTAATCTCCTTTCATGCCTGACAAAATACGTATCCCAGCGGATTTCCGGTGTATTTTTCGCAGAAAACAGATTTGTTTTCAAAAAAAGTACCCGAAAGAGTGCCGCCGGAGGTATTCTGCAACATCAAAAACCCCGGCCCCCGTGCATTCTCTGCACAGGGACCGGGGTAAGCATTCTATTTTACCTTCGGCGGTACCACCCTGATTAATGAAGAAACTGCGCTGCAGCTCTGATCGTTCTGTTACCGGTCTGCCGTCTGAAGTCCTCTTCATTCTCTCATTGTTCCGTTATCGCCGGAAGTACGTCCTGCTTTCGCAGGCAGCTCCAAGGCGGGTTCCATACCTTCCGGCCAAGGACTCTCACCAACCGTCCTCTCTCTGGGGCCTTTCTGTATGTACTGTCCCTCTTCTACGCTCTGTAATCAACAGTTTAGCCTGCCAGCCAACATTTGTCAAGAGATTTCTCCCTGCACAAACGCTGCAACATCATCAATCACCTGGGGATCTACATGGCCTGCAGCCGCATATTCTGTAATGTCCCGCTTTCCCTGGGTAGGCATCATCAAATGATTCAGCCCTGCATACAGGTGAAAAACAACATTGTCCCGATTCCCCACAGTGTCCTTCCACAGCTGATAATCCGTTTCCGGATATACCTGAAAGTCTGCATCTCCCTGAAGAATCAGCATAGGCTGCTTCACCTGGTCAATAAAATTCATCCCGCAGTATTCCTTTACAGACTGCCAATATCCTGCAGGGATGCCAAGAAGAAGGGTCTCTGGATTCTGATCGTCCAATTCCTCCCTCAGCACCTTGGTGTCAGCCTCGATCTGAGCGATCTGAGTCTCCAAAAGCTCCTGTTGTTCCTCTGGAAGATCCTGATTCTTGAGCGTTTGGATCACCTCCTGATTCTGGTCATAACTTAACTCCCACAAAGGACGAAGGGTTCCTGCCATAGAGATCACTCCGGCAAGATCTGGATTCTTAGCTGCAACAGCCGGGATCAGAGCGCCTCCCAGAGAATGGCCCAGAACATAGATCCGGCTGCCGTCCACCTGCGCTTCCTCTCGCATCAGCTCAATGGCTGCATTCACATCATCCAATGTTTCCTCCCGAAGGGTCAGGGAAGCTCCCAGCTCTGCCGCATTTTCCGGGTATACAAAATGGCGCTTGTCGTAGCGCAGCGTTGCAATTCCCTGCTTAGCCAGTCCTCTGGCCAGATCTGCAAAGGGCCTGTTTCCATTATAATTCTCATCCCGGTCAGAAGATCCGGATCCCTGCACTAAAATCACCACCGGCGGCTTTTCTTTTCCCTCCGGAAGGGTCAAAGTTCCCTCCAACGGCAGCGCCGGATCTCCTGCTACGGTTACCGTCACTTCCCTATAAGCAGCTTCCCCCTCGCTTTCCTCCGTCTCCTCCTGTTTCGGCGGAAGCGGCGCATAGGTGGTCCGCATCCCTGCAATCAGTCCTTCGCTGTCATACACCACATTCACCTGAAGGCCATTTTTCTCAAACTCTTCCAGAACAGACACCACATAATATACATCCTGCGAAACTCCTTCCACAGACACTGTTCCGATGTGTTCCCCCAGTGCAGAGACGGCAGCCACAAAGCCTTCCTCCAACTGCTTGGCGGTAAGACTCTCTGTCATAACCGCATCGAACTTTTCCGTCACTGCCTCAAAGTTGCCCTCCAGCATATCTGCCACCACCTGGCAGGCATCTGTCTTAAGTGTCTCCTCCGAAGGCATGGCAGCTCCGAAGGCGGCGTTCCCCAAGCAGCCTGCCAACAGGAAGACTGCTGCTCCTGGTATTCTCCATTTTCCAAAGCTCTTTTTCATATTTTTCTCCTTTCCGGCTTTTCAAAAAACGCCTGACTGCTGTACTTGTGAAATCTCCAAATTTCTCTGCT
This sequence comes from uncultured Lachnospiraceae bacterium, assembly GCA_905207905.1. The sequence continues at coordinate 10,028 of CAJLNC010000009.1, read as the reverse complement.
GTGCGAACCGCCCATCGTCTAAATCTGCAAAATCTCAACAGCCTCATTTCAAACTTCCTTTTTCCTAAGAGGCCCCTTTCCTTCTCCGAGACTCCGATATATCGTTGCATACATGGTAATATAGCAGGCTAAGCCTCCGATAAAATTGGAAATTGGCTCTGCCAGAAATACTCCTGCAGCCCCCAGCCCTCCGACATAGGGCAGCCAGATGGTAAGGGGCACTACTATCACAATCTTTCGGAACAGAGAAAAAAACACCGCCTGTTTCGCCTTTCCCAGAGCTACATAGGTACTCTGCCCGGCGGACTGGAAGGCCATCATTACAAAACCGAAAAAATACAGTTTCAGGGATGGGACTCCCTGAGCCAAAAGCTGGGGATCGCTGTTGAACAGCCGGATCCAGGCAGCAGGAAACAGCAAAGTAGAAAGCCAGGCCAAGCCTGTGTACAATATGCACACCCAGGTTTGGAAACGAATTCCCTGTCTCACCCGATCATACTTTTCCGCCCCGTAATTAAAACTGATCACCGGCTGAGCGCCTGCTGTAATCCCGGAAGCCGGAAGGGAAATCACAGTACGCACAGAATTCACTACAGTCATGATGGCAATGTAAAGATCTCCTCCAAAAATACTCAGCATCTTATTGCAGGCCAACTGCACGGCAGAGTTTGTGAAATTCATGATAAACCCCGTAAGACCAAGCCCGCAGATCTCCCTCACCAGTTCTGGCTCAAACCGGATCTGCTTTCTCTCCAAGCACAGGATCGCCTGCTTTCCCGTTAAAAACCGAAGCACCCAGAGAGCGGAAACCGCCTGGGATATTACGGTAGCCAGGGCTGCTCCCTGCACGCCCATCCCAAATCCGAAGATCAGCACCGGATCCAGAATAATATTCAGCACCGCCCCCAGTGCAATAGTCATCATGCCAATTTTCCCAAATCCCTGGGAATTAATAAAGGGATTCATACCAAGACTGATCATCACAAACAAGGTTCCCAGAGAATAAATCCGCATATACTCGGCCGCATAGGTGTAAGTAGCTTCGCTGGCCCCGAAGGCCCGGAGAATAGGCGTCTCAAAAAGCTGCAGGCCTGCTGTCAGCGTAACGGCCGTCAGCACCAGCATAAAAAAGGACACTCCTATAATCTGCCTGGCCCGCGGGTAATCCTGCTTTCCTCTGGCAATGGAACAAAGGGGCGCCCCTCCGGTTCCAAAAAGCCCGGCAAAGGCATTAATCAGCGTGATGATAGGAAAACAAATCCCCACTCCTGTCAGCGCCAGAGTTCCCGCTTCCGGTATCTTCCCGATATAGATCCGGTCCACAATATTGTATAAAACATTCAGAAGCTCTGCCATGGTCATAGGCACCGCCATCCGCACAATATTAGCGCCCACGCTTCCCTGGCTGAAATCATTCTGTACCGGTTTGCTCTTTCTCAATCCTTTCCACTCCCAAATCCGCATTTGTTTCTTTTTGTTTTTCATATTCTCTAGGCCACCGTCCTTTCGGCAGGCCCGACTTTCCCAGGCTCCGGAATCTCCGCTCCTGTTGGCAACTTACTCCTTCTTGATTCTTCTCCCCGCCTGAATCATAGCAAACATTCGCCTGGCTGCATTGAGAAACAGTTCTTCTGCATTGGCCATGGCCGCCTCTATTGTCATTGGGCCATTGATGGTTGTCATCAGAGAATCCACCCCATATCGGCAGATTTCCATGGCGCCCTCACCCATGCCCCCCACAAGGGCAATGCAGGGGATCTGTCTATTCTTTGCCGCCATCCCAACTCCGGAAAGGACTTTTCCTCTTACTGACTGGGAATCCGTCCGCCCTTCCCCGGTCACCACCAGATCTGCCCCCTCAAGAACCCGGTCAAACTCCAGGATATCCAGGATCGTCTCTATCCCAGACTGCAGCCTGGCATCAAGAAAGGCCATCAGGCCTGCCCCCAGGCCTCCTGCGGCTCCCGCCCCCGGTATCTTTGCAAAATCCCGTCCAAAAGTGCGCTCCAACACTTTTGCATACCGGGCCATGCCCTTTTCCAAAAACTCCTGATCCTCCTTTGAGGCACCCTTCTGAGGGCCAAAAACAAAAGCTGCTCCCTCCGGTCCCAGCAAAGGATTGGTCACATCACAGATCACTGTGGTCTTTATCATTCTTGCCAGGGGATGAAACTGCTCCAGATCAATCCTGGCAATCCTTCCTAAAAATTCCGGCAGCGGCTCCAACTCTCTGGCTGCCTCATCAAAAAATCTGGCTCCCAAAGCTGCCATACAACCCAGTCCTCCGTCATTGGTAGCGCTGCCTCCAATGGCAATGGTAAGATTTTGGCATCCATGTTCCAGAGCGTCCAGAATCATCTGTCCGGTTCCGTAGGTGCTGGCTCTGCGGATATCTCTTCGCTGCGGTTCTACCAGCGGAAGCCCGGAGGCCGCTGCCATCTCGATTATGGCACGGTTTTCCTGATAAATCCCGTAGCTGGCCAGTATCTGCATTCCCATAGGGTCTGACACCCGCACGCTCTGGTATCTTCCATCCACAGCCCGAAGAACCGCCTCCAAAGCGCCCTCCCCTCCGTCTGATACGGGAAGTGAGACTGTCTCACACTCCGGCCACACCTCTCTGGCCGCCTGAGTCAAAAGCCCGCAGATCTGTTCTGCTGACAGGCTTCCCTTATAGGAATCCGGTGCAAATACCAGTTTCATCTGTGTCTCCTCCCCTGTCCTACATTTCCCGGGACTTTCGGATGCAGGCCCGCTCCGCCGCTATCACTGCGCTCCGAAACCCTTTTTCTTCCAGAACCTCCACAGCCTCAATGGTAGTTCCTCCCGGAGAGCATACCATATCCTTTAAAGCTCCCGGATGCATTCCCGTCTCCAGCATCAGCTTTGCGCTTCCTAACACCGCCTGAGCGGCAAACTCATAGGCCTGGGCTCTTGGCATTCCCTCTGCCACAGCCCCGTCTGCCAGAGCCTCGATAAAGAGGAATACATAAGCCGGAGAACTGCCAGACACTCCCGGCACTACATCCATCAGGTGTTCCGGCACCACCTGGGCCCTTCCGAAACATCGGATGAGGGAGATCACCTGCTCAAGCTCCTCCTCTGTCACCAGATCGTTAGCACACAGGCCGGTCATCCCCTCCTTCACCATAGCAGGTGTATTGGGCATCGCCCGAGCAATCTTAAGTGCTCTGCCAAACTGCTCTTTCAGCCACTGAAGCGTTTTTCCCGGTGCAATGGACACCACCAGGGTATCCGTACTCACACAGTCTTTGATTTCCTGAATTACCTCCTCATAATACTGAGGTTTTACCGCCAAAAACAGGATGTGCGCAAACTCGGCCACCTGACGGTTGTCCTCTCCCAGCCGGATCTTTAACTCTTCCCGGATCTTTCTTCTGGTGGAAGCTGATCTGGCGGACGCCATCACCTCTTCTCCTGACGCAGAGCCACTATCCAGAATCCCTCCGATCATGGCCGATGCCATATTTCCGCATCCAATAAATCCAATTTTCATACCAACCTCCTGAACCTTTGGTTCTGTATCCCTCGCTCCGTATTCCAAGGACACCGCTTTTTCACAGACATCTATTTTCTAATTTCCTCTTTTTCGTGTTCCCTCACTGATCCAGCCAGGTTTTCGGCAAATTCCAGCGATAGTAGGCTGCCAGGAACCGGATCAGAATCACCACCACTGCCCCGGACATCATGCCTCCTAAATCTCCCAGACATCCGGCGCCGAAAACACAGACAAAAGCGCCTGCAATGGAAGCGCAGGCATAGATATGCTTGGTGAGAATGTAAGGCTTTTCCTGGGCCATCACATCCCGCAGAAGGCCGCCGCCCACACCGGTAAGCACTCCCACAAATACCAGAAGAAACTTCTGATCATACCCTGCCTTCCAGGCAGTGTTGATGCCCACCACAGTGAAGATGCCAAGCCCCAGGGAATCGCAAAGCAGCATCACCCGGTCATAGATCAGGCCTATCTTTCCCTTTACCCAGCTGTGATTAACAGCCACAATCACAAACATCAATATGGAGACTCCAAGAGCCACCAGAGTGTACACCGGGCTTCGGAACATGCCCGGCGGAGTGATTCCAAGGATCAGATCCCGAATCAATCCTCCACCCACAGAAGTGGTCACTCCCAGCACACAGACTCCAAAAAGATCCATCTCTTTTCGGATTCCCAACATGGCCCCGGAAGATGCAAAGGCCACTGTTCCAATGATCTCCATAAGAAATACTATCAAATCTGAATATTCCATCGCTCTTTTCCGTCCCTATCCGGCAAACCCCAGAAAATGCCTGGCAGCCTTCATTCTTTCTTCAAACTGGGCATAGAAATTTCCCTTTTCCCATGGCTTTACATAAAATTCCTTCAGCAGGTACAGAGAGATCTGTTTTGTCAGCCCCTCCTTCCCCTCCCGCTCCAAAAAGGCGCTCACATCCTCCAAAAAATAGTGCCACTGGCGGATATATGCCTCATACCGGGAAAACTCCGGCACATTCATCCAGCGCTTTACTTTCACTTTTGTTCTGCAGCGGCTGCATTCATGCACCTGAAGAAAATACTGAAAATCCCGGCCCTCATAAACCCGGCCCAGGGGAAACAGCCTGCACACCCCTGGTCTTGCAGGGTGAACACTGCAGCGGCCACGGCTGTCTAAAAAGCCGCAGGCCTCCTTTTTTCCGGTCATCTTCAGGTTGGGAAGAATCACTCCATCCACCACATTCAGCTCCAGATACTGCTGCAAAAGCGCTTCAAAAGTCTGGTTCAGAAATCCGCAAAGCTGCCACACATCATAGGGATCCAGAATAATGGAATTTCCCATACCACAACAACAGGCGGAGCACCCTTCACATCCTCCGGTGTCCGCCTTCACCATATCATTGGCACCATACAGTCTGCCGTCTGAAATTTCTTCTATTGATACATTCCTCTTCATCAGACCTCCACCTCAATCATGCGCCCGGTCCTCTTATAGGGATAATACTTCACTCCCGCAGCATCCAGCATCCTTTTAGAGGCAATGACAGAGGCAGTAAGAGCATATTTGTCATTATCATAGACAATCGTCTTAATGCCTGCCTGAATGATAGCCTTGGCACACTCGTTGCAGGGGAACAAAGACACATACAGCTTGGCCCCCTCCAGGCTGCCGCCCCGGTAATTCAAAATGGCATTCAATTCGCTGTGCACCACATACACATACTTCTTGTCCAGTTCCTCCCCTTCTCTGGCCCAGGGAAATACATCATCAGAACAGCCCATGGGAAAGCCGTTATACCCCATGGAAAGAATCTTATTGTCCTTACTGACAATGCAGGCCCCCACCTGAGAATTGGGATCCTTGGAACGCATACCGGACAGCTTGGCCACTCCCATAAAGTACTCGTCCCAGGATAAATAACCTTCTCTCTTATCGCTCATACCTTCTCCTTTAAAAAGGTTCTCTTATTTTGTGCCGAAAATCCGGTCTCCCGCATCTCCCAGGCCCGGAACAATATAGCCATGATCATTAAGATGCTCATCCAGCGCTGCAATGTAGATATCCACATCCGGGTGTGCCTCCTGCATCCGCTTTACCCCTTCCGGTGCAGCGATGATGCAGAGGAAACGGATCCGCTTGCAGCCCTTGTCTTTCAGCATCTGAATAGCTGCCACAGAAGATCCTCCTGTAGCCAGCATGGGATCTACCACAAATACTTCCCTTTCATCACAGTCTGCCGGAAGCTTACAGTAATATTCCACCGGCTCTAAGGTATCCGGATCCCGGTACAGTCCAATGTGTCCTACCTTGGCTGCCGGGATCATATCCAACATCCCATCCACCATGCCGAGTCCTGCCCGAAGAATAGGCACAACTGCCAGCTTCTTGCCGCTTAACTCTTTTACGGTTGTCCTGCAGATGGGAGTCTCAATCTCCACATCCACCAGTTTCAGATCTCTAGTGGCCTCATAGCACATCAGTTTTGCGATCTCACTGATCATTGCTCTGAAGTCCTTGCTTCCTACCTCTTTTCTTCGAATGATCCCCACCTTATGCTGAATCAAGGGGTGATCCAATACGGTTACTTTTGACATTTCCTGTTTCCTCCTTTTATTTCAGTACGCAGTACGCGTCCCTTTCTCTGTGTTTTTCTATATTTTTGTTTTCTGCCTCAATGCAGAGTTCCAAACCTCCTGCTGCATCTTTCCGGCTCAGAGTGTTTCCTGTCTGTTCAGGCCATCAGCTCTTCCTCATTGAGTACCACCACCAGCCTGGTGATCAGCTCATCCAAATGTTCCAGGCATTGTCCGTACTCCTCCAAATCCTTGCCGTAGGGATCTTCCACCTCTCCCTCCGCCTTGATATACTCTGTGAGCGTATACAGATTCTTCACATTGGCATAATCCATCAGAATCTTTTCCTTCTGCGCGCTGTCCATGGTAAGGATCAGCGTCCGCACATCAAAATCTTCCTGGAGAAGCGGGGTGCTGGCATGGTCCTTCATAGTAAGTCCTATCCGGTCCAAAACCGCCTCCGCCTTGGGATTTACCGGTTCCGGAAACAGAACTACCAATCCTTTTGATTCGATCAGAATATCCTCCAGCAGATATTTACTTTCCAGCAACGCCTCCGCCATAGGGCTGGTAGAGGTATCGCTGCCGCTTACAAAAATAAGCTTGTCATACTTCTTCAAGTCTCTTTGCTCCTTTTCCCTCATTTCTCACTCTGCATGAATCACCTGATGCCCTGCAGCTTTCATGAGCCGATTCATAATGGCCTGACCCATCTTTGGTGTATCAAATGCCTCTGAATAGATCTTCGACACCTCCAGTTCATCAAATTCACGCAAAATTCCATACAGATGCATGGCAATGGTAATCTCATCCGATCTGGTTCCCACTGACTTTACAATGCCAAAAGGATATTCCCCCCTGGTCTCATCAGTGGCTATAATGCCGGCCTGTCTGCCGGCCTCCATCTCCCTTTGCACCAGTTCGTTGATCTTTCGCTTCACTGCCTCTGCCTCTCCCTCCACAATGGTGAGGCTGGCTTTTGGAGCGTAATGGCGGTATTTCATTCCCGGCGCCTTGGGGCGAAGATTGGGATCTTCCCGCAGAAGCGCCTGATCCATCCTTACCGGCCCTATCGCTTCCTCCAACATGGACTGATTGATGTAACCGGGACGCAAAATCACTGGAATATCCTCCGTCAAATCCACAATCGTAGACTCCAGCCCGATTCCCACCGGACCTCCATCCAGAATCATGTCAATCTTGCCATCCAGATCCTGGGCTACGTGTTGTGCAGCAGTGGGACTTGGGCGTCCGGAAGTATTGGCGCTGGGAGCGGCAATATACCCTCCGCCTGCCTTGATCAGCCCTAATGCTACCGGGTGGCTCGGCATACGCACTGCCACCGTATCCAACCCGCCTGTGGTTGCCCAAGGCACCTGATCTGTCTTTTGAAAGATCAGCGTCAGAGGGCCCGGCCAGAACTTTTCCGCCAGCTTCCGTGCATTCTCTGGAATTACCTTGGCAATCCGTTCCAGGGCTGAAAACTCTGCAATATGCACAATGAGAGGATTATCCGAAGGACGGCCCTTGGCCGCATAAATCTTGGCGGACGCTCCGCCATCCAGGGCATTTCCTCCCAGACCGTACACCGTCTCTGTGGGAAATGCCACCAGGCCGCCGTCTTTGATGATCTTCCCGGCTTTTGCCATCTCCTCCTGATCTATTTTTGCGCGCATATCCAGATAAATGGTTTTCATAGTAACTGCAACTTCCTTTCCTGGCGGTATTCCTTTTTTGCGCCGTTTTTTCCCTGTGCCACGCTTTTTTGCGCTGCTCTTTTCCGTCAGTATCTGTATGCCAAGGGCCACCTTCCCCTCTATGCATGGATGCTGACTTCTTTCCATATTGTATCATTATATCACTACATTGAGTTCTTGGGAACCCTGCAGAATCCCTTTTCCATTTTTCCAGATCTGTGGTATACTAAACCCAAAATGTTGGACAGGGATGACGAACATCCGCCCAACAAACCAAAATAATGCGGGAGGATTTTATTTTATGGAAGAAATGACGAAAGAACCCATCACAGAAAACCTGGAAGAGACTGCTCCGGCAGATACTCCTGTTACCCAGGAGCCGATGGAGACCATGGAGGACTATGCCAAGGAACTGGAAGCTTCCTTCAAAAAAATTTCTGAGGGAGATATTCTCACCGGAACCGTCATCGGCCTGTCAGAGACAGAGATTACCCTGGACTTTGGTTACTACACAGACGGACTGATCCGTCTGGAGGATGCCAGCGATGATCCCTCCTTCTCAATCAAAAACGATATCCAGATCGGCCAGACCCTCTCGGCCACCGTGATCCGCAGGGACGACGGCGCAGGACACATTCTCCTCTCCATGAAGGAGGCCGCTGCTCTCCTGGCCTGGGACAGACTCACCCAGTTGAAGGAAAGCCAGGAAAACATCACTGTAAAAATCACCGGTATCACAAAGGCAGGCGCCATTGCCTATGTGAAAGGAATCCGGGGCTTTATCCCTGCCTCCAAGCTATCCTTAAACTACGTGGAGGAAGACCAGCTTTCGGACTGGCTGAACAAATCTCTTGAAGTACGGGTAATCACTGCGGATGAGGAAGATCAGAAGCTGGTACTCTCCGCCAAGGAGATTCTCCGGGAAATTGCAGAAAAAGAACGGGCAAAAAAAGTGTCCAATGTAGAAGTGGGACTTGTGACAGAAGGCACGGTGGAGACCCTGCAGCCCTACGGCGCTTTCGTAAATCTGGGCAACGGCCTTTCCGGACTGCTGCATATCTCTCAGATCAGCCAGCAGCGCATCAAGCATCCGGGAGTAGTCTTAAAAGAAGGCCAGAAGGTGAAAGTAAAGATCATCGGCGTGAAAGACGGAAAGATCAGCCTCAGCATGAAAGCCCTGGAGGACGTGGCTGCCAAAGAAATTGAAGAGGAAGTCTTTGAGATGCCGGAAACCGAATCCGCCTCCACCTCCCTTGGCTCTCTGTTCGCCAAACTGAAACTGTAATTTCATGCAACGCCGGACGGCCTTGTAAGACAGTCAGACTCTTTTGGCAGATCCTGCGGAGCATTATTGTTTCATAGGAAGGAATTTCCTATGAAACAATAAAAAAGCTGACCAGGGTTCCGTTCCCTCACCGGGAACGGAACCCTGTGTCAGCTTTTTTGCTGCTTCATGTTACACTCTTGCCATGCAGCAGTCGTCGCTTTTCAAACAGCCTTATTTTCCATGCAATTTTTATTCGGCTGCCTTTTCGATCCTGCCCTTTTTTGTCTTCCCCGACTATTTCTCCTGTACTTCCAGGATGCCCATAGGACAGGCTTTTGCGCAGATACCGCAGGCAATACATTTTGTGGTTACCGGAGAGTTCTCTGCCTTTACCATCACATGCATAGGACAGACCTCCACGCACTCGCCGCAGCCGTTGCACAGCTTCTTGTCAATCATGTAAACGCCCTTTGCGTTCTGCTTGATAGCTCCCTGCTTACAAGTTCTTGCACATTTTCCGCACTGAATACATACGTTGGTCTTAGGCTCTCCGTCCTTGCCGGCCACGATCTGAATGCAGGACTTGGCGGGATCAAATTCTTTGTAAAATGCCATAGAACATGCTTCTACACAAGCCAGACAAGCCATGCAGGCTTTCTTATCCGTTACTACCAGTTTTTTCATTTGCTCATCCTCCGTTGGTTTCCTTGATAACTCTTTATCATTATACCATTCTTAAAAATCATCGTCAATTCTTATAAAATTTCTTTTCTAAGAACCCGTTTCCAAGAACGGCTTTCCCAAAAGAGCGCCCTCTCCTGCCCTTCCTCCGCCTGATCCCTTCTCCTTTATTTCTATTTTGCAAAAAAATGCTCCTGGGTTCATTATACACAAAATTTTTCATTTGTGTTGGGTTTTGCAAAATCGGACGTTGCCCCCTGTATTTTGGCTGGAAGAACAAAGCCCGCAAAACAGGCGTTTGCCGAAATGCGCA
>CAJLNC010000008.1 GCA_905207905.1 uncultured Lachnospiraceae bacterium | reverse complement strand
TTATAGGAAATTCCTTCTATAAAATAAAAATGCTCCTCAGGATTTTGCTGCGGCGTTATCTTTTTTTCACCGGGATAGAAAAATATGCTATAATATCCCTTATATACAGGTACCGTTGTGATGCCGGCCCGGAGCAACGAAGCAAAGGCGCCGGAGGAATAAAGTGATCGCAGTGCAATCATACTATGATAAAAAGTGAAGAAATAGGAGGAATGCAGTTATGCCGGCTATTTATGCGCATACCCGGTTTGGAAAAATCGTGGCAAAGCAGTTGGAGGGAGAACTGGAACAGGTGGTGTCCCGCAATTACGCTGCTTTTCAGACCGGACTTCAGGGACCGGATATCTTTTTCTTTTACCGTCCCTGGAACAAAAACAGAGTCAATCAGTATGGGTTCCATCTTCACAAGGTTTCGGCCATGCCTTTTTTCCGTCATGGGGTAAAGGTAGTGAGAAAAAAAGGGACAGCCAGCAGAGAATATGCCTATCTTCTGGGATTTCTCTGCCATTTTATTTTGGACAGTGAATGTCACCCTTATGTGACGGAGATGATCGAAAAGACAGGAATCCAGCATCTGGAGATAGAGGAGGAATTTGAGAAAATGCTGATGCGTATGGATGGAAAGAACGATCTTACCTATCCTCAGCACCGGCTGGTGCCTACGGACTGGGGGACTGCAGCAGCAGTGTCTCCTTTCTATAACAAGGTGCCTCCCAAGCAGGTGAGAAGCGCCCTGAAGTATATGCGGATGGTGCGGCGGCTGTTCTGGGCGCCTGGTATTGTGAAGCAGTCCATGATCAATGGCGTGATGCGCCTGACGGGAAAGTTTGACCGGATGAAGGGGCTGATGATTCAGAGAAAGGATCATCCGGGATGCCGGGTGACCAATGAGGAACTGATGCGGCGGTTTAATGAGGCAGTTGGGATTGCGCTGGTGATGATTCAGGCATTGGATGAGAGTGTACGCCTTGGAAGCGGTCTGCCCAAACGGCTGGATCGAAATTTTGAATAACAGGAAGCAGGGAGACCGTATGAAATCGTTAGTGTTGGCGGAAAAACCGTCGGTAGCAAGAGATATTGCCAGGGTGCTTCATTGTCAGAAACAGGGGGAAGGCTTCCTGGAAGGAAGAGAGTATGTGGTTACCTGGGCGCTGGGGCACCTGGTGACATTGGCAGATCCGGAAGAATACGATGGAAAATATGCAAAATGGGAGATGGGATCTCTTCCCATGATGCCGGAAAAAATGAAGCTGGTAGTGATTCGTCAGACCTCAGCTCAGTTTCGTAAGGTGAAGGCGCAGTTGTACCGGAAGGATATCAAAGACATTATCATTGCCACAGATGCAGGCCGGGAGGGAGAGCTGGTAGCCCGGTGGATTTTGGAGAAGGCGGAATGCAAAAAGCCGATTCGCAGGCTCTGGATTTCATCTGTCACGGATAAAGCCATCTCACAAGGCTTCGCGCAGTTGAGAAATGGGCATGATTATGACAATCTGTACCGGGCAGCTGCGGCCAGGGCGGAGGCGGACTGGCTGGTGGGTATGAACGGCACCCGGGCGCTGACCTGCAAATACAATGCCCAGCTCTCCTGCGGCCGTGTCCAGACACCTACCCTGGCTATTCTTGCATCCAGGGAACAGGAGATCAAAAATTTTCAGCCAAGGGCATACTATGGGCTGACGGCGGAGGCGGCAGGGATCCGGTTTGCCTGGAGAGACGAAAAGAGCAGGAGCCTTCGCAGTTTTCAGAAGGAGCGGCTGGAGGAGATCAGAGGGCAGCTGCAGGGAGAAGGGCTGGAGCTTTTGCAGGTGGTAAGGAAAGAAAAGACGAAACAGGCTCCAGGACTGTATGATCTGACCACTCTTCAGAGGGAAGCCAATCAGAAATACGGATTTTCTGCAAAGGAGACGCTGAACATTATGCAGCGGCTCTATGAGAATCATAAAGTGCTCACCTATCCCAGAACGGATTCCCGATATATCGGGAAGGACGTGGTTCCTACGTTAAAGGAGCGGCTGAAGGCCTGCAGCGTCGGGCCCTATCGCAGTCTGGCAGGCGGGCTGCTGCGAAAACCATTGCAGGTAAACAGCAGTTTTGTGGATGATAAGAAAGTCAGCGACCATCATGCCATTATTCCCACAGAGCAGTTTGTTCAGTTGGAACATATGACCAATGAAGAGCGGAAAATCTATGATTTGGTGGTGCGGCGTTTTTTGAGCGTTTTGTATCCTCCCTGCGTCTATGAGCAGGTAACTTTGGAGGCCAGGGCCGGAGGTCACAGCTTCCAGGCAGGCGGCAGAACGATGAAAGCGCCAGGCTGGCAGCAGGTGTATCAGGAGAATCCCCTGCCGGGAGCCGGAAACAGCGGAGGAGACTTTGATTCGCTGGACGACTGGGAGGATACTGAGGGACGAGACAAAAGGCGGGAAGAAGCGGAATTTCACAGTCAGCGGCTTCCCCATGTGAAGCAGGGAGAGCGTTTGAAAATTGACCGCCTTACTCTTACAGAAGGCAAAACCAAGCCTCCTGCCCGTTTTACGGAAGCCACTCTTTTGGCGGCCATGGAGAATCCGGTACGTTTTATGGAGAGCAAGGACCGGGCAGCGGCCAGAACGCTTGGAGAAACCGGGGGGCTGGGAACGGTGGCTACTCGGGCGGATATCATTGAAAAGCTGTTTCACAGTTTTCTTATGGAGAAAAAGGGGAATGACCTCTATCTTACCTCAAAGGCAAAACAGCTTTTAGAGCTGGTTCCAGAGGATCTTCGCAAGCCGGAGCTTACTGCGGACTGGGAAATGAAGCTCTCAGACATTGCAGGGGGAAAGCTGTCCCAGAAAGAGTTTTTGAAGGAGATCCGGAGATATGCCGCAGAAATTGTGGAAGAGATCAAGGAGGGAGGGGGAACCTTCCGCCACGACAATCTGACCAACAAGGTCTGCCCCCGGTGCGGAAAGAAAATGCTGGCGGTCAATGGAAAGAACAGTAAGCTTTTGGTGTGCCAGGACCGGGAGTGCGGATACCGGGAGATGGTGTCACGTACCACCAATGCCAGATGTCCCAAATGCCATAAGCGGATGGAACTGTATGTGAAAGGGACGGAGGAGGCTTTTATCTGCGCCTGCGGTTATAAAGAAAAGCTGTCGGCCTTCCAGGCCCGGAGGGAAAAGGAAGGCGCAGGAGTGAAGAAGCGGGATGTACAGAATTATCTGAGAAAGCAGCAGAAAGAGGCCCGGGAACCGGTGAATAATGCCTTTGCCCAGGCGTTGGCGGGAATCAAACTTTCCGACTAGAAGACATCAGAAACAGAACTAGAAATGAGGAGTAAACTTATGAAAACATCTGCAGAACTGCGCAGTTCTCTGCGCGCCATTGATCATAAAGGATATCCGGCTTACAAGTCTTTGGCCGGAGCTTATCGGTTTGACCAGTATGTGCTGGTGATCGATCACGTTCAAGGGGATCCCTTTGCCTCTCCCTCCAGCCTTCATGTGGAGGTACCTATGGAGCGGGGCGGATTTCCGGCAGAATTTTTTGAACAGGACTGTTCCCGGATTGCACTTCAGGATTTCCTGGTGCGTCGTTTGGAAGAGCAGTTCCGTCAGTATAATTTTAAGGCAAAAGGTTCCGGGAAAAGCGGTCTTTTGTCCATTAGCCGATGCGGTCAGGAGGTGCTGGAGAGAAGCGCCTGCCAGATTACAAAAAAACAGATCACTGCCCGGTTTCATGTGGGATTTCCAGCTTTTGGGCGCACCATCAATGCAGGAGAACTGGATAAGATTCTGTTTGAATTTCTTCCAAAGTGTATTCAAAGCAGTCTTTTTTATGGAAAACTGGATCAGAAAGCTGTGGAGCGGGCCGTATTTTTGGCGGAAGATCAGGAGGCTCTGCGTCACATTCTGAGGAAGGAAAAGCTGGTTGCTTTTGTAGCCAATGGAGCCATACTGCCAAGAAAGAGCGGGGTATCAGACCTTCCCATGGCAGGCAGCGTTCCCTTTGTCTCGCCCTCCACTATGGAGCGCAGGTTTGTGCTGCCTCATCGGGGAGAGATCGCAGGAATGGCGGTTCCGGAGGGCATCACCCTGATTGTGGGAGGGGGGTATCACGGAAAGTCCACGCTGCTGGAGGCCATTCAGATGGGAGTGTACAACCACATTTCTGGGGACGGCAGAGAGTATGTGCTGACTGAGGATACGGCAGTGAAGCTCCGGGCAGAAGATGGGCGCAGTGTGCGAAATGTGGATATTTCTTTGTTTATCAATGATCTGCCAAACAAAAAGGATACCGTGTCCTTTTCTACCGAGGATGCCAGCGGCAGCACCTCCCAGGCTGCCGGAGTGGTGGAGAGTATGGAGGCAGGTTCCAGGCTGTTTCTGATTGATGAGGATACTTCTGCTACCAATTTCATGGTGCGGGATGAGCTGATGCAGCAGGTAATCCGCAGAGAGAAGGAGCCGATCACTCCTTTCTTAGAGCGGGCTGGGGATCTGTATGAGCAGGCGGGGATTTCTACCATACTGGTAGCGGGAAGCTCCGGTGCCTTTTTCTACATAGCAGACCACATTTTGTGCATGGATTGTTACCGGCCTGTGGATATCACAGACTCTGTGAAGGAATTATGTGGAAAACATGCGGCTCCCAGAACCAAAGCTCCTGATTTTAAGATACCAAAGTTTCAGCGGGTTCTGCCTTCCTATCGCAGGAGAGAAGCGAAAGGAGGCCATGATCGTATGAAAACAAAGGCGTTTGGACTGGAATCTTTTTCCCTGGATAAGGAGAGCGTGAATGTGCGCTATCTGGAGCAGCTGACGGATCCGGAACAGACCTTGGCGCTGGCAGTGATGATGCGGTACGGTCTGGAGCAGGTGATGGATGGGAAGAAAAGCGTTCAGCAGACTGTGGAGATGATCTGGAACACCCTGGAGAAGAGAGGCTGGGAGCCCTTCGGAGGGGCATATATCCCCTGCGGTCTGGCCAAGCCAAGGATTCAGGAGCTGTATGCCAGCCTGAACCGGTTTCGGGGGTAAGACCCAGGTGCATCCCGACCCGGCACCGGATGGGGTTAAGGAACCAGGCGCAGCGATCTTTTCTGACCGTATTGTCCCAGGTACACGGATGCCAGGATCATTGAAGAAACGGGAATTTTGGGTGCTGGAGAATCACACAGAAAAATAGAAGAAATGAGGTGCGGCGGATGGCTGTGTATCATATTTTGGTTAATTTCTTTGTATATGGTTTTTTCGGATGGTGTTCCGAGGTGGCTTTTGCGGCAGTGAAGGAGCGGAAATTTGTAAACAGAGGCTTTTTAAACGGCCCTCTGTGTCCCATTTATGGAATTGGAGTCACAGCTATTGTGACTTTGATGGATGCCTATATGGACAATCTGCTGCTGCTGTTTTTACTGTCCGGCGTTCTGGTGACTGCTCTGGAGTGGGTCACCGGATTTTTGCTGGAGGTACTGTTTCACCACAAGTGGTGGGATTATTCTAAAATGCCCTTGAATTTAAACGGCTATGTGTGTCTGCCCTTTTCCTTGCTGTGGGGGGCGGCCTGCACTCTGATCGTAAAATATATCCACCCCCTGCTGTGGAAGCTCCTTTCCCTCATCCCTTTGTGGCTGGGAATTTTCCTTCTTGGCGTTCTGAGCGCGGCGCTGGCAGTAGATCTGTATGTGACTGTTACAGGTATCCTGAAGCTGAACAAGCGTCTGGAGCGTCTGGACGAGATCGCAAAAGAGCTGCACCGCATTTCCGATCAGATGGGTGAAAATATCTATGAAAATATGATGGATGGTCTGGAAAAGCAGGAAAAGGCAAAGCAGAAAGCAGAGGAAAAAACTGCGGAGCTGAGAGAAAAAGCGGAGGAATTGAAAGCAAAGACCGGGGAATTTATGGAACGGGCAGAAGGCCTGAGGGCAAAGGGCGGAGAATTTATGGAGCGGGCAGAAAGTCTGAAGGCAAAGAGCGGGGAATTTATGGAGCGAGCAGAAGGCCTGAGAGCAAAGACAGGAGATTTAAGAGACCGGGCCGACAAACTGCGGGAGAGATATGCACAGTTATTGGAAAATGTATCAGGAACCGACAAGCGGATTATGAAAGCTTTCCCCCAAATGCAGTCCAGGCGTCACAAAGAGCGGTTCATCGAGCTGCGGGAACGGTATCTGGATAAGAAAAAAGGCAGGAAGGACGGGAGGGATTAAATATATGCAGCCGGATCAAGGCGGTCTTTCCAGTGCCGCTTTTTCGAAGATTGCTGATATGCATTTTTAAAGAGCTTTCCGTACAGTCCGGGGTATCCGGACGAATCAGATCCGGTTTGATTTTAGAAAGCAGAAGAAGGTTTCCCCTTTCGTTCGCTTTTAAAAATGGTTCTCATTTCGGAATCAGGGTGTATAGTTCTTACGGTTTCAGGGGATACTCCCTGTATGATAAGCAGGAGAGCATAAATCCTTTCAAAAGGGAACGATGAAATACCGTTGAGGTATGGCCTGCCATCCTAGTATATTCATCGCGTTTCAGAATGGAGCTTCCGGAGACAGAGGAGATAAAACATTGGATAGCTTCAGAAGCCGGGGAAGGACTGTGACAGGGAGGAAAGCGTATGGGAGAAAAGAATGGAAATTTTTGGAGCAGACATATCAAGCTGTGGGTGTTTTTAATCTTGCTGGCAGCAGCCTGGGTGGTGAGCAGCGGAGTGCGGCAGGCAAGAGCCGACGCGCTGCAGAGAGGAATCGGCAGTCAGGTGCTGCGGTTTCATGTGTTAGCCAACAGCGACAGCCATGAGGATCAACAGACGAAGCTGATGGTTCGGGATGGGATCCTTGCATGGCTGGAGACTGCGCTTTCCAAGGAGGAGCAAAATGATCTGGCTTTGATGGAAGGGCGGGTAGAGACCCTTTTGCCCAAGATCCAGGAGCAGGCGAATCAGATCTTAAGAGAAAGAGGCTGCGATTATACAGCCCGGGCCGTGTTGGGGGAGAGTTATTTCCCCAGAAAAACCTATGGAGACTGTACCTTCCCAGCAGGAAATTATCAGGCTCTCCGTATCCTTTTAGGTGAGGCAAAAGGACAGAACTGGTGGTGCGTGCTGTTTCCAAGACTTTGTTTTTTAGACTGCGTCCATGCAGTTCTGCCCCAACAGAGCCAGAGCCAGCTAAAGCAGGTGCTGACAGAGGAGGAGTATGAGAGTCTGTTTGATCCGGGAGAGGATGAATATCGGATCACGTTTCGGTATTTTTAGTTTTTATTTTTAAATCCGGCCCGCTTGCGCAGCGTGGGATCCAGGATCTTTTTCCGGATTCGCAGGCTCTTGGGAGTTACCTCCAGAAGCTCATCCGTATCAATAAACTCCAGGGCCTGCTCCAGGCTGAGGATTCTGGGCGGCGTCAGCTTCAGGGCTTCGTCAGAGCCAGAGGCACGGGTGTTGGTCAGATGCTTGGTCTTGCACACATTCAGCTCAATATCCTCAGGTTTTGCGCTCTGGCCGATGACCATGCCGGAGTATACTTTCTCACCGGGGCCGATAAAGAGCGTTCCTCGGTCCTGAGCATTAAACAGACCGTAGGCCACAGACTCACCGTCCTCAAAGGCAATGAGGGAACCCTGGCTGCGGTACTGGAGATCTCCCTTGTAAGGGCCGTATCCGTCAAAAATAGTATTGATAATTCCATTGCCCTTAGTGTCGGTCATAAAATCGTTGCGGAAGCCGATCAGGCCTCTGGAGGGAATGGAAAACTCCAGACGGGTGTAGCCGCCGTTGGTGGGGCTCATTCCCTGAAGCTCTCCTTTGCGCAGACTCAGCTTCTGGATCACCGTTCCGGCAAATTCATCCGGAACATCAATGACAGCCAGCTCCATGGGCTCTAATTTTTTATTTCGTTCATCATATTTGTAGATCACCTCTGCCTTGCTGACTGCGAACTCATAGCCTTCCCGGCGCATGGTTTCGATCAGGATGGACAGATGCAGTTCTCCCCGACCGGAGACCTTGAAGGTATCCGTATCCTCTGTGTCCTCCACTCGAAGGCTCACATCTGTGTTCAGCTCCCGGAACAGGCGGTCTCTTAAGTGACGGGAGGTAACGAATTTTCCCTCTTTTCCAGCCAGAGGACTGTTGTTTACGATAAAATTCATAGAAATGGTGGGCTCTGAAATCTTCTGGAAAGGGATGGCTTCCGGACAGTCGGGCGCACAGATGGTATCGCCGATATGCAGGTCTGCAATACCGGAGATAGCCACGATGGAACCGATGGTGGCGGAAGGCACATCTGCTTTATTCAGTCCGTCAAACTCATAAAGTTTGCTGATCTTAACCCGCTGTTTTTTGTCCGGATCATGATGGTTTACCAGAACCGCCTCCTGATTAACCTTGATGGTTCCGCGGTCTACCTTGCCCACACCGATACGGCCCACATATTCATTGTAGTCAATGGTGCTGATCAGTACCTGAACCGGGCCCTCCGCATCTCCCTGGGGAGCAGGAATATAGTCTACAATAGTCTCAAACAGAGGACTCATATCTTTTGGCTCATCCTTCAGATCCCGCAGAGCATAGCCTGCCTTGGCAGAGGCAAAGAGGAAAGGACAGTCCAGCTGTTCGTCATTGGCCTCCAGATCAATGAACAGCTCCAGGATTTCATCAATGACTTCCTCCGGACGGGCCTCCGGGCGGTCGATCTTATTGATACACACAATGACCGGAAGCTCCATTTCCAGAGCCTTTTTCAGAACAAATTTTGTCTGGGGCATTGCACCCTCAAAAGCGTCCACTACCAGGATAACGCCATTTACCATTTTCAGCACACGCTCTACTTCTCCGCCGAAGTCTGCGTGCCCCGGGGTATCGATGATGTTGATCTTTGTATTTTTATAATAAACGGCAGTATTTTTGGACAGGATGGTGATACCACGCTCCCGTTCCAGATCATTGGAGTCCATGACACGCTCTGCCACAGCCTGGTTTTCACGAAAAACGCCGCTTTGCTTTAGCAGTTCGTCTACAAGGGTGGTTTTGCCGTGATCTACATGGGCGATGATCGCAATATTTCTGATGTCTTCTCTGATCATATTGGTTTCCTTTCTGACACAAGATAAATGATGCCGGGATTGTGAGAACACAGAATGCGAAGCAGTCCGCCAGGAATCTTTTGTCTCCGGCATCATATACAAATATGGTTGCACGTTATAAGAGGGAAAAATCCCGTCTTACCGAAAATATATTTTTCAGAATGCAGCATCAGCGTACAAAAGGCAGCACGTCTCAAACCATGAGTTTGCTGGATGTTCTAACCGTATTGTCTCTTGTATACGGATGCTGTCCCCAGGGAAGAAATATCGTAAGATAAAACCTGTTCGCTGGGGTACCGTGGACAATTTTATCACAATTTTCCCAGAAAACAAGGGATTTAGCTATTTTTTTCCTTTAGAACCGGTGTTTTTTTCTTTCAGGCAGAGAAAATGAAAATTTTCGTTCTAATCCCGCCCGGCTTTGCATAAGAATTATATGTATTGATGAAGTACAAAAAGAGATGCTTCGCCAGAAGAAGGGAGAACAGATAAGTATGGATAAGATTATCGAAAATAATCAGGTGCAGATTGTTGGGGAGATTGTATCGGGGTTTGCTTTTAGCCATGAGGTTTACGGAGAGGGTTTTTATGTGATGGATATTTCCGTAAAGCGCTTGAGCGATTCCTATGATATCATACCAGCTATGGTTTCTGAGCGTCTGATTGATGTGACTCAGGATTATCGGGGGGAGATGATCCAGATTTTCGGGCAGTTTCGTTCTTACAACCGACATGAGGAAAAGAAAAACCGTTTGGTACTGTCCGTTTTTGCAAGGGAAATCAGTTTTGTGGAAGAAGAAAATGATAAGGTGAAGAGCAATCAGATCTTTCTGGACGGCTATATTTGCAAAAATCCGGTATACCGGAGAACTCCTCTGGGGCGGGAGATCGCAGATATGCTGCTGGCTGTGAACCGGCCTTACGGAAAATCTGACTATATCCCCTGCATTTGCTGGGGGAGGAACGCCAGATTTGCTTCCGGGTTTGAAGTGGGGGGCCATGTGCAGATCTGGGGACGAATTCAGAGCAGGGAATATGTGAAAAAACTGGAGGATGACACTGCCGAGAAGCGGGTGGCCTATGAGGTTTCCGTAAGCAAGCTGGAATATTTGGACGCTTAACTTGCAATTACTGCCAGTATGTAGTAGTATAAGGTAAATCCGGCAAGGCACGGGAAGGCTGTGGCACAAATGGGGATGTGGCAGCAGAGATTGCCGGGAAAGCGGGGGTGCTGAATGGATAAAAAATATATACATATATATTGCGGTACAGGCGGAGGAAAATCATCTGCTGCCATTGGTCAGGGCATCAAATCTGCCTGTGCGGGGAAGAACGTGTTTGTGGTTCAGTTCCTGAAGGGAAAAGCAGGTTCGGAGCTGGACTTTCTGAAACGTCTGGAGCCGGAGATCAAGCTGTTTTGTTTCGATAAATTTGAGGAGCAGTTTTCAGAGCTTACCTCAGAGGAGAAGCAGGAGGAGATCATTAATATCCGTAATGGCCTGAATTTTGCAAAGAAGGTGCTGGTGACCTCGGAGTGTGATGTGCTGATCCTGGACGAGATTCTGGGGCTGCCCCAGAAGGGCATCATCTCTGTGGAGGAGATTCTGCCGCTGATCCAGGCGGTGGGGGACGGTGTGGAGCTGATCATGACTGGAACCCAGCGGTGCAGGGAACTTTGGCCCTATGTGGATGAAGTGACAGAGATGCAGACGGTTCACCAGTCCCTGGAGAATCTGGAGGGAATTTGACAGGAAATTCATTGACAACTGAATTATGGGATGCTATAGTAAATGTGCTTAATGATAGAGGTTGCGTGTTTCATGAGTAATTGGCCAGATGTGTTCAGGCACGGCAGAAGGTCAGGGAAAGGGGAAGACGCCGAAAGGATGCAGAGCCTGAAAACTGTATGCTTGGGCGCAGGGTGAAGAACTCTGTGACTGTCATCGTTTAGATGGGGCGCTATCGGAAGAAGATTACTCTAGGATTCTTTTAGGTGGATGCGCAGGTATCCACCTTTTTTTGTAAGGAGGTTTGTATTATGGCAGTATTTCAAGGGGCTGGTGTGGCCATTGTTACACCGATGTATGAAGACGGAGCGGTAAATTTTGATAAGCTGGGGGAGCTTTTGGAGGAGCAGATCGCTGGAGGAACGGATGCCATCATCATCTGTGGAACTACCGGGGAATCTTCTACCCTGACCCATGAGGAGCATCTGGAGGTGATCCGGTACGCCATTGACAAAGTGGCAAAACGGATTCCGGTGGTGGCAGGTACTGGTTCTAATTGTACGGAGACAGCAGTTTATCTGTCCCAGGAAGCAGAGAAATATGGCGCAGACGGACTGCTTTTGGTGACTCCTTATTATAATAAGGCCACTCAGAAGGGACTGAAGCTGCATTTTAGCAAGATTGCCAATTCTGTAAAGATTCCGGTGATTCTTTATAATGTGCCCAGCAGAACCGGCACCAATATTCTTCCGGAGACTGCAGTATGGCTGGCAGAGCATGTGGAGAATATTGTGGGCATCAAAGAAGCCAGCGGGAATATTTCCCAGGTGGCAAAACTGATGAGCCTGGCAAAGGGAAAGATTGATCTGTATTCTGGAAATGATGATCAGATCGTTCCCATCCTGTCTCTTGGGGGCAAGGGCGTGATTTCTGTTCTGTCCAATGTGGCGCCCAGACAGACCCATGAGATCGTGGCTTCCTATCTGGCCGGAGATGTGGAGCGAAGCTGTCAGCTGCAGCTGGAGGCAGTGGAGCTGATCGACGCCCTGTTCTGCGAGGTGAACCCCATTCCCGTGAAGACCGCTTTGAATCTTATGGGGAAAAATGCAGGGCCCATGCGCGGACCGCTTTGTGAGATGGAAGAAAAGAATGTGGAGCGCCTGAAAGCGGCCATGGAGCGCTACGGTCTCCTTTAAGTTCGGCATATCAGGAAGAAGGATAGCATCAGTGTACATGGGACAATCCGTTCATTATGGCTGCGGCATGCTGCCCTGTGTACGGGGATGCGAACGGTAGAGGAAGGAGCAGAGAAGATGGTAAAGGTGATTTTAAGCGGCTGCAACGGTCATATGGGACAGGTGATTTCGGATATTGTGTCAAAGGATCCGGAGCTGACGGTGGCAGCAGGCATTGATGTTTATGATGAAGGAAAAAATTCTTATCCGGTGTTCAAGACCTTTCAGGAGTGTACAGAGGAAGGGGATGTGATCATTGATTTTTCTTCCCCCAAGGCGTTTGAAGGAATGATGGATTACAGTGTGGCCAATCAGGTTCCGGTGATTGTGTGTACCACAGGGTTGAGTGAGGCGCAGATTAGCAGATTGGAACAGGACAGCAAGAAGGTAGCAGTACTTCGATCCGCCAATATGTCTTTGGGCATTAATCTTTTGCTGAAGCTTTTGCAGGATGCAGCCAGGACGCTGGCTCCCGCAGGATTTGATATTGAGATTGTAGAGAAGCATCACAACTTGAAAAAGGATGCTCCCAGCGGCACAGCGTTGGCCCTGGCAGACAGCATCAATGAGGCTATGGACGGTCAGTATACCTATAAGTATGACAGAAGCCAGGATTATCAGCCGAGAGAGAAGAAGGAGCTTGGAATCAGTTCCGTTCGCGGCGGCAATATTGTAGGGGTTCATGAGGTACTCTTTGCAGGTACGGATGAGGTGATTGAATTTACGCACACCGCCTACTCCAAGGCTGTTTTTGCAAAAGGTGCAGTTTGTGCTGCAAAATATCTTGCAGGAAAGCCGGCAGGCTATTATAATATGAGCGATGTGATCAATGGCTAAGAGCAGGGCCAAGGCTGCTTTGCATCTTGCCGGAAGAGAAATTAGCGGGATCGGACAGGAAGAAAGAGAAGAAGGTTTTCCCATCTTTCAGGTGGGCTGACTGAAAAATCAGTGAGCCAAGGAGGTGGGAAAGCTGTTTCTTGTTCCCTTAGATCGGTCTTAGACTACAGGAAAAATGGGGAATCCCCCCTGAGGAGTCAGAAGATGAAAAAAGTTGTGAAATTTGGCGGCAGTTCTCTGGCCAGTGCAGAGCAGATGAAGAAAGTCGCAGAGATTATTCATGCAGATGAAAACAGAAGATTTGTGATTCCTTCTGCGCCCGGAAAGCGGTATTCCGATGATACAAAGGTGACAGACCTTTTGTACCGCTGCTATGACGCGGCGGCAGCTGGAGAAGATATTACGGAAAAGATGGAGGTCATTGAGGCCAGATATCAGGAGATTATTGACGGTTTGGGACTGGATCTGAGTCTGAAGGACGAATTTACAGTGATCAAAGATTATTTTCTGCGCCAGGCAGGCCGGGACTATGCAGCCTCCAGGGGGGAATATCTGAACGGGATTGTGCTGGCTCAGTATCTGGGCTATAAATTTATGGATGCCGCTGAGGTGGTGCTCTTTGATGATAAGGGGAATTTTGACAGTGAGGCCACTAACACGGTGATGAAGCAGCGGCTGAAGAATGTAGACAATGTGGTGATACCGGGTTTTTACGGCGCTATGCCCGACGGCAGCATCAAGACCTTCTCAAGAGGAGGTTCCGATATCACCGGTTCCATTGTGGCAAGGGCAGTCCGGGCGGATGTGTATGAGAACTGGACAGATGTGTCCGGCGTGTTGGTGACAGATCCGCGCATTGTGGATAATCCGGAGCCTATCGAGACCATTACCTACAAAGAGCTTCGGGAGCTGGCGTACATGGGAGCTACTGTGCTTCATGAGGATGCTATTTTTCCGGTCCGCCAGGAGGGCATTCCCATCAATATCCGCAATACCAACCGCCCGGAGGATCCGGGTACGATGATTGTGGAGAGCACCTGCCGCCAGCCCAAGTACATCATTACAGGCATTGCAGGAAAAAAGGGCTTCTGTGCCATTAACATTGAAAAAGAGATGATGAACAGCGAGGTGGGATTTGGCCGCAAGGTTCTGCAAGTCTTTGAGGAGAACGGCATCTCCTTTGAGCATACTCCTTCTGGCATTGATACCTTCACGGTGCTGGTACATCAGTCAGAATTTGTGGAGACGGAGCAGAAGGTGATCGCAGGACTGCATCGGGCAGTGCATCCGGATTCCATTGATCTGGAGTCCAATCTGGCTCTGATCGCTATTGTGGGCCGGGGGATGAAGGCTACCAAGGGAACTGCGGGCCGGATATTTTCCGCGCTGGCACATGCCAATGTGAACATTAAGATGATTGATCAGGGATCCAGTGAGTTAAATATTATTATCGGCGTTCGGAATGAGGATTTTGAGGCGGCGATACGGGCGATCTATGATATCTTTGTGACGGTTCAGTTATAGAATACTCAGTTATAGAATACAAAAGGGCAGAGAATTGCCTGATTTTGTAAAAAGGCTGCTGCAAATACGATCCAGACAGGTTTCCACTGGGGATGTTGGAAGTATTTTGCAGCAGCCTTTTAAATTTTTTCATAGGAAATTCCTTCCTATGAAAAATGCTCCGCAGGATTGCACTGCGGCGGGCAGAGAAGATGTCGCTGAAGCAACCCACCGCAGGCGAAGGAGATGTTGCAAAACATCTCTTTTTTTGCTGTTAAAAGCGTTACTGACAGGAAACATAGGCTTTTACTCGATTACCTTGATCCATCCAGCCGGAGCTTCCAGCCGGCCCATCTGAATACCGGTGAGGGTATCATAGAGCTTTTTGGTGACAGGTCCCATCTGGGCCATGCCGCTGGGAAGGCAGATTTCTTTGCCGTGATCTACGATCTTGCCTACTGGAGAGATGACAGCTGCAGTGCCGCAAAGGCCGCACTCAGCAAAGTCTTGTACTTCTTCCATGTAAACCTCCCGTTCTTCCACCTCAAGCCCCAGATACTCTTTTGCCACATATACAAGAGAACGGCGGGTGATGGAGGGGAGGATGCTGTCAGATTTGGGAGTAACTACTTTTCCGTCTTTGGTGACAAAGAGGAAGTTGGCGCCTCCGGTCTCTTCCACCTTGGTTCTGGTGGCTGCGTCCAGATACATATTTTCATCATAGCCCTGTCTGTGGGCATCCATGATAGCATACAGACTCATGGCGTAGTTTAATCCGGCTTTGATGTGGCCTGTGCCATGGGGAGCTGCCCGGTCATAGTCGCAGACCCGGATGGTAATAGGCTTCGCGCCGCCTTTAAAGTAAGGGCCTACCGGGGTAGTGAAGATGCGGAACTGGTACTCGCTGGCAGGCTTCACACCGATGACCGGATTGCTGCCGAACATATAAGGACGAATGTAAAGAGTGGCGCCGGAACCGTAGGGAGGAACGTAAGCTGCGTTGGCTTTCACCACAGATACAACAGCATCTACCCAGCGATCTTCCGGGAACACAGGCATTTCCAGACGCAAACAGGAATCTTTCATCCGGGAGGCATTCAGATCCGGGCGGAAAGTTACAATCTGCCCTTTTTCAGTGGTGTAGGCCTTCAGGCCTTCAAAGCAGGTCTGGGCATACTGCAGCACACCTGCGCATTCATTGATTACTACATTGGCATCCGAGGTGAGCGTTCCCTCATCCCAGGCGCCGTCTTTATAATTCGCTACAAAGCGTTTGTCAGTCTGGACGTAATTGAAGCCAAGGCTTGACCAGTCAATATTTTTTTTCTCCATAGTACAAAGGCTCCTTTTTTATGTGATTTTACACAAGTTTATCACTGTAAATGGATGAAGTCAAGACTGGAAAAAAGGAAGATACAGAGAAGACGCAGAGAAAATGCAGGAAAAATAAAGAGAAAAACAGGAGAGTTGGAAAAGAGACAGGGATTGACGCTGGAAAAGGGGTGCATTATACTGGCTTTAAAGCGGGAAGGATGTTGGGGTAAGGAAAGGAAGAGAAGAGGAAGGATGGAAAAGCGTCTGAGCTATAGGATTTTGCAGTCAGATCTTCCGGCAACGGCAGAACAGATTTTGAAAAAACGCCTGGGACTTTCCAAACAGGAGATACGCAGGGCCAAATTCCGGCAGGATGGGATCTGCCTTGACGGCCGGCGGATACGGGTCACAGCTCCTCTTTTGGCAGGCGAGGTGCTGGAAGTGGTTTTGGAGGCGGAGCGCCGGGAGCAGCGGCTGGCAGAAAAGCTGGAGCCTTTTTCCGGGGAGGAAAGCCATGGCCGGCTGGAAATTCTCTACGAGGACGAGGATCTGCTGCTGATCAATAAGCCTTCCGGTCTGGCTGCCCATCCAGGTCATGGGCATTACCGGGATACCCTGGCAAACCAGCTGGCAGAATACTTTCAGGGAAGAGCAGCAGTGCGCAGCATTGGCCGGCTGGATCTGGAAACTTCAGGCATTATGGTTTTTGGGAAAAGCCAGGCAGCTGCCGCCAGGCTGTGGGAGAAGGGCAGTGTGAAAAAAGAATACTATGCGCTGGCGCGAGGGCGTTTTCGATATCCGGAGGGGAGCATCTATCTTCCGATCCGAAAGCGGCCGGGATCTTTAAATCAAATGGAAATTTCTCTGGAGGGCCAGGAGGCGGTGACTCATTATCGTCTATTGGAAACGTATGGGCATGGTTCTTTGCTGGCATTGCAGCTGGAGACTGGACGCACCCATCAGATTCGGCTGCACATGGCTGCGGTGGGACATCCGCTGTACGGAGACAGGCTGTACGGCGGATGGCAGGAAATTACTGGATGCAGGTCGAAGGATGTGATCCAAAGGAGTGCCCTTCACTGCGGCAGAGTGTGGGTGCGTCAGCCTTTTACCGGTCAGCTTTTGGAGCAGGCTGCACCCCTTCCTGAGGATATGGTTCGTTTGATCAAAGCGCTGTCCGGGACAGGAGAAACCTGAGGAGCGGAAGCAGCAAGATCAAGAGCTGTAAGCTGGTGATAAGCAAATAGCCATAGGATTTAAGACTGTGATAAGTAAATACGAACCGGGCTTTTGACATCCTAAGCCAAATAGACAGGAAATGCAGGATATGGGAAACGAATTTGCAAGGAATAGATAAAAGGAGAGAAGCAGGATGAATAGGAAAAAGCGTTTGAGTACAGCGCTGGCTTTGACCGTGTGGTGCAGCGCCGCCCTGGGAGTACAGGGCGTTTGGGGAGAGGAGACCGGAGAAGATATTTTTATTGAGGAGGGAGAAGAGATCGTGATTCGCCAGGGCGAATCCCTGGAGGAGGTGCAGGCCAGGGAACAGGCAGAAGCAGAGAAGGCCAGGGAGCGGGCAGAGCAGGAGGCGAAGCTTCTGGCAGAACAGAGCCTTCTTTTGGAGCCGGCCAGCCAGGATGAGATTCAGAAGCATCTGGAGTATCTTACTTCCGTGGACAGTCCTACCGGGTCAGACGGAGAATTGATACTGGCGGACTATATTGCCAGTACGATGGAGAGCTACGGCTATACAGTTGCCCAGCAGAATTTTCATGAGGGATTTATTAATGAGAATGGAGTGGATGCCCCTGGAATCAATGTGATTGCAGATCGGGGGGCGGATGCACAGGAACGCACCAATCAGATTTTTGTGATCGCTACCCATTACGATTCTAAGACCAATCCCTCCAAAGAGGATCCTCTTGCCAATGATAAGACAGGTGTTGCCGTTTTGCTGGAAATGGCAAGAGTGCTGTCCTTTGAGGAGACGGACACGGGGATCTGTTTTGCCTTTTTTTCCGGAGAGGAGGACGGGCTGTATGGTTCCGCCAATTTTTCGGAATTTTTGGAGACAGAATTTGCAGAGAGAGTCAGCGGGCTGCTGTATGTGGAACAGGTGGGCTATGAAGCGGAGATGCCTTATGTACTGCTGACTTCCGATGGACAGGAGAATTTTGTGGGCAATCTGGTAAGAGATACTGGGGAGTCTTTGCTTCTGGTGGAGAATCAGACAGTGGAAGAGGGAGAAGAGGCGCAGAGAACAGAAGTAATCGGAGATGTTTGCACGGATCAGGAGAGCAAGACAGAGAGGGGGAAGGCTCTGGAAACAGAAACGGAGGATGCGGCCCAGGGCAGCGTCCAGTGGAGCTATGAGGCAGACCAGGCTCACAGTCATCAGTCCTTCCAGAGGCTTGGAATCCCTGCTGTTACGGTGACGCAGGATATTCGGGAACCGGAGGAAGGACTGACTGTGAATTTGGGAGAGCTTCAGTATCTTACAGAGCTTTTCTCTGAAACAGCGGCGCAGATCATGCGGAGTGAGACAGAGCGCTTTTCAGGATAAAAAGTTTTGCAGCATTCCCATTTGATTTTAAGAGCTTCAGATTATTTTAAGAGTTTCAGATTATATTCTTTTTTTCCATAAGCGCCGCAGGTACGGTTTGTCTGGGCTTTCAGGCGGCTTAAATGCTGCTCCCTCTGGGAGAGGAGCTGTCTGTGTTCCTCCTGGATGGGATAATTTCCAAAGATACCGGAGAGCTTTAATTTTGCTGCGTGAAAGCTGTAGGAAAGACAGATCCCCAGCTTTTGGAAATGATACAAAAGGAGGGCGCCTGCCTTGTGGGTCTGGGCGGTCAGGTAATCCGGATGAATGCTCAGATAAAAAATCAGGCCGACTGTCAGGGCCAGCAGTATTGCAAGGAACAGAGAATAAACGATCGTATTCGTCATAATATTGACCTCCTTTTTTGTATTTTCGTTATTATTATCTGTATATTATAACTTAAAAAAGAAATAGTCAATCTATTTAACAGAAAATTAATAAAATAGAGGAAAATTTTAAGAACGGGGGAAGAACGGCAGGAATGACTGGCGATTTTCACCTGCCTCTTGACATTACCATTTTTTTCTTTATAATCACAACGAAAAAGTGCGGGAAATTTTGGTTTTCCGTACAGATATTTGACCCTTCTCTTTCAGAGAAGTAAGGCCGAACGGACAGCCGGGTCATTAGCCGATGCGGGGTATAAACTCGCACGCAGCTTTCGCTGTATCTCATTGATTGAGTTAAAAGCTCAATTTCCCAAGTGGTTCCGGAATGGAACTGGTGTTAAAAGCACAAACTTGCGAAACGGTCAATAAGAGTAGTAAAAGTATGATTGCTATATAGACTCTCATCCGTTCCCCTGGCAGAAGCCCTGATTTCAGAAGTCCTTTTATGCTTTTGTATCCGGGGTTTGTTTTGGCAGATCATAAACGCAGGTATGTGCATAGCGCATCCTGCGTTTTTTTGCTGGAAATCGGTTTTTTCAGGGCAAAGCAAGCAGCAGGGCGCTATAGTACAGGAGAAGGAGGTTTTTGTGAAAAAGATGAAACTGGATCAAAGCCGCGCCCCGATCTATGAGGCGCTGGAGCGTTTCCGGCAGATGCGGGTCGTACCCTTTGATGTGCCCGGGCATAAGCGAGGCCGGGGAAATCCTGAGCTGACCGCCTTTCTGGGAGAAAAGTGCGTCAATTTAGATGTCAACAGTATGAAACCTTTGGATAATCTGTGTCATCCCGTTTCTGTAATTCGGGAGGCTGAGGAGCTGGCAGCAGATGCCTTTGGGGCAGCCCATGCCTTTTTGATGGTGGGGGGAACCACAAGCTCCGTGCAGAGTATGGTACTGACCGCTTGTAAACGGGGAGATGAAATTATACTTCCCCGCAATGTCCATCGCAGTGTGATCAATGCCCTGGTGCTGTGTGGCGCTGTGCCAGTGTATGTAAATCCGGATGTGGATCAGCAATTGGGTATTTCTCTTGGGATGACCAGGGAGAGCCTGAAAAAAGCGATTGAGGGACATCCCAATGCGGTGGCAGTGCTGGTGAATAATCCCACCTATTATGGCGTTTGTTCCGACCTTCGGGCCATCGTGAGGATGGCTCATGAGGCAGGGATGCTGTGTCTGGCAGACGAGGCCCATGGAACTCATTTTTATTTCGGGACAGCTATGCCGGTGTCTGCCATGGAGGCAGGAGCAGATATGGCTGCTGTCTCCATGCACAAGAGCGGCGGAAGCCTGACTCAGTCCAGTCTGCTGCTGTGCGGGCCGGGAGTTCATGCGGGATATGTGCGTCAGATCATCAATCTGACCCAGACCACCTCCGGCAATTATCTGCTGATGAGCAGCCTGGATATTTCCAGAAGAAATCTGGCTACTCGCGGGCGTCAGGTGTTTCATCAGGTGGAAGATATGGCAGAATACGCCAGGGAAGAAGTGAACGCTATTGGAGGATACTATGCCTTTGGCAAGGAACTTTGCAACGGTAATTCTGTGTTTGACTTTGATCCTACAAAGTTGTCGATCAATACCAGAAATATCGGTCTTGCAGGGATCGAGGTATATGATATCCTTCGGGATGAGTATGACATCCAGATTGAGTTTGGAGATATCGGAAATATTCTGGCATATTTGTCTATGGGAGATCGGATTCAGGAGGTGGAGCGGTTGGTGAGCGCTCTGGCGGAGATTCGCCGCCGGTATCAAAGGGACAGTTCAGATCTTCTGAAGCAGGAGTACATTGACCCGATTGTAGTGACTTCGCCGCAGGAAGCTTTTTATGCCGAAAAGATAAGCCTGCCCCTTGAGGAAACAAAAGGACAGGTGTGCAGTGAATTTGTGATGTGCTATCCGCCGGGGATTCCGATCCTGGCTCCAGGGGAGCGGATCACAGCAGAAATACTGGATTATATCCAGTTCGCCAAGGAAAAAGGCTGCAGTATGACCGGGCCGGAGGATCCGGATATTTTCCGGCTGAATGTTTTAAAGTAAAGAGGGAGGGAAATGGTATGGAAATGTGGTTCAGTGAGTTTCATACAAAGGATGTGAAACATTCGCTGCGCGTCACCAGACATCTCTATGCTCAGAAAAGCGATTATCAACAGATCGATATTTTTGAGACGCCGGAATTTGGCCGGGTGCTGGTTCTGGATGGAAATGTGATGCTGACGGAGCGGGATGAATTTATTTATGATGAGATGATTACCCATGTGCCCATGGCGGTGCATCCCGGGGTTCGGGATATTCTGGTGATCGGAGCCGG
The DNA here is from genome assembly GCA_905207905.1 of uncultured Lachnospiraceae bacterium. The sequence goes on along the minus strand of CAJLNC010000008.1, from coordinate 28,475 downwards.
AGACGGCGGCGTGGTGCGGGAGCTGACACGGTATGACAGGGTACGCCGCATTGATCTGGTGGAGATGGATCCTCAGGTGGTGGAGGCATGCCGGAAGTTTTTGCCGGGGAATGCCTGCCGGATGGATGATCGGAGGGTGCACATTTATTTTGAAAATGCACTTCGATTTATTCGGAACAGGGAGGCTGCCTACGATCTGATCATTGTGGATTCGACGGATCCGTTCGGCCCTTCCGAGGGATTGTTTACCAGAGAGTTTTATGGAAACTGTTATAATGCCCTGAGGGAGGACGGCATCATGGTGAATCAGCAGGGCAGTCCTTTCTATGCGGAGGATGCTGAGGCTATGAAACGCAGTCACAAACGGATCGTGAACACCTTTCCTATCAGTAAGGTGTATCAGGCCCACATTCCCACTTATGCGGCAGGTTACTGGCTGTTCGGCTTTGCCAGCAAGAAATACCATCCCATTAATGATCTGAATGTGGAGGAATGGGAGAAACAGAATCTGCGGACCCGCTACTACACGACCCGGCTTCATACAGGCGCTTTTGCGCTTCCGGCTTTTCTGGAAGAAATGCTTTTGGAGGTGGAATGATGGCTATGGAACAGAATGTTGAGACGTTTATCGGCTGTGATGCTCCTTATGAGGAGGCTGCCATTGTGCTGTTTGGCGCACCCTTTGATTCTACCACATCCTTCCGGCCCGGAGCACGGTTCGGTTCCGCGGCCATGCGGCATGAAAGTTTTGGCTTAGAAACTTACAGCCCCTATCAGGATGCAGATCTTACGGATTACAGAGTATTTGACAGCGGAGATATAGAACTGTGTTTTGGAAGTACAGAAAGGGCGCTGTGTGCTATTGAGGAGCGGACAGAACGAATTTTGCAGGATGGAAAACTTCCCCTGCTTCTTGGAGGGGAACATCTGGTAACGCTTGGAAGTTTTCGGGCAGTCTTGCGTCATTATCCCCAAGTGCAAATCCTTCACTTTGATGCTCATGCAGATCTTCGGGACGATTATCTTGGAGCGAAGCTCAGCCATGCTTGTGTGCTGCGGCGCTGCCATGAGCTTGTGGGAGATGGACGGATCCATCAGTTTGGTATTCGCAGCGGAGACCGGGAGGAATTTCGGTTTGCTATGGAACATACGGATTTTCATCCGCTGACACTGGAAGGGCTTGAGGAGACTGTACGGAAGCTGAAAGAAAATAATACTCCAGTATACCTTACGATTGATCTGGATTGTCTGGATCCTTCGGTATTTCCTGGAACCGGTACACCGGAAGCGGGCGGTCTTTCCTTTTTACAGCTTGTGGAAGCGGTCTATCAGGTGAGTGAATGCAGGATCGTTGGCGCAGATGTGAATGAACTGGCTCCTATGCTGGATCCGTCCGGGGTATCTACAGCCACAGCCTGCAAAGTACTCAGAGAGCTTTTGCTGGCGATTTTAAGGAGAAGAGGATAGCATCCGTGTAATAGGGCTTTTGATACCCTAATCCCGGATACAAAGGCAGAAGGAACGGAGTAAAAGCTAAAGGAGTCAAAGGATAAGAGACAGAAAAATAAGAAACCCAGAAGCAGGAGACATAAAAAAATAGAAACATAAAAGTAAAAGACACAGAAATCAAGAGATAAGTAGGAGGAATGGATTATGAGTAGAGTATTAGTGATCGGTTGCGGCGGTGTAGCGTCTGTGGCAATCCATAAATGCTGTCAGGTCAGCCAGGTGTTTACGGAGCTGTGCATTGCCAGCAGAACCAAGGAGAAATGCGACCGTCTGGCAGAGGAGCTGGCACCTAAGACCAGCACCAGAATCACCACAGCTCAGGTGGATGCAGATGATGTGGAGCAGGTAGCTGCTCTGATCGAGAGCTATCAGCCGGATCTGGTGATGAATATCGCATTGCCTTATCAGGATCTGACGATTATGGAAGCCTGTCTGCGCTGCCGTGTAAACTATATGGATACCGCGAACTATGAGCCGGAAGATACCAATGATCCCCAGTGGAGGGCGATCTATGAAAAGCGCTGCAAGGAGGCTGGCTTTTCGGCGTATTTCGATTACTCCTGGCAGTGGGCATACCGCAAACGTTTTGAGGAGGCCGGGCTTACGGCTCTTCTGGGCTGTGGTTTTGACCCGGGTGTAACCCAGGCTTACTGCGCTTATGCAAAGAAGCATGAGTTTGATACCATTGACACCATTGACATTCTGGACTGTAACGGAGGCGATCACGGTTATCCTTTTGCAACGAATTTTAATCCTGAGATCAATCTGCGGGAGGTATCTGCACCGGGCAGTTACTGGGAGAACGGCCGTTGGGTAGAGATACCGCCTATGACCATAAAGCGGGAGTATAATTTTGACCAGGTGGGACAGAAAGACATGTATCTGCTCCATCATGAGGAGATTGAGTCCATTGCCCAGAATATTCCGGAAGCAAAGCGTATCCGTTTCTTTATGACATTCGGTCAGAGTTATCTCACCCACATGAAGTGTCTGGAGAATGTGGGCATGCTCTCCACAACGCCAGTGCTTTTTGAAGGAAAAGAGATCGTTCCGATTCAGTTTTTGAAGGCTCTTCTTCCGGATCCGGCCAGCCTTGGGCCAAGAACCCACGGAAAGACCAATATCGGCTGTATCTTCACCGGAAAGAAGGATGGAAAAGAGAAGACTTTCTATATTTATAATGTGTGTGATCATCAGGAATGCTATCGGGAGGTGGGTTCCCAGGCTATCAGCTATACCACCGGTGTACCTGCCATGTGCGGCGCGCTGATGCTGCTTACCGGAAAGTGGGATGCCAAGGGGGTTCATACGGTGGAGGAGTTTGACCCGGATCCCTTCCTGGAGGCGTTGGATCGTTACGGACTGCCAAGAAGCGTGTCTCATCATCCTGCGCTGGTGGACTGATATGATGCAGGATCAACGTCCGCCTTTTGCATTTCTTCGTCATCCAGAGAAATTGTTTGAGAAGCTTCCCACGCCCTGCTATGTTCTGGATGAGGCCAGACTGAGACAGAATGGAGAGATTCTGGGGGCTGTTGCCAGGAATACGGGAGCCAGGCTCTTGCTGGCGCAGAAAGCTTTTTCCAATTATGATCTGTATCCGGCACTGGCTCCATATCTGGCAGGAACGGAAGCCAGCGGCCTTTATGAGGCACGACTGGGAAAAGAAGAAATGCCGTCAGGAGAGATTCATGTATTTTCAGCGGCCTACCGGGAAGCGGACTTTCAGGAGATCTTGCAGTATGCGGATCATATTGTGTTTAATTCACCCAGGCAGTTAGAAAAGTTCGGGCCAAAGGCAAAGGCCGCAGGACGAAGCCTGGGACTTCGGATTAACCCGGAATGTTCCACACAGGAGGATCATGAGATCTACGATCCCTGTGCCCCGGGCAGCCGCCTTGGAACTACCCGGGCTCAGTGGGAGGAAAGGATGACTCCAGAGCTGACAGCACTTTTGGATGGGCTGCATTTTCATACACTGTGTGAGCAGGATTCGGATGCCCTTGAGACCACTCTGGAGGCAGTGGAAGCATCTTTTGGAGAGATTCTCCCAAAGATGAAGTGGCTGAATTTTGGCGGGGGACACCATATTACCCGTGAAGGTTATGATATTTCCCGGCTGGAGAGGTGTATCCACAGAGCGAAGGAGCTTTGGCAAGTGGAGGTCTATCTGGAGCCTGGAGAGGCCTGGGCGCTGAATGCAGGGTATCTCATGACTACTGTGCTGGATCTTCCGCAAAACGGGGAGACACGTTTGGCCATTCTGGATATGAGCGCTGCCTGTCACACTCCAGATGTGATTGAGATGCCCTATCTGCCTCCTCTTTACGGAGCAGGAGAAAGAGGAGAGAAGCCTTTTACCTATCGCCTTGGAGGCCCTACCTGTCTCTCTGGAGACGTGGTGGGGGATTACAGCTTTGATCATCCCCTTGAGGAGGGAGAACGGCTGATCTTCGGAGATATGGCAATTTATACAACCTGCAAAAACAATACGTTTAATGGAATGCCTCTGCCTGGGATCTGGGTGCTGCGATCGGATGAAACGCTGGAAAATATCTGCAGCTTCGGATATGAGGATTTTAAGATGCGCCTTGGAAGCTAGACCGTTTTTTCGTGGAGAACAGGAAGGCCGGGCAGGAACAGTGCAATGTACAGAAGGAGTGTTTTACCATGCCAGTATTTGATTTTTCCAATACCCCGGACACAAAAACAAAAGGGGAATGTACCTATACAATTTTTTATTCTAACGAGACAGAAGCCACAGCACAGAAGCCGATTTTGGTTCTGGATAATAAAGACCGCCAGTGGAGTCATCATTCCTGGGGGATTTTTACCAATCCCATTAAGGGAACCTCTTTCGAATTTAAGGAGGAGGAGGGAAAAATCCTGGCAGATATTCTTCAGGTGGATGCCCGCTTTGTCAGCCTCTTAAAATGGCTGGGAGAGAATCACATTCAGGTGCGTCTGTCTGGGGAAAACAGGAAAGAAGGATATGCGGTTTACCGGATACGGGAGATGGCTTTTGGAGGGGGAACCAAACTGTCTGCGGAGGATGGATTTCTGCAATATATGATCGGGCGGCTGCTGGCCAGCAGCGCCCCTCAGATGGAGGAAGAGGATGAGGAAGGTGCGGAGCAGGGAGATGAGATGAAGCTTACCAGCCTTCAGAGCATTACAGACTTTATGACCTGCGCCGGCCGTACCCTGCCGGACAATATCCGCCTGTGGGCCAGAAGGAATCTGGCAGTGGCCCGTTCCAATGAGGTATCTTTGGAGGAGCGGCGTCACGCCCAGAGAGCGCTGTCCATTATGATGAATATTCAGTGGAAAAGCAACTATTTTGAGTCGATTGATCCGAAGGAGGCCAGAAGGATTCTGGATGAGGAGCTTTACGGTATGGAGCGGGTGAAGCAGCGAATCATGGAGACTATTATTCAGATCAACCGGACGCATACGCTTCCTGCATACGGCCTTTTGTTGGTAGGGCCTGCAGGTACGGGAAAATCTCAGATCGCCTATGCGGTGGCCAGGATTTTGAAGCTGCCCTGGACTACCCTGGATATGAGTTCTATCAATGACCCGGAGCAGCTGACCGGCAGTTCCAGAGTCTATGCCAACGCAAAGCCGGGGATTATTATGGAGGCTTTTTCCATGGCAGGAGAGTCCAACCTGGTGTTTATCATCAATGAACTGGATAAGGCCGCAGCAGGAAAGGGCAGCGGCAATCCGGCTGATGTGCTGCTGACCCTGTTGGACAACCTGGGTTTTACGGATAACTATATGGAGTGTATGGTGCCTACGGTGGGCGTGTACCCCATTGCCACGGCCAATGACAAGAGCCGGATCAGCGCTCCTTTGATGTCCCGTTTTGCGGTGATCGAGATTCCGGATTATACCAGGGAGGAAAAGGAGATCATCTTTTCGCGGTTTGCCCTGCCCAAGGTATTAAAACGCATGGGGCTGCGGGAGCAGGAATGTATTGTGACAGAAGAAGGCCTGGAGGCAGTGGTGGAGATCCATGCAAATACTTCCGGTATCCGGGATCTGGAGCAGGCTGCAGAGCACATGGCTGCCAATGCACTGTATCAGATCGAGGTGGAGGAAAAGAAGCAGGTAATATTTGACAAGGAAGCAGTGAGATCTCTGCTGCTGTAAAGGGATATCAGAACGGGCAGATGCTTCCCGGTGTTTCCAGAAAGCGGAAAAGCGTAGTTTGCAGCAGTTTTGTTCGGATGCTGAAAATAGAAAAGAAAAAACTTGACTTCTGCATAAAAAACTTTTATACTTTAACAAAATAAAGTTTAGCAAATAAAAGCATAAAAGTGTTAAAGCGCAGGAGGAGAGAACATGATAATTAAGATTGGGATGCTGACCGTATTTTTTGCTGTGATGGTGGCAATTGGTATTTATTGCCGGAAACAGGCGGCAGATGTGAATGGTTTTGTGCTGGGAGGGCGGTCGGTGGGGCCCTGGCTCACTGCCTTTGCCTATGGAACTTCCTATTTTTCCGCGGTGATCTTTGTGGGCTATGCGGGGCAGTTTGGCTGGCGTTTCGGTATTGCGTCCACCTGGATTGGCCTTGGGAATGCTGTGCTGGGCTCTTTGCTGGCCTGGGTGATTCTGGGACGCCGCACCAGGATCATGAGCCAGTATTTAAACTCAGCTACCATGCCGGAATTTTTCGGGGCCAGATTTGACAGCAAGGCTTTAAAGATAGGCGCTTCTGTGATTGTATTTATTTTCCTGATTCCTTACACAGCGTCTTTGTACAATGGCCTTTCCCGGCTTTTTGGTATGGCTTTTGACATTGATTATACGGTGTGCATCATCCTTATGGCAGTGCTCACCGGAGTGTATGTGGTGGCTGGAGGATACATGGCTACCGCTATCAATGATTTCATCCAGGGCATCATTATGCTGGTGGGTATCGTCCTGGTGATCGCAGCAGTCCTGAACAGCCAGGGAGGCTTTTTGGCAGCCATAGAGGGGCTGGCGCAGGTGAGAGATGAGTCGGTAAGCACAGTTCCCGGGGTCTTTGCTTCCTTTTTCGGACCGGATCCTTTGAATCTTTTGGGAGTAGTGGTACTCACTTCTCTGGGCACCTGGGGACTTCCCCAGATGGTGCAGAAATTCTATGCGATTAAAAATGAGGAAGCGATTAAAAAGGGAACCATGATTTCCACCCTGTTTGCTGTGGTTGTAGCAGGAGGCTGTTATTTTCTGGGCGGTTTTGGGCGGCTTTTTTCAGACAAAATCGATCTGGCAGCAGGGGGCTATGACAGCATTATTCCCACCATGCTTTCCGGCCTGTCGCCCCTGATGATCGCGTTGGTAGTGATTCTGGTATTGTCAGCTTCCATGTCCACCTTGTCTTCCCTGGTGCTGGCATCCAGTTCTACTCTGACCATTGATTTTCTGAAGGATAATTTTATCAAGGAGATGGATGAGAAAAAGCAGGTGGGTCTGATGAGAAGCCTGATCGTGGTGTTTATTGCCATCTCTGTGGTGATTGCCATCATTCAGTACAAAAGCTCTGTCACTTTTATAGCTCAGCTGATGGGCATCTCCTGGGGAGCCCTCTCCGGCGCTTTTCTGGCGCCTTTTCTGTACGGTTTGTACTGGAAAAGGACTACAGGTGCTGCCTGTTGGGTAAGTTTTGTGTTCGGCTCTGGTATTATGATTCTGAATATGACAAATAAAAGCTTATTCCCGGCAATTCTTCAGTCTCCTATCAACTGCGGCGCCTTTGCCATGCTTTCCGGGCTGGTGCTGGTGCCGGTGGTGAGCGCATTTACAGCAAAGCCGGATCAGAAACTGGTGGAGGATGCTTTTGCCTGCTATCATAAAACTGTGAGTGTATACCAGAAAACGACTCTGGGAAATTAAGGCGCAGAAGGCAGCGCTGGAAAAGCTGGGAAACGGTTTTGAGAGAGAATTGTACAGACGGGACTGTGAGGAGCTGCTCTCCTCCGCTTGGCAGCGGGGAGAGCAAGGCTGGAAAGTGAAGCTGCTTATTTCTTTTTTTCAATAAACCCTTCTCCAAATACTTCGCTGGTCTCAGTGATCATAATAAAGGCATCAGGGTCCAGTTCATGAACCGTGTTGGTGATCAGATAGGTCTGAGACTTGGAGCAGGCGCATAAAAGCACATCCCTGTGATCTTTCGTGTAGGTGCCCATAGCCTTGATCAGGGTGGAACCCCGGTCGGTCATTTTTCCGATCTGATCTGCCAGAGCCTGTCCGTGGACGGTGATGATGATCAGCAGCTTGCCAGCGCCCATGCCGTAGAGGATTTTGTCCAGCACCAGGGAGGTGACAAAGGAGGAGGCCAGACCATACAGCACAGCGTCGATATTTTTGAATACCGGCCATCCAAGAAGGATTACCAGAAAATCACTGATCATGGTGACAAGTCCAAAGGAAAAATGGGGATGGCGCACCTTGATGGTCATGATCAAAAAGTCCATTCCTCCTGAGCTGCTGCCCCTCATATAAAAGAAAGCCATTCCGGCGCCGATGCACAGGCCGGAATACAGAGCCGCCATAAAGGGGCTTCCGGTGTAGGGCTGTGTATAGGGAAACAGCACATCCAGGAAAATAGTGGAGATGATCATGGAACGGGCGGTTTTTAGCAGAAAGGTTTTTCCTACTACCTTATAGCTGATCAGCACCAGAGGCACATTCAGCAGCAGGTTCATAAGACCAATAGGAAGTCCCCAGAGATAGTTGCTGATCAGGGCCAGACCGGAGATCCCTCCGGGAGCAAAATCTGCCATGGAGGCAAAGCTGTAGATTCCCATGGCAAATAGGACGCTGCCGATGATATCGCAGAGCAGATCGATCAGAAAGGTTTTGCGTTTTTGTGCAGTGTTTGACAATGAAGCCACCTCCTAAATTTTGAAAGTATCTATCGATTCAGAGACAGACTCTAAAATGCAGTGATAAGCTGAAGTGAAGCGCCGCAGCAGGCCGCAGCAATTTTGGCAGCCTCTGTAAGCTCCTGGGTATCCGCCTGATTCCACACTGGGATTACGGAAGGATATCCATATTTTTTGCCCAGAGGATCCAGATAATTCTGTTTCATAAGAGTTCCCAGAAGTTTAGGCGTGATCTGCCAGGAAGAGAGCGGTTTCTGGCAAGAATCATCAGGACGGGAAGAAAGCATTTGCCGGGAGAGGTCATCAGGATGGGAAGCAGGAAAGGTTTCTCCCAGAAGCGCCCAGCGATGACAGCTTTCTCCCAAAGTTTTTCCCAAAGAGGAAAGACCGTATATGGCAAGAATGAGATCCGTACAGCCCGGGATTACCGGTTCCCAGGATGCCGGTATTTTTACCGGAAACCGTTTGGAACCGTCTGCTTCCACCAAAACCACATCCATATCAGGGTACAGCTTCCAAAACAGCTCAGGGTCAGGCGCGCTGCATTTGACCCAGCCCTCCTGCAAAACCGGAGGGTTGACAGGATTTCCCAGAAATACAGGGTTACTGTCAGAGCAGGAAATGGGGGAAGACTGGCTCCATGATTGAATACCTGTAAAAGCGGCAGATGTCAGATGGGTTTTTGGAAGAAACATGTGGGTGGTAGTGGTAACCATCACCCGAAGCCCAAGCTGGAGGCATTCTTTCATAAGCTGCATCAGGAGGGAGGTTTTTCCGCCTGCGCCCACCGCTGCGATGGTCAGGGGGGCAGCTTCCCTGGGAAAGCGGTTCCGACGGTAGTTGGCAGGGGCGCTGCTGCGGGCATGCTCCGGCGGAGAAATTTTCCCACGCTCCTTTATCAGGAAGGGAAGCAGCCGATGGGGAAATTCTGTCGGTTCCTGCCAGGTTTGGTTAGAAAAAAATAAATAGCGCATAAAGTCCTCTGAAAATAATTTCTAAGATAAAATTCATCCAACAGATGTGGGGAAGCGAAAGCGGCCTGCCCGCAGGCGGATGGGGGTACAAAATACTGGATCCGGTGGATTTTTAGTGTGTTTTTTCCCGAAAACAGGCTATTTTTCGGAGAAAAATCACCGGAAAGGGTACCGCCGGAGGTAGTTTGCAACATCACTTTGTTATTCCTGTATCCGATCTAGGAATAACAGACCCTCCAGTACAGAGCCGGCAATACACCGGGCTTTGTCGGAGATGGTGAAGCAGTTTTCGTACTCAGTCTCTCTTGGATCAATATCAGCAATCTTAAAGCCCTTGTTCACCGGATAACCAGGTCGAATCATGCCGCGAAGAAGGCCGGTGAGGGTGGCGGTGACAGGAATCTTTTTTTCACTGTCTGCTTCAGGAAGGATCCAGGCAATCACCTGTCCCTGATCTACATGATCTCCGATCTGTGCCAAAGGCTGGATCTGTCCGGCACCGGGTGCATGGATCACCCGCTCCTTTCCATAGCCTCCAATGAGGCCGGGGATCCCGGTGTTGGCAGCCGCCTGCCCTTTGGTGATAATCCGTCCAAGATTATGGCCCCGTTTGGTCTCAATTACCAGATCCACGTCTGTACCGGCAGTAAATCCAGGCCCAAGGGCAATGGTTTTATCTGCCATATTCCTGGCAGTGCCCAGATTTCGCTTGGCAAGAATCCCGTCGATCAAAGCCCAGGGGCGTACCTCTTTTAAAATGCTGCAGGTTTCATCAATGAGCAGCGCTGCCTCCCCCCGGGACATGACTTGCTTGGCCTGATGGAAATCTTGCACCAGATGGCAGGTAATGCCTTCAATAGAGGCAGTCTGATCGTATACGGCTTCTGAGAAAGCCACCTGACGCCGGATGGCAGAAGGGTGGGCAGTCTCCAGCACCAGTACCGGAAAACCGCAGCGTACCAGACGGTGAATGGTGCCGCTGGCCAGATCCCCGCCTCCCCTTACGATGATCAATTTATCTTTTGGAAAACACATAAAATCTCCCCCAATAGTTTTACATAATGGTGTTCGAATGCAGGAGCTGACAGCCAGTATCATAGATTCAGGCGTAATGTCCTTTGCACACGGATGCTACTATCATACCGTGAAACAGCTTTTTTTTCAATCCTAGCCACAGAGAAAAAGTTATGTTAGAATAGAAAAAGAAAAGGAAAACAGCGTGGTCAAAAAAACGTAAGAGAGGATCTTTTCATGATTAAAAATATTGTGTTTGATATGGGAAACGTGCTGGTTCGGTACAATGGAAGAAAAGTCTGTGAACACTATCTGAATAATGAGGAGGATTTACAGCAGGTGCTGACCGGAGTGTTCGTTTCCCCGGAATGGGTAATGTTGGATATGGGGCTTTTGACGGATGAGCAGGCATTAAAGCAGATGTGCAGTCGTTTGCCGGAGCGCCTTCATGAGGCGGCGGCTCTTTGCCTGAGGGATTGGGACAAATATAATATGTGGCCCATAGAAGAGATGGAGCCGTTGATCCGGGAGCTGAAGGCAAAAGGCTTCGGATTGTATGTGTGTTCCAATGCAGCCATTCGATTGAAAGATATTTATCGGGAACTATTACCGGCAGTGGAGTGCTTTGACGGAGTATTGTTTTCCGCGGAAGTGAAGTGTATGAAGCCTCAGAAGGAAATGTATGAGCATCTGTTTGAACGCTTTTGTCTGAAACCGGAGGAGTGCTATTTTGTGGATGATCTGCCTTTGAATATCGAGGGCGGCAGAGCCTGCGGCATGGAGGGTTACTGTTTTGCAGATGCAGATGTGACAAGGCTGCGGGAGGCGCTGCTGAAACTGTGACCGGACAGAAGGGAAGGTTATGGGCATGTATGTGGAGAAGGATTACATTATGCGGATCATACATGAAGTGATCCGCACGCTCTTTAAACTGCTGTGCAATGTGGATATCGACAGGCCAGAGATGGAGCAGATTCCGAAAGAGGTGGAGGAGGCCTTCCTTCCCTGGAAAGACAGGATCGATGCGGGGCAGATCAATGAGGCGGAAAATCTGATGGTGGATGGGATGAAAGCAAACAGCCGGAGGGACTTTCTCTGTGCGCTTTTGTTTTATGATTATTTAAACAAAAAGGAGGAAGCGTTTTTAAAGGCTCATCAGTATACCAGACAGGAGATCCGGGAAGGGTTAAGCTATGCCATTGGTTTTTTTGGCTATGAAAGTATGGCTGAGGCCTTTCTGGAGGAGCTGGATGATGGGGAGTAGGAAAGAAACGGCAATGCAATCATGGTACCAGGGAAAGATTGTGGAAGCACGGAACAGGCCGTGTGTATTATAGTTGGGGATGGACTCCAGCATCATGATAGGATCATAAACAGAAAAAGAAAGCGGGGGTTTTTATGAAAAAACTGTTGAAAAATGGATGGGTAGTAAACGGAAATGGAGTGAAAAAGCAGGATATTCTGCTTGACGGGGAACGGATCGCAGCCATGGGAAGCCTGACGGAGGAGGCAGATGAGGTGGTGGATCTGACGGGGAGGTATGTGTTCCCCGGATTTATTGACGGTCATACCCATTTTGATTTGGAGGTATCCGGTACAGTGACAGCGGATGATTTTGCCACCGGAACCAGGGCGGCTCTGGCAGGGGGAACCACGGTGATCATTGATTTTGCCACTCAGAATAAAGGCGAGTCCCTGAAGGAAGCTTATGAAAACTGGGAGAAAAAGGCGGCCAGAGGCTGTTCCTGCGACTATGGCTTTCACATGGCCATTTCAGACTGGAATGATCAGGTAAAAGAAGAGATTCCGGATATGATGAACTTGGGCATCACCAGTTTCAAACTGTACATGACTTACCCGGCCATGCGGCTGGATGACGGACAGCTGTGTGAGGTGATTCGGGAACTGAAGAAATACGGCTGTTTTGCAGGGGTACACTGTGAGAATGCGGATCTTATTGACGCAAATATCCGTCAGGCCAGGGCGGAAGGACGGCTGGGACCGGAGAATCATCCCAAGGTACGTCCGGCAGAGCTGGAGGCGGAGGCGGTTCATCGGCTGATGGTAATCGCCGGACAGGCAAAGGCTCCTGTTATGGTGGTGCATACGACTGGAGAGCTGGCTTTGGAGGAGATCAAGCGGGCCAGAGAGAGAGGACAGACGGTGTATGCGGAGACCTGTCCTCAGTATCTTCTGTTGGATAAGACTGTGTTTGAGAAACCGGATTTTGAGGCTGCAAAATATATCTGCTCTCCGCCCATGAGAGAAAAAGAAAACCAGCAGTACCTGTGGAATGCGATTCAGGAGGGCCAGATCGATACCGTTGCCACGGATCACTGCAGCTTTACCATGGAACAAAAAAGAATGGGAGAAGCAGACTTTTCTAAAATACCCAATGGAATGCCCGGGGTGGAAAACAGAGGAGAGCTGCTGTTTCAATATGGCGTGCTGGAAAAACGCATTACTCCGGAGCGGATGTGCCAGGTGCTTGCGGAGAATCCGGCAAAGCTGTATGGTCTGTACCCGAAAAAGGGAATTCTGGCGCCGGGCAGCGATGGGGATATTGTAGTGTTAAATCCCAAGAAGCCTTCAGTCATCACAGCCAAAGCTCAGCACTACAATATGGACTACTCTCCCTATGAAGGCTTTGCACTGGAGGGGAGCATTGAGCAGGTTTACCTTCGGGGACAGCTGGCAGTGCAGGATGGACAGATCCTTCTGGAAAAGGGAGGAAACTATTTAAAACGAGGTCTGCCGGCATACGAAAGGAAGGAACAGGCCTGAGAGAATGAGCAGAGATGAGGCCGGCAGTATGCGCAGTGCGGCCATAACAGCTGGAAACGGCTATTATGTGAGTACTGCTTTCTGGATACAAATGCCGATTCAGAACAGAAATTTTTGGGAAAAACGAGGAGAAAGTCATGAAAATTGAAAATGAAGAAAAGTATATTGACTACATTTTAGATGTGACATCCCGGCTGCTATCAGTGGACAGTCCCAGTGGCTACACAGAAGATGCTGCGGAATTTGTGAAAAATGAATTTATTTCCCTTGGGTATCAGCCGGAGCTGACAAAAAAAGGAGGCGTGCTGGTAAGCCTGGGAGGCATTGACACAGCCAATGCCATTCTTCTGGAGGCCCATGTGGATACGCTGGGAGCTATGGTTGCGGAGATCAAGTCCAATGGAAATCTGCGGCTCACGAATATCGGGGGCATGAATGCCAATAATGCAGAGGCAGAAAACTGCCGGGTTATGACCCGGTTTGACGGGGTATATGAGGGAACCTTCCAGATGAATAATGCTTCCGTTCATGTGAACGGGGAGTACAGCAAAACAGAGCGAAGCTACGATACCATGGAACTGGTGCTGGATGAGCGGGTAGAATCAAAGGAGGATACAGAGAAGTTAGGCATCTGTCCGGGAGACTTTGTCTGCTTTGATCCGAGAACCAGGATTACGGAGAAAGGATATATTAAGAGCCGTTTTCTGGATGATAAGTTAAGCGTTGGTATTCTCCTTGGCTTTGCAAAATATCTTCAGGAAGAAAATATCTGTCAGGATCGGGCTGTGTACGTACATGTGACGGTGTATGAGGAAGTGGGGCACGGCGGTTCCGCTTCTGTGCCGGATGGCGTGACAGAAGCCATCTCTGTGGATATGGGCTGCGTGGGAGACGGTCTTCAGTGCAGAGAGCATCAGGTGTCCATCTGTGCAAAAGACAGCGGCGGTCCCTACGATTACCAGGTAGTTACCGGACTGATCCAGGCGGCAAAAAATATGGAAGCAGATTATGCGGTGGATGTGTATCCTTACTACGGCTCCGATGTGGAAGCCACACTCCGGGCAGGATATGATATCCGCCACGGTCTGATCGGCGCCGGAGTTTATGCCTCCCATGGTTATGAGAGAAGCCACCGGGACGGAGTGAAAAATACCTGGCGGGTTTTGGTAGGATACTGCGCGGAGTAAAGGAAAATAAAAGAGACATAAAACGTCTGCATTTGTATGCCAAGACCTAACAGGTACTGATCTTATAAAAAGCGCTGCTGTAAAATACAGTCGGTGATATTTTTTCGGCGGTTCTCAATCGGAAAACCTCTTGGTTTTCCGGGGAGGAGTCTCCGAAAATCTACCGGGATTCGTATTTGCAGCAGCGTTCTGTTTTATGTCTCATAATCTTCAATATATTTTTGCAGTTTTGGAAAGGCGCCTTTGTAGATCAGGGAAAGCAGTTTATCCAGATGCCGCAGGGCAGTCTGAAGTTCTTCTGAGCTGATCAGGCGGTCTCTAAGAGCGTCGGCCATCTCATCTAAGTCTACCACCCTTACAAAGCCGTCGGGATAGATGATCACATCTGCCAGAAGATCGGTAAATACATAAGTATTTGTTTCCGCATCATAGGTGTGGGAGATAATGTCGCAGTACCAGCTGATGAGCTGATTATCATGGTCATAAAATTTGCTTACTTTGAAGCCTCTTTCAAGAAAGTAGCAGGAATAGCCATGATGCAGAGTTTTTTTGGGATGGAGGGTGTTCCATTTGGTAATGATCACCTCCGGATCCTGGTGCAGGATGATATCATCTTTCAGAAATACACACTCATTGGGAATAAGACGCTTGCGGTACAGTTTTAAATCCTCCATGGGAAGCCCTCCTTTGTGATGGGGAGAAGCAGCAGCCTGCCTTTCGTAAAGTATTGGTATGATTATAGCAAAGGTTTGGTAAAAAGTCTATGAGAGTATGAGGAGAAAGTGGATAAAAAGACAGTTGAAAGGAAAATAAAAAGCAGCTGAAGAAGAGCGGAAAGAGAACCAAGGAACAGTCCAAAAACAGCTACAGGAAGGCAGTCCCATCAGCGCAGAAGAGTTGGCTCATAGAAAAACCTGTACAGAGGCGGAGTACAGACAGAGAAAATGGAAAAAGAAAAGATGGAAGTTGCTTTTGCGCTTCACAAAAAAGAAAAATAGGGAGCTGTCTTGTGCAGGATGATTATTGGTGATAGAATAGAAAAAACGATATAAAGGAGCAAGGGGATGAAGGTATTAAATTTTGGGTCTTTAAATGTAGACTATGTGTATTCGGTGGAACATATTGTACAGGGAGGGGAGACGATTTCCTCTTCTAAGATGGAGGTATTCAGCGGCGGAAAAGGATTGAATCAGTCCATTGCTCTGGCAAAGGCAGGAGCGCCGGTGTATCATGCAGGACAGATCGGAGAGGATGGAGATATTCTTCTGGATACCTGTAAGGAGAACGGGGTGGATGTTACCTACGTCCGGAAGCTGGATGCCAAGGGAGGCCACACCATTATTCAGGTGGATGCCAATGGACAGAACTGCATCATTCTCTATGGCGGAACCAATCAGATGATCAAAAAAGAATATGTGGATGAGGTGCTGGCGAATTTTGAAAAGGATGATTTTCTGATTTTGCAGAACGAAGTGAATCAGCTGGATTATATCATTGATCAGGCTTATGAGCGGGGAATGAAGATTGTGCTGAATCCCTCACCCTTTGATGATAAGCTGAAAGCCTGCGATCTGAGTAAGATCTACCTTTTTATGCTGAACGAGATTGAAGGAGAGCAGTTTACCGGGTATTCTGATAAGGATGAGATTTTGACCCATCTGGCAGAACAGTTCCCGGCGGCCCGTTTTGTGCTTACACTGGGAAGCGATGGAGCAGTTTACTATGATGGAAAAGAAAAGGTATTTCAGGATATTTTCAAGGTAAAAGCGGTAGATACCACTGCAGCGGGAGATACCTTCACGGGATTTTTTATTGCTTCTGTGATCGAAGGGGCTTCTGTGGCAGAGGCGCTGCGGACTGCAGCCAAAGCCTCTTCCATTGCTGTTTCCCGTCCGGGAGCAGCGCCTTCCATTCCTACTATGGAGGAAGTAAAGCAGGGGCTGGCCAAGAAGTGACTTGGGGGATGAAGTAAGGAGCATTTCAGAAAACAAACCAGAAAACAGTCCAGAAAATGGAGTGGCACAAAAGACGAGCGCAGGGAACGGATGGCAGATCATAGGGAAGCCTTCCGCCCTAAAAAGAAATAGTAAAGGAGATATTATGGTACAGGAAGCGATTGCAAAGCTGGTTCAGTACGGACTGGCAACAGGATTGATTGAGGAGGCAGACAGACTGTATACTGCCAACCGTTTGCTGGAGATGTTGAAAATTGATTCTCTGGAGGAAGAGGCAGAAGCAGCGATCATGAAGTTTGATCCCGCAGATCAGAGCATTGTGGGAGAACTGGAGACGATTTTAGGTCAGCTGTGTGATTACGGCTATGAGGCAGGTTTGCTGGAAGAGAATACTGTGGGATACCGGGATCTGTTTGATACCAAGCTGATGGGAGCGCTGGTGGACCGTCCCTCCAATATGATCCGGAAATTTTATGATCTGTATGCCAAGAGCCCGGAGGAAGCTACTGATTACTATTACAAATTCAGCCAGGATACGGATTATATCCGCCGCTATCGGATCGTGAAAGACCGGAAGTGGATCGCGCCTACCGAGTACGGTGAGCTGGATATTACCATTAATCTGTCCAAGCCGGAGAAGGATCCAAAGGCTATTGCCGCAGCCAAGCTGGCAAAACAGACTTCCTATCCCAAGTGTCTTCTGTGCCCGGAAAATGAAGGGTATGCAGGCCGCTTAAATCATCCGGCCAGAGAAAACCACAGGATCATTCCTGTGACCATCAATAACAGCAACTGGTTTTTCCAGTATTCTCCCTATGTGTACTATAATGAGCACTGCATTGTGTTTAACAGTCAGCATGTGCCTATGAAGATCGAGCGGGCTACCTTTGGTAAGCTTCTTGATTTTGTGCGGCAGTTCCCCCACTATTTTGTGGGATCCAATGCAGACCTGCCTATCGTGGGAGGTTCTATTCTGACCCATGATCATTTTCAGGGAGGCCACTATGAGTTTGCTATGGCCAAGGCGCCGGTGGAGACAGAACTCACCATTCCCGGTTTTGAGGATGTAAAGGCGGGTATTGTAAAATGGCCTATGTCTGTGATCCGCATCAGCAGTCCGGATACAGATCGTCTCATTGATCTGGCAGACAAGATTCTTCTGGCCTGGAGAGGCTATACCGATGAGGCGGCCTTCATTTACGCAGAGACAGAGGGAGAACCCCACAACACCATTACTCCCATTGCCAGAAAACGGGGAGAGAATTTTGAGATGGATCTGGTGCTGCGCAATAACATTACTACGAAGGAGCATCCCTTAGGGGTTTATCATCCGCATGCAGAGCTGCATCACATCAAAAAGGAAAATATTGGCTTGATTGAGGTTATGGGACTGGCAGTTTTGCCTGCCCGGCTGAAGGATGAGGTGGAAGGCCTGAAGGCTGCCATTCTGGAAGGCAGAGACATCCGGAAGGATGAGGTTCTGGAGAAACATGCAGACTGGGTGGATGAGATCAAACAGAAGTATCCTTCCATCACAGAGGAGAATGTAGAAAAGATCCTTCAGGATGAGATCGGCCTGGTATTTGCCAAGGTGCTGGAGCACGCAGGGGTTTATAAGCGGACTCCGGAGGGCAAGGCGGCGTTTTTGCGGTTTGTGGAGAGCTTGTAAGACAGCAATATCCCGATCCTCAACATTCGTGTACAAAGAACGCTACGATTTTGTAAACGGATGCTGGGGTTGGAAATATAGGAGAGAAAATAAAAAATAGATAAAGTAAGAATGCAAAAAGAGCTGAGAATTTGAGAGATTCTTAGCTCTTTTTGTGTGCAGCAATTACGAAACAATGTTTCGTAACAGTAGATCAAAACTGCTTTTAAACATATTTTTAATTAATAAATTTCTAATAGAAGATGATTTTATGATGGAAAAATGTGGAAAATGAAAAACAAAATTATTGAAAATGCACAATTTACGAAACAATGTTACTCATTTAGGATTTGAGATAAGAAACAAAGCGAAACTTCAGATTAAATTTTAAGACAAGAAGGGAAAGGAAGGATGAAATATGAGAGTAGGATATACTGGCTGGACTTGGATTTCAAATGAACGGGACGACTGGAATCCGATTAATGAGCGCCATAAAGAGAATTTTGAGCAGTTTCTCAGAGAAGTGTCAGACCTTGGATATGAAACTGTAGAAAATTTTAATTGGATTGCAGATTATTACGCAGACGATATTGAGGGTTTTAAGGAGGTTGTAAAAAAATATAATCTGAAGTTTGAAAACTTATATTTCTATTTTAGCGATGATCCAGAAAAGGATTATGAAGAGGCTAAGAAATATCTGAAGTTTATGAAAGAAGTAGATGCGCACTACATGAATATGCAGGGAGTGATGTGGAAAGATACGCCCTTTATCCGTCCTTTAAATGGGGAAACTATTTTAAGCTATGCAAAGCTTTCTAATAAGATCGGCAAGTTATGCAAAGAATATGGTGTAAAAGCCTGTATGCATCCGCATGCTAACACAGCAGTATTTAAGAAAGAAGAAATTGATCTTTACATGGCAAATACAGATCCGGAATATGTATTCCTCTGTATGGACACAGCTCATACTACTTTGGCAGGGATTAACGCGCCGGATCTTATTCGGGAATACGGTTCGCGGATTGGCTATATGCATCTGAAGGATATTGATTCTGACAGCAGTTTGAACCCGGAATGGCCCATGAAGCGTTTTCGCCCTCTGGGTTGTGGTTGCATTGATTTCAGGGCAGTTGTGAGAGAATTAAAAAAAGCAGGGTACGATGATATTCTCTGCGTGGAGCTGGACTATCAGCCTGTCTGCAACTATCGGTCTGCACAGATTAGCCGGGACTATCTGCATAATGTATTAGGGTTATAAAATGAAACTTTAAAACGAACAGGAGGATGTGAATGTCCGGAAGAGTCACAATGGAAGAGATAGCAAGACTAGCAGGAGTTTCTAAGGCAACAGTTTCCAGAGTGCTGAACGGTAAAGAGGGAGTAGGGGAACAGACGCGAAGAAGAGTGGAGCAGCTGATACAAGAATTAAACTATGATGCAGATGCAAACCTTCCCGTTATGGCTACCAGAATGAGAACGAAAAATGTAGCGCTGATTATTCCGGACATCACAAATCCTTTTTTCGGTGAAATGGCAAGAGCGATCGCCTTGAAACTAAATGAACAGGGGTATTCGCTTCTGCTAGGAGACAGCATGTTTGATCCTGTTATGGAGGCAAAGTGGATCCGAGATTTTGTTTCTAAAAAGGTGGATGGAATTATTCTGGCACCGGTATGCAATCAAATATCCAATGAACACAGGCTAATGGAAAAATTTCATATTCCCTGTGTATTTTTGGATAATTATTTGGAACAGATACCAAACTGCGGCATTGTAACTACTGATAATGAGCTGGCTGTTTATACTGCGTGTGAGTTTTTGGTAAAAAGAGGGGTAACCAGGATTGCATACATTGGAGGAAATACAAATAAAGGAGTAGCTTTAGATCGGCTGAACGGATACGAAATAGCGATGGAGCAGTTTGGACTTGGATACAATAAAGAACTTGTAAAGGCGGGAAATTATACAGTAGAGAGCGGATACAAAGCCATACTGGAGCTGGAGAGCGCCGGAGTGAATTATTCAGCAGTGATCTGTGCCAATGATCTTATGGCTCTAGGAGCCATGAATGCTCTAAAAGAGTTAGCGTATGAGATTCCGAAAGATGTGCAGGTGATTGGATTTGATAATATGTTCTTTTCGCAGTATCTGACACCCGCTCTTAGCACTGTTCAGCATCCCATCATAGAAATGGGAACAAAGGCAGCAGAGTTTATGGTGCAGGCTATAGAAAAGAGTGATGGATTGGCTAAAAAAGTAAAGTTAAAAACAAGGCTTTTGCTGCGTCAGTCTACTAAATAATGAAAGGAAAAGAAATTTGGCATGAGAAAAAACGGATTATTAAATACAGAACTCATCAAAGTAATTTCTGCAATTGGACATACTCAGTACATTGTAGTGTGTGATGCAGGACTTCCTATTCCCAAGGGCGTGCCGGTCATTGATCTGGCACTGCAGCCAGGCACTCCATCCTTTTTGGAAACGCTGCAGACTATTTTGGGAGAGATGGTGGCAGAGCACTATTTTTTAGCAGATGAAATAAAAGAAAAAAATAGTGGGTTATTTCAGAAACTGGAGGCATTTCTGCCGGAAAAGGAGTGCAGTTTCATCTCTCATGAGAGGCTAAAAGAAATGTCAAAAGATGCCATGGCCATTGTGCGGACAGGAGAAACCTCTCCTTATGCCAACATTGTGATTGTGGCAGGCGTTAATTTTTAACATGAGAGAATAGGAGCGTACATATTATGACAACATTATCACCTACCATGGCAGTATTGATCCTTATATTTGTTACTTTCTTATGGGGATCCTGGTTCCAGGTAGTAAAGCACACAGGCGATTATCCAATCTACGTATTTTTAAACTGGATGTTTTTATTTTCTATTTTCGTAGTATGGATTTCTATCTTCCTATTTGAAAAACAAATGGTTCCGGACGGGGTTTTTCATGAGATCGGTTCCGATCCGGGAAGGGCACTGGCAGTATTTTTCTGCGGATGTATTTATGCAGTGGGAATGCAAATCCAGCTTTCAGCGGTGAGCAGAGTAGGACTGATTTTATCCAGCTCCATTGTTTCTACAGGTTCTATTTTAAGCGGTGTAATTGTATCCGCAGTTTTAGGCGGAGTTCCGAAAGGAGCGTCCATTGCTATGATTCTGTTTTCCGCAGTGCTTTTGGTTGCGGGAACCATTGTCTGTCAGGTGGCAGGAGTTATGCGGGATCAGGATGTGAGAAAGGAGGGAGTAAAGCAGCAGAAAACAGAAACAAAGGCAAGGGATATCTTGCTGCTGATTTTTGTGGCAGTGGTTCTTCAGCCCTTCTTTTCTGTGGCATCTTCCATTGGACTGAAAACAGATCTGCGGCCCAACGGATTTTCTTCCTTCACTTGTATGGGAATTCTTTGCATTGGAGCATTTGTAGGAACTACAATTTTTTCAATGATCACTATCACAAGATCTCATCAGTGGCAGAAGGTTTTAAAACCCACGGTAAAAATGCCTTTAATCATTACTATGGCAATTATCGCAGCACTCTGTCATTTTGGGGGTAATCTTTTAAATGCAGTGGCATCTCCTGTGGTGAGTGTAGTAATTGCAACAGGTATTGGATATTCCTATGGAATTTGGTCTTATTTGTGGGGAATGGTTTATGGAGAATTTGCAGGATCTAAGAAGAAAACACTGTTGACCCTGGGATTAGGAATTTTGCTTTTCATTGTAGGCATCATTATTTTAACACTAAACATTGTATAGCGCTGTTCTGCAAGGAGACAACAGTTCTTTGAATCAGTGTTAAGAATGGCGGAAAATCACCTGGAAAGGAGGGGGAAGCAAGGGGTGACGCTGTAGCAATAGTATTTTTATCAAATTACACGAAAGAAAAAGGAGAAGAAGCATGAAGAAAAAAGTATTTGGGGTATTGGGAATGGCAGCACTTACCATGGCAATGACTGTTGGAAGCGCTTTTGCAGGAGAGACAGAGGGATTGAAGGTGGGATTGAGTTTCGTATCTTTAAATTTCCCTTATTATGTAAGGATGTATGATCAGTTTATGAAAGAAGCGGAGGAGAACGGATGGGAAGTGTCCTTTGTAGACGGCAATCTGGATGCGGCTACTCAGTTAAATGGAATTCAGGATCTGGTCAATGATGATGTGGATGTTATGTGTATCAGCACTTGGTACATTGACGCTATGGAGGATGTACTCCAGCAGTGCGTGGATAAGGATATTCCGGTATTCATTATTGGAAATACGGAAAATCCCAAGAACATTGATGATCTGATTGTATACGCATGCGGCACAGAGCATTATGATGCAGGTCATCTGGGGGGAACTTATTATTCCAAATATCTGAAGGATCAGGGTAAAGATTCTGTAAAAATGGCCATTATGGTGGGATCTACAGAGCAGATGAAGGCCAGAGGCCAAGGCTTTGTAGATGCTTTGGAAGAGCATGGAATTTCAGTGGAAGTTTTAAATGAGTATGATGTGACCAATAGAGAAGAGGCTATGGCCAGCGGAGAGGATGCCCTTACTACTTACTCTGATATTGATCTCTTCTATGGTGTCAGCGCGCAGGGCGGACTGGGAGCTTATGATGCAACAATAGGAGCAAACAGGGAAGAAGTGAATGTGTTTGGCTACGATGGGGAAGACGAGGAACTGGAAGTCATTGATAAGGGAGGCAATTATATTGGAACCATTACTCAGGCTCCGGATGTAGAAGCATCTACTACGGTAGAATATATTAAGAAATATCTGGCAGGCGAGGAATTTGAAAAAATCGTTCCCATTTCTGCAGGAATTTACTGTGCAGAGGGACAATTGACTGCAGAGGAAGTAGAGGCAATGGCAGCCGAATAATGCAGCGGGAGGGTGGCGTACTGCCTGGAAGATACTCTGATAGGGCAGTGCGCCATTTCGTTTGTAAAAAATAGTCAGAAAGGCGGCTTTTATGGGAACAACGGCAGAAAATATATTGGAATTGAGGAAGATAAATAAGGCGTTTCCTGGCGTAAAAGCATTAACAGATGTTGACCTGGATTTGAAAAAGGGCGAAGTGTTGGCTTTGGTGGGAGAGAATGGGGCAGGGAAATCCACACTGATGAAAATATTGTCCGGGGCTTATAAAAAGGACAGTGGATCCATTATTTTTGATGGGCAGGAGGTGGAAATACAGTCTCCTATCCACTCAGAGGAGCTGGGAATTGCGATTATTTATCAGGAGTTGAATTTAATACAGAGGGTCACTGTTGCGGAAAATATTTATTTGGGCAGATATCCGAAACAAAACGGTGTGATTCAGTGGAAACAGATGAATGACGATTCGCAGAAGTTGATGGAAGAGCTTGGGCTGCAGATTAATGTACGGGCAATGTTAAGAGAACTGAGCTTGGCACAGCAGCAATTGATTGAGATTGCAAAGGCGGTCAGCACCAATGCAAAGGTTATCATAATGGATGAGCCTACCTCCTCTTTATCCCAGAGCGAGACGGAAATTTTGTTTCGCATTATCAAAAAATTAAAGGCAAAAGGAACATCCATGATCTTTATTACTCATAGGCTGGATGAGATCTATGAGGTTTGTGACCGGATGACCATTCTGAGGGATGGATGCTATATCGGTTCAAGGGATGTGGCAGATGTCACAAAGAGTGAAATGATTGAAATGATGATTGGAAGAAAGCTGACAAATCAGTACCCTTCAAGAAACTGTGAAATAGGAGAAACTATTTTGGAGGTAAAAAATCTGTCAGATGGCGGAAAACGTGTGAAGAATGTATCGTTCCAGGCCCATGCGGGTGAGGTTCTTGGATTTGCAGGTTTGGTAGGTGCAGGAAGAACCGAAACTATGCGAATTATTTTCGGGGCAGATAAAAAAGCAGGCGGAGATATCTTCATTCGGGGTCAGAAGGTAGAAATTAAAAATCCAAGGGATGCAATTAAGCAGGGAATTGGTTTTGTCACAGAAAATAGAAAAGAAGAAGGGTTATTTTTGAGGTCATCAGTAAAGGTAAATACTGTGATGGTGGCGCTGAAAAAGATTTTAAAGGCAGGACTCTATTTTGATTTTAAAAAAGAGCGGGAATATGCAGAGGAATATGTGAAGCGTCTTCATACGGCAACCCCATCGGTGAATCAGAGAGTGATGTTTTTAAGCGGAGGAAATCAGCAGAAAGTTGTATTGGCAAAATGGCTTCTTTCGGATTCTGACATTATTATTTTTGATGAACCTACCAGAGGAATCGATGTGGGAGCCAAACGAGAGATTTATGAAATCATCAACCAACTGGTAGCTGATGGCAGGACGGTTATCGTAGTTTCTTCAGATCAAGAAGAAGTGATGGGAATCTGCGATCGCATTATTGTAATGCATGAAGGAGTAATTACAGGAGAAGTGACGAAAGATCAGTTCTCTCAAAGCACAATAGGACAACTTTCAGTAGGAGGCTGAACATGAAGACAAAAGAAGAAAGTAATTTGAAATCAAAATTATATTCCATTGCAAATGGCATGGGAGCCTGGCTGATCATACTGATTTTAATAGTAGTCATGTCAGTGATCAACAGTAAGTTTCTTACTGTCAGCAATTTTATTAATGTATTCCGGCAGGTATGTGTAGTCGGGATCTGTTCTCTGGGTGTTTCCTTTGTGGTACTGGGAGGAGAGATTGATCTTAGCAGCGGGATGGGAGCTACTTTTGCAGGCTGTAATGCAGCATTGCTGATTACAAAATGTAATCTTCCTATGTGGCTGGCAATTATTATAGCCATAGCTATTGGTGCTTTAGTTGGCGCTTTTTCCGGTCTGATTGTAACATATTGGAAAATCCCTTCTTTTATTGGCACACTGGGGGTTCAGTATGTTGTACAGGGGCTGATCCTCATCACAACTAACAGTATGCCTGTGACAGGACTTCCGGATGGTTTCCTTTATCTTGGACGAGGATATATTGCAGATGTAATCCCCGTTCCGGTGGTGATTATGATCCTGTTTTTTATTGTAGGGGCTTTTTTGTTAAAATATACTCCTTTTGGACGATCTGTAATAGCAGTAGGGGAGAATGCAGAGGCAGCAGCGCTTTCTGGCTTGAAAGTAAAATTAACCAAAATGGTGATGTTTACTCTGGGCGGCGTTTGTGCGGCCTGCGCCGGAATCATTATGACGGCAAGACTTTCTTCTGGTCAGCCAAGTTCTGGAGCAGATTTGGGTCTCCAGGCGCTGGCTGCAGTGTATATTGGAGGTACTTTTAAGGGAAGTATGTTTAATACCCTTGCTGGAGCGCTCGTTTGGGGCTTTATTAACAACAGTTTGAACCTGCTTGGAGTTAGTGCATATTGGCAGAAAGTGGTTCTTGGCGGCATCATTATCCTGGCGGTATTGTTGGATTCTATCCGGGCAAGGATTTCTACAGCAAAATAAGAGATAGAAAAAATAAATAATGAGAGGGGGTGGAAGCATGAAAAGAAAAGCCTACATTTTTTACGGAGGATGGGAAGGACATGAACCGGAACTTGTGAGCGCCAGATTTAAAAAGATGCTGGAGGCAGAAGATTTTGAAGTGTATCGGGAAGATACCTTGAAACATTTGGAAGACGAAGAGTTTTTAAAATCAATGGATCTGATTGTGCCCTGTTGGACGCAGGGAGAACTGGAAGATCGAAAATGTTTTGCAGTAACAGAGGCAGTGATGTCAGGAGTTGGTCTTGCAGGTTGTCATGGCGGTATGTGCGATTCATTCCGATGGAGTGTGGAGTGGCAGTTTATGACAGGAAGTCAGTGGGTTTCCCATCCTGGTAATCCTTGGATGCATCATGTATCTAGGCTGAATGAGGAAAATCTGTCCTATGTACATAAAAGATTTCCAGAATGTGAGAAGGAAGGTGCTTTTTGGACTAATTATGAGGTGAACTTCAAAAAGAATTCCTCCTCTCTATTGATTGCAGGGCTAGAGGACTTCTGTGTGTACACAGAGCAATATTATCTTCATGTAGATCCTTGTATAGACGTGCTGGCAACAACGCCTGTGAAAACAGAGGGGCCTCATAACGCAAATGGAATCGTCCAGATGCCGGTAATCTATACAAAACACTGGGGAAATGGACGGATTTTTTATAATTCCCTTGGCCATCACGACGATATTTTTGATATCCCTCAGGTGACGGAAGTACAGAGAAGAGGTTTCCTCTGGGCAGCAAGAAAAGAGAAATAGAAATATCAGAAAATATAGAAAAAGGAGAATAAAAAGATGAAGGTGAAAGGTGTTTGTGTAAAAGATTATATGAAATTAGGAATTATGGAGTATGAGATTCCGGACGAGCCGGCTCCCAATGAGGTTTTGGTAAAGACCATGGCCTGCGGTGTGTGCTGCTGGGATTCCTGGTTGTATCGAGGCGTTAATGCGCCGGGCCCCTACCCCTATGTGATTGGGCATGAGGGAGTGGGTATTATCGAAAAAGTAGGATCTCTGGTAAAGAACGTGAAGCCGGGAGATAAAGTATTTGCAGCTTACGGCGGAAATGATATGATGAGCGAATATTTTATCAACAGAATGGATGGCGTTGTGAAGCTGCCGGATGATGTGACAGACTGGGCGAAAGCAGTGTATGAACCTGCCTGCTGCGTCATCAATGTGATTAATACCCTGAACATTCATCAGGGAGATCATGTAGTACTGGTAGGTGCAGGATATATGGGACTTCAAACACTTCAAGTTCTTATGAAAGGAACGCAGGCAGGCAGAGTGACTGTTTTTGAGCTGAGGGAAGACAGAAGAGAGATGGCAAAAGCCCTGCATCCCACGGAAGTGGCTGATCCAGAGAGTGAAGAAGGGAAGAAATTAATCAAAGAGATCCAGGACGCTGGCGGGGCTGACGTTGTGATTGACTTTGGCGCAACTATTTCTGGCTTCCAGTTGGCAGATTCACTGACAAAACAGGCGGGCAAGTTGGGAATTGCAACTTTCCATAGAACTGATGTGACCTTTAATGGAACCAGATGGCATTTAGGAGGCGTACGGGTTTATAATTTGTCTCCTTTCTGCAATCCTCATTATCCGGAGCTTTTGCCTAAGGCATACGAGATGATCAAAAAGCGTGTGCTGGCTCCTGAGGAGTATGTTACCCATACTGCTTACTATGAAGACCTGGATGCTATGGAAAACATGTTCCAGAGAGCCTGCGATAAAGAAGATAACTATATGAAGGGTGCAGTATTATTCACAAAAGACTGAGAGGCTGAGGATGAATAGTAAGTTTCCTACAACAAAAGTGGGCGGTATAGAGGTGCCCAGACTGATCATAGGATGTAATTGGGTGTCTGGATGGAGTCATAGGACTCCATCCAAAGATGACCTGATTTTGAAACGGCACAATCAGCCGGAAAGCGTGTCTGAGGTTTTTTCTGTATTTTTGCAAGAAGATTTAAATGCAGTGTTGGGATTGTTCGGGGTTGACCAGGATCTGATGGATGCGGTCCATTTGGCAGAAGAGAAGACCGGAAAATCCATGACCGTTATGGATACTGTGGTGCTGAATGTAGACGATACCCCTGAGGCAAGAAAAGAAGCTCAAAGGCAGATACAGGAGAGCGCCGCAAGAGGAGCGAAAATCTGCCTTCCGCTTCATTCCTGCGTGGAACAGCTGCTAAATAAAAATAAGCAGACCATTGATCGTCTCCCAGATTATTTGTACATGATCCGGGAGGCGGGAATGATACCGGGACTGTCTGCTCATATGCCAGAAGTGATACAGTATACGGATACAAATGAATATGATGTGGAGACCTACATTCAGATTTTTAACTGCATGGGATTTTTGATGCAGGTGGAAATCGAGAGTGTGGCAAAAATTATTCATAATGCCAAAAAGCCGGTATTGACCATTAAACCATGTGCAGCAGGGCGGACAACTCCGTATGTGGGACTGAATTTTTCCTTTAATGCTATTCGGGAACAGGATATGGTGGCCATTGGCTGCTTTACTCCGGAGGAAGCAATGGAAGACATCGAGTACGCAAGGGCTGCTTTGGAGAGAAGATTGCCCAAGATTGGAGCACGCCAAAGTCCCTTCAATACCAGCGTTGTAAAAGGAAGCATGAAATAATTTTTGATGTACAGGGATATCTGCTAACTGTGCATAGATTTCTTTTTTTGATTGTACATATATTAATTATAAGGAACTGTCGCAGCAGGGATTTTATGGTGCGGTATTCATTTAAGGCAGCATCCGTATGCAAGGGCAGCACGCTTTTGCATACGGATGCTATTTTTTATTTCATAGGGGCTTCCTTTCTATGAAACAAAATGTTTCGCAGGATCGCACTGCGGCGGACAGGAAAGATGGCGCGAAGTGTCACACCGCAGGAAGAGAAGTCTGCAAATAGACTGCTTTTTTTGAAAATAATAGATTTTCAAGGAAAATATGCCAAAATCCACCAGAATCTATATACTGGAGCGGTTCCCCACTACTCGAGAGGAGAAAACAGATGAAGGTATTGAATTATGGATCATTAAATGTAGATTATGT
>CAJLNC010000007.1 GCA_905207905.1 uncultured Lachnospiraceae bacterium | reverse complement strand
GTATAAAAAAATGGGAAGATGCTGGTATCTTCCCATTTTTTATTTCTGTTTTTTCCTATTCACTTTTATTTTTTTCCAATCGCTTTTTCGTCAGCTTCTTTGCCTTCTTTTTGCATTTTCCGCATGACCTGGATACTTTTGTTGCCTTTTTTCCTTCTTTAAAAGATGCCGCGCCAGCCTCCGCCGCATCTTTTATGTCCCCCCTTTGTCACCTCTTTTTTGCTTTACTCAGTTTATCACATTTTAAAGAACCACCGAAAATCCACCGGAGCCATTATTTTGCAACACCTCATCTTCTACAGTTTCCCTGCGAAATGACAGGCTGCAAAATGCCCCTCCTCATACTCCTTCCATTCAGGACTCTGCATTCTGCATATTTCCTGACAATAGCTGCATCTGGTATGGAACGGACAGCCGGAGGGCGGATTGTCTGGTGACGGGACGTCCCCGGATAATACAATTCGCTTCCCCTCCCGGTGCAAATCCGGTACCGGAACTGCGCTGAGCAATGCCTGGGTATAAGGATGAATAGGATTCGAAAATAATGACTGCTTCGATGCTGTCTCCACCAGCCTTCCCAAATACATCACCCCCACATAGTCGGATACATGTTCCACTACTGACAGATCATGGGAAATAAAGAGGTACGCCAGGCCATAATCTCTTTGCAGCTGTTTCAGAAGATTAATGACCTGCGCCTGAATGGAAACATCCAACGCCGATACCGGTTCATCACAAACTAAAAATTCCGGAGATACGATCAATGATCTGGCAATACAAATTCTCTGTCTTTGTCCACCTGAAAATTCATGCGGATACTTCTCCAGGCAATCCTCTGTCATCCCGCATTTTTCCAGGGTTTCTACCACTTTACTCCGAATTTGATTTGGGGGAAATAATTTAAATTCCCGGACTGCTTCTGAAACAATCTGATAGATTGTCTTTTTGGGATCCATAGAAGAAAAAGGATCCTGAAAAATCATCTGCATTTTCGGCCTGATTGCCCGCAGTTCCCTGCCCTTGCAGGGGAGGATATCCTTCCCATGGAAGAATACCTGCCCTTCTGTAGCATCCTGGAGACGCATAATCGTTTTCCCAATGGTAGTCTTACCACAGCCGGATTCTCCCACCAGGCCAAACGTAGTTCCCGCCTGTATCTGGAAACTCACTCCGTCAATGGCACGCACCGGCCTTACTTCCTTTTTCTTGCCTTTTCTTGGATAATAATACTTTTTTAAATTTTTCACTTCCAAAACAATTTCATCATTCATTTCTGCCCCTCCTTCTTTATCGCCAGCGGGTGATGGCAGCTTACTGAATGAGTATCCGATAAATGCCGCACAGTCGGCGGTTCTTTCCTGCAGATTTCTGTGCAGTGCTCACACCGATTGGAGAAATAACATCCTTGCGGCCGCTTCAGAGGACTTGGCACATTCCCCGGAATGGAATAAAGCTCCTCCACTTCCTGATTTAAAACCGGCTTAGACTTCATCAGGCCCATCGTATAGGGATGGGAGGTCTTATCAAAAATATCCTCCGCAGTTCCCTGCTCCACAATCTTTCCCGCATACATGACAATCACATAGTCTGCCATTTCTGCAATTACGCCAAGATCATGGGTGATCAGCAGTATGGAAGAGTTGATCTCTTTTTTAAGTTTCCTCATCAAATCCAGGATTTGAGCCTGTATTGTCACATCCAGCGCTGTGGTTGGCTCATCGGCAATCAAAAGCCGCGGATTGCCGGTCAACGCCATAGCGATCATAACTCTCTGACGCATCCCTCCAGATAATTCATAGGGATAGTTATCATACACATTTTCTCTGGTGATTCCTACCATCTTCATCATTCTAAGGGCAATCTCTTTTCGCTCTTCCCGATTTTTATGAGGATATTGCTTTCTGACACACTCGTCCAACTGATTTCCTATAGAAAAAACCGGATTCAGGCTGGTCATAGGCTCCTGAAAAATCATTGCCAGCTGAGAGCCCCGAATCTTCTCCATCTCTTTTTCCGGAGTTTTGGCCAGGTCTATCACACTTCCATCCTTTGTGCGAAAACGAATCTCTCCGTCTGCGATCTGAGCCTTGGGTTCTGGCAGCAATCCCATAATTGATAAACTGGTCACAGATTTTCCGCATCCGGATTCTCCCACCAGTCCAATACTCTTTCCCTCGGGAATATCAAAAGAAATTCCCTCCACGCTTTTCACGATCCCATCGTCTGTGTAGAACCAGGTATGTAAATCCCGCACCTCCAAAAGATGCTCCGCCTTTTCCATTTTTGCATTCCACTGATATCCTTTTTTCTTCTGCTCTTGCAGCTTCTTTTTATACTCACGCCTTGCAAGCCTGTAATTATTCATAGATTTCTGCTCCTTGTTTCACACTCTGTTCGCTTTTATCATTGTTTTGCTCTGGGATCCAGGGCGTCCCGCACTCCATCCCCCACCAAATTCAGAGACAGTGCAGACAGAACGATAGCGATACCCGGCGTCACAATCAGGTGCGGATAGGTACGGATAAATTCCCGTCCTTCATTCAGCATGGCTCCCCATTCCGGCGCCGGCGGCTGGATACCCAGACCAAGGAAGCTCAAAGCTGCAATAGACAAAATGGTACTGGCGAGAGACATGGCCGCTTCCACGATAATCATACTGATCGCATTGGGCATCACATGACGCACTGCGATCTTCCAGGTGGAAAGGCCAGCCAGTCTTGATGCCTGAATAAAATCCTGTCCTACCACGGACAATACAAATGACCGGATGACCCGAATAAATCCCACTGACATTCGAATGCACATCGCCAGCATCAAATTCTTAATACCGGTTCCGAATACTGTAACTAAAACCAGCGTCAGCAAAAAACCGGGGATACAGCTGATCACGTCCATCAGACGCATTACTAAATTATCAATTCGTCCTCCAATTAAAGCCAGCAGACTGCCAATTACTCCTCCTGTAAATACAGAGATTACTACCACAAGAACGCTTACGCCAAGTGAAACTCTTGCTCCATGAATGATCCTGGCAAAAATATCCCGCCCCAGATGATCGGTTCCCAGCCAATGCTGGGGACTGGGCGTCTGAAGGCGCTCCATAACGTTCTGAGTAACTACTTTATCATAACTGCAGATGACATCCGCAAACAGCGCTAAAAACACTAAGATCATCACGAAAATAAACCCCAGAACAGCTGCTTTGTTTCTGGAATATTTTCGAATAAAGTCTTTCCACTTCTCTTTTCTTCTTCTCCACATAAAACCTCTCCCTCTACTGCCTTTTCAGATAAACTTCCCTGATTCTGGGATCTATAGAGGCAACCGCAATATCGGCAATTAAAATAAACACACAATAAATCAGAGAAAGCAATATCGTACACGCCATCACCATGGGGACATCTTTACTCTTAATAGCATTTAAAATCAAACTCCCGATCCCTGGTATGGAAAAAATATTCTCCGCTACTACCGTCCCTCCCAAAGACACGCCAAAGGACGTAATCATGGTAGTGATAATGGGCAAAAGCGCATTTTTAAACGTATGTTTCCATATTACTTTTCTCCTGGACAAGCCTTTTGCCTTGGCGGTTCGCACATAATCCTGATTAATACAATCCAGCATGGAGGTACGGGTAAGACGCGAAGTGATTGCGGCCTGCGGCAAAGCTACCACAATCACCGGCATAATGTAATGCTTAAAAGTACCAATACCGCTGGTAGGCAGCAATTTCAATTGAAGAGAGAAAAGCAAAATCATCATAAGTCCCAGCCAAAATTCCGGAATCGATGCAAAAAGCATAGAAACCACTGTCCCTGTAAAATCCACCCAGGTATTCTGACGCAGGGCAGATACCAGTCCTAAAATAATTCCGATAAAATACGCCACAATACAGCTGGCAGTCGCAATAATCAATGTGTACGGAAAACAGGCGGCAATCTCCTCCATTACCGGTCTCTGGGATCGGTAAGAAATGCCAAAATCCCCCCGCATCAAATCCATAATATAATTTACAAAGCGTACCGGAAATGGCTGATCTACTCCCAGCATATGATTATATGCCGCCACATCCTCCGCCGTTGCGTTCATTCCCAGAATCATTCGCCCCGGATCCCCCGGAAGCAGAGACATCATAAAAAACACCAAAAAAATAACGCCGAACATAATAGGGATCATCATCAGCAACCGTTTCGTTACATACTTTTTCATAGTACCCCTTCTCTTATCTCTTTCTAAACTTTCATGTCCGCTGATGCGGACGCCACCAGGGATAAAAGCCCCTCGGATTGCTCCACGCTTTGCGTTCCCGCAATCCGCCCGCAAGGGAAGGAAAACCTTCTGTACCTTAAAATGCAAATCCAGATTCAAACTCTGCCCGAAAACATGGTTTCAACATATTTTCAGGCAGAAATCAAAGACAAAGAAACACAGGCAGCAGAAAACTGTTCTTTCTCATTTTGGGCAGCCTCTATTACCTTCTATGAATTACCAGCTAAAATCCTTAAAACAATAGAACATACCGTTGGGATCCACATACGTATTCTGCAAACCGGTACGGTATACAATATTACCAGATTTCACGATCAGAGGGATCTCATTTGCAGTAGCCAAAATCTCTTTCAGAAGTCCTGAACAAAGTTCTGTTCTCTTCTGCGTATCTGCCTCAGCCATAATGGTCTCCAGCTGTGCATCATATCTTCCGTCTGACCATGCAGACGCACTCCAAACATTCTCAGAATAATAAGACCCGTTTAATGTTTCGCTTAAATCCGGTGTAATCTCCGAACCTGCCTGATAAATAATTTCAAAATTTCCATTCAGCCAGTCTTCGCTTTGAGCGCCAATATCAAGAGATTCAATATTTACCTGAATACCTACATCTGCCAGATTCTGCTGGATCACCTGAGGAACCACATCTCCATAATTGGTGCTGGTCTTGATGGTTACGGTAAGCTCACCCTCGGCATAACCTGCGTCCGCCAACAGCTGTCTTGCCATTTCCGGATCATAGGCATACGTGTAATCACCCCCGTCATAATAAAGAAAATCCTGAAAACTTCCGGTAGCAATTGTCCCGGTTCCATTAAATCCAGCCACATTGCAGGCTTCCCGATCAATGGCACATGCAATCGCTTTACGCACATTTTCATCTGCTGTCACACCATTCTGCACATTCAAAACCAGACCTGCCACGCTATGAGAAGGCGTATACTGAACAGTAAAGTCCTCATTTCCCTCGATCAGCGGAATGTCTGCTGCAGACATATTGATCATAAAATCGTTTTCTCCGTTTTCCATAGAAATCAGTGCAGTAGAGCTATCGGTAATAATATTAAAATTAAGGTATTCAATAGGAGCTTCTCCACCGCCATATTCATCGAAGGCTTCAAACTGAATCTGGCTGCCCTTTACCCATTCCTTTAACTTATAAGCGCCCGTCCCATTTGGTTTCAAAAATGCCTCGTCT
Source organism: uncultured Lachnospiraceae bacterium (assembly GCA_905207905.1). The sequence goes on along the minus strand of CAJLNC010000007.1, from coordinate 47,484 downwards.
CCCATTTCTTCCACATAAGACTGACACATAATTCCCATACCGGGAGAAGCCAATGTAGAAAAAATGCTTTCGCAAATACGATTCAGCTTTATTTCCACGGTATTTTCATCAATAGCAGTAACACTCTCTATTTTTGCTGCTGTGGATGGAGAGGTTTCAAATCTGCTGTTGAAGCTGTACACCACATCATCTGCCGTCAGCTTTTCTCCGTTGTGAAAATAAGTATCCGGTCTCAGATGGAAGGTATAGGTCAATTTATCATCGCTGACATCCCAACTCTCCGCCAACTGAGGAACCACTTCACCATTTACATAATAAACGAGTCGTTCATAAATCTGATACAAACTCATAATATCAGAGTATGTATTGGTTACACCCGGATTGAACTGGCTGGCATCATCTGTAACCACCACATTCAAAGTGTCTTTCTCCTCTTCAGCAGCTGCCGTCCCCAACGTTCCAAAAGATGTAACTGCCAGCAGAAGTGCCAGCAATAAAGCTCTCCTTCTCATACTAAAACCTCCTCTTTTTCTTCGCTGAAATTGCCGAAATATATTTGTTATTATAGCTTATCACATCAATACTGTAAAGTATCAATTCGCAAAAGTAATCTATTTATTTCTTATTTTTCTTTATTTTTTCAAAATTTTCAAACTTTTCATCCGGTTTGAAGCTTTTTATCCTCCCAGGCGAAAAACGAAATCCCAAAAATATTTTACAACTCAAAAAAGGAAATAGGGATGTTGTAAAATACCTCCGATGGTAGCCTTTCGGATGATTTTTCTCAGAAAAATAACATCTTTTCAGAAAAAACACACCGAACATCCACCGGAATCTGTATTTTGCAGCATCCCCATCCGATCTTGTAATATGAACTTAAATTTCAACTTTCAAAAATTGCTTAATCTCTCTGTTATGATTTTCTTCTCTCCGCCCGATACAGAATGCAGGCTGCCCCAAATCCTACAATCAGGGCTGTCCCTGCCACCAGCAACGCCCAAAACAGATTCTTGGGATTCTCCGGACTGTGAAACATCAGGATAGAGATGGCAGAAGGGAACGCAAACACATACGTGTGAATGATAAAGATTCCCTGGAGAACGCCTCCCACTGCAGAACCGATCATGGTACCTACTAAAGCCGGACGCTCTTTTAAACAAATCCCAAACAATGAGGGCTCGGATACTCCTGTGAGAAATCCCACCACCCCGGTAGCTGCTGCCTGCGCCTTTTCCTGACGATCTTTCCGAAACAGAGCCGAGGCAAAATCCGCGCCCACCAGCGCAAACATAAATGCCAGGAAGGATCCCATAATGCCATTGTCCATACCCTGGCTGCTGATCTGGGTAATGGCCGTAGTGACAAAAATCCAGTGCATACCTGCAGGTACCAAAAGAGGCAGCAATCCTGCCAGGATGCCCCAGGATAAAAAGCCAAGCTGCGCCGGAAATAACTCCAGTATCTGTGCAAGACCTTTGCCCAGCAGCGCTCCAAGAGGGCCTGTCACCAGCATTCCAATGGGAGCAAACACCAGAAACATGGCCAGCGGATACAGAATATCCTTTGCCTGTTTGGGAATCACTCTGGCAATCCCCGGCTCCAGCTTGGAGATCAGCCAGACCAGCAAAATCGGCGGAAGCACTCCGTACGCATAGTTGGTCTGCACTACGGGAAGCATCAGAAACCGCACCGGCTCCGTTCCCTCCATCAGCGCTGTAAAGCCCGGCATCATCAAAACTCCCATAATCCCCGCTCCATAATAGGGGTTTACCTGAAAATGTCTGGAAGCGGATACGGCCACCAGAATTGGCAGAAAATAGAAGGGCGCATCCGCCATGATCGTGAAAATCTCCATGGTCTGGCCAAACCCAGCCCCTGACAGATCCATCACCATACAGATCAGCTTTAAAAAGCTTCCCGCCATCACCACTGGTATCAGCGGCATCATACATTCTGACAGATGATAGATCATGATCTGTATCCATTTTTTTATACTGTTCATTTTTTCTCAACCCTTGTTCTCTATAAAATTTCTCCAATGTTTGGAGCAGTCTTTTCAAATGCCTGACGCAAAACAGTTACGCATTTTGATATTCCCTCAGTTTCTTCTCCAGAAGTTCCCGTGTTTCCTCGATATCCAGGCCCTCCTCCTTCACCACCAAATCTGCGTATTTTTCATAAAGAATCGTCCGCTCTTCATACAGATCCCGCAGCGTCTGCCCCTCCCGGAGTACCACTCCCCGGTCCTTCAGATTGCGGAGCCTCCTCTTTAGCTGAGCATAGGGAAGTTCCAGATAAACCACCACACCGATCTCCTTCAAATGCTCCATGGCCGCTCTGCCGTACACCACACTGCCCCCGGTGGCGATCACCGCTCCTTCTGTTTCAATGGATGCATTCACTCGATCCTCAATCTCCAGAAAGCCCTCTATTCCTTCCTGGGAAATGATCTCATGGAGCAATCGCCCCTCCTGCTGCTGAATCAGAAGATCTGCATCTACAAACTGATAGCCCAGCTGTTTTGCGGCAATCACACCGATGGTGCTTTTGCCCACACCGGGCATTCCAATTAATACAATATTTTTCTTTTGCATTCTGTCATTCTCCCTCTGCGCTTTTCCTGCTGCTGTCCTCTTCTCATCGCTCTGACCGCCGCTCTGCTACACCATCAGTCTCACTAGATCCCGCACGGTGGAAACTCCTTTTAGAGCGATGCCCTCCACCTGATCCATGGACTTGCGGCAGGCCTCCGGCAAGATCACCGTCTGAAATCCCAGCTTTCTGGCCTCCAGCACCCGCTGTCTGGCCATGCTCACTGCCCGGACCTCTCCGCTTAAGCCTACCTCCCCAAACACAATGGTCTTTTCATCTACAATACAGTCCTTGAAACTGGAGATCAATGCCATCACAATGCCCAGATCCACTGCCGGCTCCCGCATCCGGATGCCTCCTGCAATGTTGATGTAGGCGTCACAGTTGGACAACGGCAGACCCAGACGTTTCTCCAGCACTGCCAGAAGCAGATTCACTCTGTTTAAGTCTGCGCCGTCTGCCGTCCGCCTGGGATAAGCCAGATTACTCTGGCACACCAGGGCCTGAATCTCAATCAAAATAGGCCTTGTCCCCTCCATGGAGCAGGCTACCACAGAGCCTGAAGCATTCTCCGGCTTTCCCTCCAGCATAAATTCCGAGGGATTCGCCACTTCCCTCAGACCGTTTTCCCGCATCTCAAACACACCGATCTCATTGGTAGAGCCAAACCGGTTTTTCACAGCCCGCAAGATCCGATAGGAAGCGTGACGGTCTCCCTCAAAATACAGCACCGTATCCACCATATGCTCCAATACTCTTGGGCCAGCTACTACGCCTTCCTTCGTCACATGACCTACAATAAAAATGGCAATGCCAAGCCCCTTTGCGATCTGCATGAGAACTCCTGTTGTCTCCCGCACCTGTGAGACGCTTCCCGGAGCAGAGCTGACGCTCTCATGATACATCGTCTGAATAGAATCAATCACCACCGCTGTAGGCTGAACCCGGCTGATGGCCTCCCTGATATCCTCCAGATTCGTTTCGCACAACAAAAGAAGGGAGTCAGTAAAGGCTCCCATCCGATTAGCGCGCAGTTTAATCTGCTGCAGCGACTCTTCTCCGGAAATATACAGCACTTTTTCCTGTCTGGCTGAAAGGTTCTGACACACCTGCAAAAGCAGGGTGGATTTTCCAATGCCCGGATCTCCTCCGATCAACACCAGAGACCCCGACACGATCCCGCCCCCCAGCACACGATCCAGCTCCGCCATATCGGTGCTGATTCTTGCGCTGCTTTCCATTTCAATTTCCTGAAGCTGCTTTGGTTTTATCTGGCCCTTCTCCCTGCGGCCGGCCGCCTTGACACCGGGAATGTCCGCCACCAGCTCCTCAGCAAACGTATTCCACTCTTTGCAGGCCGGGCACTGACCCATCCACTTTGTGGATTCGAAACCGCAATTCTGACAAAAAAACCTGGTAGTTTTACTTTTTGCCATACTTCCTCCCGGAATCTCTTACTGTTTTTCTGCTTTTACCATCACCTGGTCCTCATTGCCCATCTCCACGCTGAGCACCAGCTTACCGCTCATATTTGTCTTTACACAGCCGCTGTCCACTCCATTGATGGTCACCTTATACACCGTATCTTCTTCCATTCCAAGAGTCACCTGAGCATCCTCCGGTCCTTCCACTGTGAACACCACACGATTTCCATCCTCTTTAAAGGAAGTTACCGCAGTGCCCGGAACCGACTCATATACCAGCATGCCGTTGCGCTCCAGCTTGGTGATCTCCTTAAAGGTCTTTACCTTATACAGATCTCCATTGTATTCAAAATCGGAAAGCTTGGTTTTCTGATCCAGTTCATAATTTCCAAAACTGATGCTTCCGTCTGCTTCCGTGCGAAGTAATTCTTTTATTACTGACATTTTCATGCCCTCCCCAATCTTTGCTTTTGTTTTTATCTGTATACCAGGGTCAAAAGGTTATGCCCTTTCATGGTACCATGAAACGCATAACCTCTAACCTTTGCATCATCATCTGTAGTTTACCACAAAACTGCAAAATACGCCAGATACTTCCTGCTATTTCCCAGTCATTTCTTCCTCATGTTTTACCCGAAAAGCAATTTTATCCTTCACCAGGGTCACCGTTACCTCATCCCCGGCTTTCAGCCGGCCGGAGAGCAATTCCTCTGCCAAAGCATCCTCCACCTGATTCTGGATCGCCCGCTTTAAGGGCCTTGCTCCGTACTTTTCATCAAATCCGCTCTTGGCAATGTGATCCCGCACACTGGTGCGCACATGCAGCGTAATTTCCATCTGCTCTTTGCACCGTTTCTGCAGCTCCCCAAACAGCAAGGTGACAATCTCCCGAATGTGTTCCTGGTTCAGGGAATGGAATACAATGATATCATCAATACGATTCAAAAATTCCGGTTTAAAGAGACGGCGTACCTCCTCCATTACACTGCCCTTCATGGATTCATAATTTTTCTTTTCATCGCTCACCGCCCCAAATCCAAGACGCTTGGGCGATAAGATGGACTGAGCCCCTGCATTGGAAGTCATAATCAGAATCGTATTTTTAAAGTCCACCTTCCGTCCCTGGGAATCCGTGATATGACCCTCATCCAGCACCTGTAGCAAGATGTTGAACACGTCCGGATGGGCCTTCTCGATCTCGTCAAAAAGAATCACTGAATAGGGATGCTTGCGCACTTTCTCAGAGAGCTGACCGCCCTCCTCGTACCCCACGTATCCTGGCGGGGAACCTACCAATTTGGAAACGCTGTGCTTTTCCATATATTCAGACATATCCACACGGATCATGGACTGCTCGCTGCCAAATACAGTCTCTGCAACAGCCTTGGACAATTCTGTCTTTCCCACACCTGTAGGCCCAAGAAACAGGAAAGAACCGATGGGTCTTCTTGGATCTTTCAGCCCTGCTCTGCCCCGCTTGATGGCTTTGGCAACCGCAGTCACTGCCTCCTCCTGTCCGATCACCCGCTTATGGAGCTCTTTCTCCAGATTTAAAAGACGTCTGCCCTCTCCCCGGGCCACTTTCTGCACCGGAATCTTCGTCCACGCGGCAACCACTGCTGCCACATCCTCCTCTGTCACTTCCATCTCCCGGTCTCTTAAGCGCTTCTTGGCCTGCTCCCTCTGACGATCGTACTTCTTTTTCTGTTCCTTTAAAAGCCCGTGGAGCTCTTTCGCCTTGGCAAAATCTCCCGCCTTCACCAACCGCTCCATCTCCGCCTGATTTTCCCGGATCTCTCTCTCCAGCTCCAGCACCTTGGCCGGCAGATGGTACAGCCCCAGCTGCCGTTTGGCAGATGCCTCATCAATCAGATCTATGGCTTTGTCTGGAAGAAAACGGTCATTGATATACCGCTCAGACAGCTTCACTGCTGCCTCCAGCGCTGCCTGGGAGATGCCAACTCCATGGTGCTTTTCATAGGCCGGTCGAAGTCCCTGAAGAATCTTAACCGTCTCTTCCTCGGAAGGCTCTTCCACTAAAATAGGCTGAAATCTCCGCTCCAGGGCCGGATCCTTCTCAATATGCTTCCGATATTCATCCACTGTGGTAGCGCCAATCACCTGAATCTCTCCCCTGGACAAAAAGGGCTTCATGATATTGGAGGCATCCAGCGCCCCCTCTGCTCCGCCTGCTCCAATAATGGTGTGAAGCTCATCAATGAACAACAGAACCTCCTTATTTTCCATCACCTCAGACAGAACCCGCTTCATCCGCTCCTCAAACTCTCCCCGGTACTTAGAGCCAGCCACCATGCTGGCCATATCCAGAGAAACTACCCGCTTATTCTGAAGAGGGAGAGGTACATCTCCGGATACGATGCGCTGAGCCAGACCTTCCACTATGGCAGTCTTGCCCACTCCCGGTTCGCCTATCAGGCAGGGATTATTTTTTGTTCTCCGGCTCAAGATCTGGATGATCCGCAAAATCTCCGTTTCCCGCCCAACGATAGGATCGATCCGGCCCTCTCTGGCCATGTCGGTAAGATCTCTGCTGTACTGATCCAGGCTGGCCGTCCCTCCTGCCGGATTCTCCCCCGCAGTATGGATATTTTTCATCAGATCCCGGTAACGCTCATCCGACACGCCCATAATATCCAAAATTTTCTGATACATATTCTGCAAATTGATTCCCATAGTATGCAGCAGCCTGGTAGCCACGCACTCCACGTCTTTTAACAGCGCCAAAAGGATATGCTCTGTCCCCGCCTGTTCTGAACCAAACAGACGGGCATTCCAAACCGCATTTTCCAAAATTCCCTGGGCTCTTGGGGTATACTCCTCCCGATCGGCCACTACCACGCCGCCTTCATCTGCAATGAGCTGATCAATCAGCTTCCGCAGTTTTTCTTCCTCTACCTGACACTCCCGCAAGACCACTCCTGCCGTTCCCTTCGGCTCCTTTAGAAGTCCCAACAAAAGATGTTCTGAACCGATATAGCCGTGGCGGCAGGATATGGAAATCTGTTTTGCCAGCTTCAAAGCCTGCCGTCCACTGTCGGTAAACTGTTCCTGCATCTTCAATCCTCCTGTGTCTCATACTCTGAAAAAATCTCATCCACCAGACGGTGTACTTCCGCCCTGGTGATATTGTGACAGCTGGCCTTGGCCAGCGCCACCCGCAGCTTTCTCTTCATCTCCGTAAGCGCCTGATTCTTATCCACCTCCAGAGATACCACCGCCCCTTTGCGTCGGTCAATGGTGACAAACCCTTCCTGACGCAGCACTGCATAGGCTTTATTCACTGTGTGCATATTGATCCCGATATCATCTGCCAGCTGCCGCACCGATGGAAGAGTATCTCCCTCCCGCAGCGTAGATGTGGCAATCCCCATGATGATCTGATTACGCAGCTGCATATATATGGCCTCATCGCTTTGAAAATCAATCTTTATGATCATAAGCGGCGCCTCCTTTTCCTCTTTAGCAATGCTTTTGTTCTAGGAACAATATAACAAATGTAAGAGGCAGGTGTCAAGGGCAGAAATATGGATCCCCTTTTTCCTCTCTTCAGCGCCCGGCCGCAGCTGCACACTGCTCCGAAGCATACCGCTCTAAATACGCGTTTATAAATTTCTCCGACGGAGCATAAAGATTTTCCGGCAGCTCTGACAAATCAAACCAGTTCCAGAAATCCTGTTTCTCCGGCTCCATCACCTTCAATTCTCCCTTCCATCCGCTTGCAATCACCCAGATAGTCACAAAATGCTTTCCCGGCTGAATATCATCTGAAGCGCCGAAAACCTCCAGTCCCTGGATATCCAGGTTCGTCTCCTCCTTCACCTCTCGGATAGCTCCCTCAAAAATGGTCTCATTTTCCTCCTGCTTCCCTCCCGGCAGTGCCCAGGAACCGGGCTGATAAATCCCGCCTGTATCCTTAGCGTTGGGAGTTCTGTGTCCCAGAAGAATGCGATTTCCATCCAAAATCATAACTCCAATCCCTACCTTAATCATTTTCCGCTCCTCCCTGGACATATTCTGCCCCTCTTTTTATTTCTATAGTTTAGCATATTCGTCAATTCCTGACCAGAATTTCCTATTTTCTAGTAGAATATTAGGCCATCCGCCATCTAAAAAAAACAAAAATAGGAAGTTACCTATCTGTACTTCCTATTTCTGCCTTTTCGTTTTTATTCAAGAGATGTTCTTATTTTTTTCTTTATTCCTTCTCTATTCCTCGGAAGGATCTACATCGATCAGCACCTTCATACAGATTTCTTTATTCGCATCGATGTACTCATAAGCCTTCTGGTAATCCTCAAACGCAAAGTGCTTTGTCATCAGAGGCTTTAACTGGATCTTCTTCTCATTCACCAACCGAATAGCATCCACATAATCCTCATGACGATACATCATCGTAGTATTGAGATCCAACTCGTGGTCATTGAGAACAGCCAAATCTACATTCGCCATCTTGCCAAATACCGCTACCAGAATGATGGTGCTTCCCTTCCGAGCATATTTGATGGCCTGTCCCATGGTAATATCATTTCCTGCACAGTCATAGATCACATCTGCCTTGTCTTTCCCAAATGCTTCTACCATGGCATCGCCGAAATCTATTTTTGTTGTATTATAAGCATGATCCACGCCGCACTTCTGAGCCAGAGAGAGACGATAATCCGACACGTCTGTGATCAGTACTTCTGCTGCTCCCAAAGCCTTGCAGGACTGAGCCAACAGAATCCCGATGGGGCCGCATCCTAAAATTGCCACCTTGGCTCCCTTAAGATCCGGGAACCGTTTTGCCGCATGAACCGTCACTGCCAGCGGCTCGATCATTGCCCCTTCATTATAGGTCATTTCTTCCGGCAGCGGAGTTACCTTGGAGGCATCTACTGCAAAATATTCGCTGGCTGTTCCTGTTGTCTGGAAGCCCATAACCTTCAGTTCTTCACAGAGATTATATTTTCCATGGGTGCAGGGATAGCATTCTCCACAGTATACCTGAGGCTCAATGGTAACTTTCTGACCAACCGTAAAACCCTTCACATCTTTTCCTAACTTCACGATCTTGGCAGAAAGCTCATGCCCCTGAGTCACCGGGTAGGAAGTAAAGGGATGGGTGCCGTGATAAACGTGTATATCGCTGCCGCAGACCCCAATCTTCATAATTTTCACCAGAACCTCCTGATCTTTTGGTTCCGGAACCGCTATCTTGCGAAAAGTAATATTTTTAGGCGCTGTCATTACCTGCTGAAGCATCATTTCTTCCATTGTTTTTTCCTCCCATTCTTCTTTTTCAGTTTCACTGGATATCTATTTTTCGTTCACGCTAACAGAACGACTCTCTTTTCCTCTCCAGTTTCTTTTTTATTAATTGCTACTTTTTAAAATGATTTTAAAAAGTAGCTTATGAACAAATTATAACAAATCATATTTTCAATTTCAATAAGAAGAATTTACAATTTTCAACAGTACTTTTTAGATATTTTCAATAAACTTTTCTGTGAAATATCTGGCCGCTCCCACTGCAGCCGCCTCTACATTATAATTGCAAAGATAAATATATTCCTTTTGTTCCTCAAAAATACTGTACCCTTTCACCTTTTCCTTCAATATCTTTACATAAGGCTTCAGATAGCTTCCAACATATCCCCCGATTACCACCGGCAGATCTGACTGAATATGCAGATTGTAGATCATCAGTGCAAGAAATTCCAGATACTCATCAAACACCTGAACAAAATGCGGCTCCCTCTTTTCCAGACGTTCAAAAAATTCTGACATGGAACCGTTCGTTAAATTCAGCAGCACCAGTGCGGATCCATAGGCATCATAATGCCCGGCCTTTCCGCAATAGCAGGGACGCCCACCCGGAACCAGACACATATGCCCCAGTTCTCCGCTTCTGCTGTTATCCCCCATAACGATCTGGTTCTGAAATACAGTGGCTCCTCCCACGGAATTACTTAAGGATAAAAAAGTAAAACTGGGCGGTGCAGTATGGGTATAGCACTCAGCCATGCAGGCTGCTGTGGCATCATTAAAAAACCGGATTTCATAAGGCAGGTCTATGGTTCCAAAGGGCATTGGCTCTTTCAAACCTAAAATATGTGAATACTGCAGCACCTTCTGATCTTCACTGACAATGCCTGGCAGCGAAACTCCAAGACCCGTGATCTTCTTCTCATCAATTCGGTGTTTTTTCAGAAATTCCCGGTGCATTTCCTTTAATTCCAACCCATAGGCTTCACTCTGCGAAAAAGTCTTCCGCATCCTCTCATTGACCAGGATCTCTCCTCTCAAATTGATCATTGCGAAATCCACATGATTCTTTGTAATATCAATCCCTGCCGCCAGCCGGGCCTCTCCATCCGCACAGACCGTCACTGCCCGCCTTCCTCCGCTGGATGCCTGCATTCCTGCCTCATACACCAAACCAGCCGCCCCCAGCTCACTGAGAATCTGACTTACCGTAGGCAGACTCAGACGAAGTTGAAAGGAAATTTCCTGTTTTGTCACCGTGTCTGCTTTTAACAAATATCTGAATATTCTCTTTCTATTTTGTCTTTTCACCTCTATGCTGTTTAATTTAACGCCCATTCCCCTTCTCCTCTTTTATAAAGTACTTTAAAAACTCTGTTGCTATTAGCATAATATATTTCTCATCTTTTTTCTATTCTTTTTTTGCATTTTTTCCATATAAAAAAGAAGTCTGCCCGCAGACTTCTCCGCCCATCGCAGTGCGATCCTGCCAAGCATTTTTGTTTCATAAGACGGAATTTCCTATGAAATAAAAAGAGGATATTGCAAAATACGAATTCCGGTGGATTTTCGGTGTGTTTTTCTCCAAAAAGACGTTATTTTTCGGAGAAAAATCACCCGAAAGGATACCCCGGAGGTATTTTGCAATATCCCCTATGTCCTATCGGCTTCCTTTGCATAAAAACCTGACTGCAAGCAATCTGAATTACAGATCAATCATATTAATTTCCACATCATTGCTGCGGCCCTTTTTACCGCTCTTGTCCTGTTTTCTGGACTGTCTGCCTGCTTTCTGTTCCTGACTGGCAGGCTGTCCTGCTCCGTGCTGCTGACCCTGGCTGGCGGACTGTCCTGCTCCGTGCTGCTGGCTCTGACTGACAGGCTGTCCTGCTCCATGCTGCTGGCTCTGACTGGCGGGCTGTCCCTGCCTGGGTTGCTCATCCTGATACTGAGGCATCTGCTTCGGCTTTTTATGAGACTTCTGAGGCTGTACATCCAATCCTGCCTGCTGCTGGGCAGCTCCGTTTTGCATAGCAGCCGGTTTCACAGAGGGACGGCTCTGTTTCGGATAGTTCTGCTGACTGAACGGAGGCTGGTTCTCCGGCACGCTGTTCTGCGGTATTCCCCTTTGCCCCGGCCGCATCGGCTCTGCCTTTGCCTGCTTTTTCTCCGCCTTTTTCTGAGCCTTGGCAGCCCCCTTGCTGTCTGTGTAACCATAGCTTCTGTAATCATTCAGCTCTGCCTTTAAATCCTTTTTCCGAAGAAGAAGATTGATCACTACGAAAAGGAGAATCACTGCCAGACCGATCAAACCGTACATGATCTTGGTAAACAGGCCGAGCTTATCCTTGTATTTGGTGATCTCGCCTTTTAAATCTGTGATGGTATTCTCCGCTTCCTGAATTGTGTTTTTGTCCACCTTCACATAGCGGGAATCCTCTGTCTCCGTTTCCGTCTCTGTTTCCGTCTCCGCCTCTGTCTCCGTCTCTGTTTCCGTCTCCTGCGCAGAGCCTGCCAGGCTGGCATCAGAGACCACATTCAATTCATAGGTAAAGGGACTTCCGTTCCCTGCGGCCACCGTAATGGTGACGTAGCCGGTGCCGTCTTCCTTCAAGGTGGTGCCGTTGATGCTGCTGATAGTAGCGCTTGCACTGGAAGGAACGGGATCCAAACTCAGTTCCTTGGTCCCTGCCGGAACCCTTACTTCATAGGACCAGGTATTGTAGGAAAACTCAGGGGATACCACTGCTCCCTCTGTGAGAATTCCAAGGGATGACAAAGAATTGTCATCCTCTGATGCCAGCGCCGTTCCACTGCAAAGCATAAGCAGAAGACAGGCCAGCATCATGCACCATCTGCTCTTTTCCAAAAACTTTTTCATTTTCCAAAATTCCTTTCTCTATCTCTGCGGTGTTCTCTCCTCAATATCCCATCGCCGCATACACTCTATTCTGCCTCATCAATGGCCTTTCCAATATCATTCCGATAATATTGGTTGTCAAACTCCACCAGCTTCACTGCCTCATAGGCATTGGCTCTGGCAGCTTTCAAATTTTCTCCCAGCGCTGTCACTCCAAGAACGCGGCCTCCGTTGGTCACCAGATGACCGTCCCTTAAGGCGCTGCCTGCGTGAAAGACGTAACGCCCTTCTTCCTCTTTTATATTCTCCAGTCCCCGGATCTCAAAACCTTTTTCATAGGCTACCGGATACCCTTTGGATGCCAGCACTACGCACACAGCCGCATTGTCCTCAAACTCCAGCTGAATCTGATCCAGTGTCCCGTCAATACAGGCTTCAAACACATCCACAATATCATTCTTCATCCTGGGCAGCACCACCTGGGCCTCCGGATCGCCAAATCTGGCGTTATACTCCAACACCCGTGGGCCTTTCTCCGTCAGCATCAGGCCAAAGAAAATGATGCCCTTAAACTCTCTGCCCTCTGCCGCCATAGCATCCACGGTAGGCTGAAAAATATAGTTCTCACAGAACTGCTCCACTTCTCTTGTATAGAAGGGGCTGGGGGAAAAAGTTCCCATGCCTCCAGTATTCAGCCCGGTATCCCCGTCTCCTGCCCGCTTGTGATCCTGAGCGGAAGTCATAGGTTTAATGGTCTTTCCGTCCACAAAGGACAGTACCGATACCTCCCGGCCAGTCATAAATTCCTCAATAACCATCCGGTTGCCTGCGGAGCCGAACTGCTTATCTTCCATAATGGACTTTACCCCTTCTTTTGCCTCCTGAAGGGTATTGCAGATCAGAACTCCTTTTCCCAGAGCCAGGCCGTCCGCCTTCAGCACAATGGGAAACTCCGCCTTTGTCTCCAGATACTCCAGAGCCTTCTTGGGATCGTCAAAGTTTTCATAGGCAGCTGTGGGGATCTGATACTTTTTCATCAGATCTTTGGAGAACGCCTTAGACCCCTCCAGGATCGCTGCGTTCTTCCTTGGTCCGAAAATTCGCAGTCCTTCGGCCTCAAACACATCCACAATGCCCCCTACCAGGGGATCATCCATTCCCACCACAGTAAGGTCAATCTGCTTTTCTTTTGCAAAAGAGGCCAGCTTCTCAAATTCCATGGCCTTGATATCCACACATTCTGCGTACTCCCCAATGCCTCCATTGCCGGGAGCGCAGTATATCTTATCTACTTTAGGACTCTTGGCGATCTTCCATGCCAGGGCATGTTCTCTTCCACCGCTTCCCACAATCAAAACTTTCATGTCCAGCCTCCTTGATTTCTCACTCCAGGAACGTTACCCGTCCCTGATCGATCTTCACCTTGCCCTCTGCGATCAGATTGATCGCCTGGGGCAGAAGTTTCCACTCTGCTTCCTCCATCACCCGCAGCTGAAGCTCTCTGGGGGTATCCCCCGGATGGACTTCCACCGCCTTTTGCAGAATAATAGGCCCTGTATCGGTTCCCTTATCCACAAAATGCACCGTAGCTCCCGTCACTTTCACGCCTCTCCTTAAAACTTCCTCATGCACCTTCAGGCCGTAAAAACCGGTTCCGCAAAAGGAAGGAATCAGGGACGGATGCACATTGATAATTTTGCCGGGAAAAGCGTCCACCATCTTTTCCGGAATCACCACCAGGCAGCCTGCCAGCACGATCAGATCCACCTGGGCCTTCTGCAGGGTCTCCAGAAGCTCCTCATTAAACTGCTCTCTGCTGTTGTAATCTCTTGGTGAAATGCATCTGGCAGGAATCTGATGCCTGGCTGCCCGTTCCAGAGCATAGGCATTTTTATTATTGCTGATCACCAACTCAATCTTTGCATTTTGAATCGCCCCGGACTCCATGGCATCAATGATGGCCTGCAGATTGGTGCCTCCTCCGGATACCAACACTGCCAGCTTTAACATAAAGTAACTCCTTTTTCTCCGCTCTCGATCCGGCCGATCACGTAAGCAGTCTCTCCGGCTGCCTCAATGGCTGCCTTGGCCTTCTCCGCGTCCGCAGCATCCACTGCCACTACCATACCGATACCCATATTGTAGGTATTGTACATCATCTCTTCTTCGATCTGCCCCTCTCTTGCCAGCATACGGAAAATGGCAGGAACCTGATAGCTGTCCTTTTTGATCACAGCCCGCACTCCCTCCGGCAGCATCCTTGGCACATTCTCGTAGAAACCGCCTCCGGTGATGTGGCTGCAGCCTTTGATGCGCACCCCTGCTTCCCGCACGCTGCGAAGGGCCTTCACATAAATCTTAGTGGGAGCCAGAAGAGCCTCTCCCAGAGTTTTCCCCAGCTCTTCATGATAAGTGTTCAGGGTAGCTTCATCCATCTGGAACACCTTTCTCACCAGAGAGAAACCATTGCTGTGAACACCGGAGGAAGCAATGCCAAGAAGCACATCCCCATCCTTTAATTCTTTTCCTGTGATCAGATCCTTTTCATCTACAACACCCACTGCGAATCCAGCCAGATCATACTCATCCTCCGGATAAAAGCCAGGCATCTCTGCAGTCTCGCCTCCGATCAGGGCAGCGTCAGACTGGCAGCACCCTTCTGCCACGCCGCTGACAATCTGAGCGATCTTTTCCGGATAGTTTTTGCCGCAGGCAATATAATCCAGGAAAAACAGAGGCTCTCCTCCTGCGCAGGCAATATCATTGACGCACATGGCAACGCAGTCGATTCCCACGGTATCATGCTTGTCCATTACGAAAGCCAGTTTCAGCTTGGTTCCCACACCGTCTGTACCGGACACCAGAGTAGGCTTTTCCATGTCCTTGAATTTGCTCATAGAGAAGGCGCCGGAAAAACCACCGATATTGGTAAGCACTTCCGGGCGCATGGTTTTTTTGATATGCTCTTTCATCAGTTCCACAGATTTGTAACCAGCTTCAATATCAACGCCTGCATTCTTGTAATCCATAGTTTCCTCCTTATATGTATGGGGTCTTTTCACAGTTTTTCTGTCCACAATAAATCCCGGACACCGGAATTGCTAAATGACGGTCCTTTACTTCTTAATTGATCATTTAGAATAATTTTTATAGCCCACTTCCTGAAGCTTTGCATCCTTAGCAACTACCTGCTCCTTCAGCTCCCTGGAATAATCTTTCAATCTCTGGAGCAGTTCCGGATCGGAAGTAGCCAAAATCTTGGCTGCCAGGATTCCTGCATTAGCTCCTCCATTGATCGCTACCGTAGCCACCGGTATCCCTGAGGGCATCTGTACAATGGAATACAGAGAATCCCGTCCTCCCAGAGAGGTGGTGTGCATGGGAATCCCGATCACCGGCATGGGGAAGATCGCCGCGCACATACCCGGCAGATGAGCTGCCATTCCCGCTCCTGCAATAATTACTTTAAAGCCTTTTTCCTCCGCACTTTTTGCATACTCAAAAAACACATCCGGTTCCCGGTGTGCGGAAATAATGGTCATTTCATAATCAATTCCGAATTTTTCCAGCATATCTGCTGCCTTGCTCATTACGGGCATATCTGAATCACTGCCCATCACAATTCCAACCTTTGCCATTCGCTTTCTCCTTATCCTATCCCCTGAAAATGGTATTTTTCGGTTTTCCGATCCTGTCCCAGGTTTCACAGTTTTTAGAAACCTGAGGCAGTCCCTTTATCAAATTTTAATTCTACTAACTCTGTCAGAGCTTGTCAAGATGATTGATGATTTCCCCGGCATTTTACTTATTCCAGCGGCTGATTCAGCGCTTCCGTTCCCTCCAGCACAAACCTTCCATCCCGGATAATCTCTCTGCGAAATCCCTGATCCCCCAAAACCTCCAGAAGTCCCAACTCCCTGTAGGGAATCGTGATGTCTGTATGGCATCCCATATACGCCTTTGC
Source organism: uncultured Lachnospiraceae bacterium (assembly GCA_905207905.1). The sequence continues at coordinate 31,379 of CAJLNC010000007.1, read as the reverse complement.
CGGATTCTCTTTTCTTAACAAAGACACCTCATTGTCCCTGGCAATGATCTCCTTTCCGTTGGGGTTGTACACCGGAAGATCCTCATTCCAGCTGTAGCAGGTATCTCCCACTGCAAAATGGGGGCCCATCTTCTCTGCAATCAGGATGGGAAGCAACGCCTGAATCCCATACCTTTCCGCCATGGCATAAGCTGTGGTATTGGTTCCGATGGCAAACTCTCCCAGGGGAAGCGTGTCGTGATGATATAAAAGATTGCTGCGAAGAAAAGCCTGATTCTCCTCCCGGGATGCAAAATTGGTGCAGTCATATTCTGTAATCATGCCATCCTGAAAGGTAAGGCACAGATTATGATACTCCAGCTCCTGCAAAAATACCTTTGTCACATGCAGAATCCCATTGGTTCCGGCAAGCTTCGGGGAGGTAAAAACCTCTCCCACCGGAATATTCACATCCGCCACACAGTTTTCAAAGTTGGTCTCTTTCTCCGAATTCTCCAGGGTGTGAAGGGCCACCACCAAATCCGTCCGGTTTTCTCCCCGTCCTTTAATATGCACCCGGTTTCCCTGATCCAGGGTATCAATGATCGTCTGCTGGATTTTTTCATACAAAGCCATATCCAGAGTATTGATCTTCACTGTCTCCCGGAAGATCTCCTCAAACTGCCCTCCGATCTCCGGCACCGGAAATGCGATAATCGTAAAACTGCGCTCCTCTCCGATAATATATTGGTTGGTCAGCTGGGCGGTTTCATTATTCATATAGACCATCAGCTGCTGCTGTTTCTCTGTCAGCTGGCAGGCCTGAGATTTGGCCTTTGGCGTAAAGGGTGTCTGACCGAACACCTCCACCACCGCCGGACCCGCATGTCCATTGGCCAAGGTTTTAAAAGTCTCGTAAGCATTCCTCATAACTCCCAGACGGCGCTCTACAAACTTTTTGTCCAGATAGAGAGCGCAGTCCTCCCGGTGGTCAAAATCAAACTGCGGATTCGCCACAGCTCCCGTATACCCGATACGCATTCCCTGGCGCTTATTCACTGTGGAGAGGGCATACCGGAAAATCACCGGCTTCAGACCCATCTTCTCAAAATTGCCAATAGCTGCCCGCACCATGCGTTCAAATCCCAGGTTGTACCGGATGTTTACTGTGAGCTTTTTGGAAAGATCCTTTCCGGCCCGCACAAAGCCAATCCGGTATCCTTCCGTATACGTATCCGCCATCGCCTGGATTTCTTCCTGACTCAGAGAATTTAAGAATCTGGCTGTCTCCAGCTCATTATCTGTCACATACTCTCCATAATGATACAGATACCGAAGATCCGTCAAATCCGAATCAAGAATGATCCGCGCCGCAAAATCTCTGGCCGGATCCACATTCTGGCGAATCCGCTCTGTGAGGAACACATCGCTGTAATCGCTGACAAACCAGTAGATCATCTGCTGAATCTCCCGGTATTCTGGCAGCGGCTCCTGCTCAAACCGATTGTACACTTCAAGAAAAAGCTCCAGATGAACCACAATGGCCTCCAGCGCCGCCATCTCCTGTCCCGGCTGCGCCCAGGGCCCCCAGGCTTCAAAAGCAAAGCAGATCAGCCCCCGAAGCTCCGCATAGAGAAAGCTTAAAATCTTTCCATGGGTTTCCCCTAAAATTTCCTGGGCGTACTCCGGATTTCCGAAGCTGACAGAATAATGCTCCGGGAGAATGTCTTCATATAAAAGATGATTTTTCTCTTTCCACTGCTCCAGAGAATATTCTTCCCTGGCCTGTCCCTCCAGCTCTCCTTTCAGCTGCCCGATCTGTGTAAGAAACCTGGCTGTTCTCTGAAAATATGCGTCATAGGGCAAAGCTACCGTCCGCTCCTGCAAGATTGCATGTATCCGCTCCATGGCCAGCTCATAGCGGCAGAGCAGTGTTTCCTCTGTATCATAATTCATAGCAGTCACTCCTTGTTTTCTAAAATTTGATTGCTGTCCGTGTTGCTCCAATCTGTGTAACAGCTAATCCAGTCGGTTACGACTGAACGGTTACCAATATATAGAAATATAGAAAGGAGGCTGCTCCAAGCCAAGAGGCTGAACTCCAGAACAGGGATATTCAAAACGCTCCGCCTTATAGGGCATCCTCCTTATATTTCATCCTTATGCTTCGTCATCCTGCAGATTTTTACCTGCGTTCCGCTCAATCAGCCCCCTGCTGTACTCCCAAAGAGTTTCCGAGCCCTCATGAGTCCTTACATTTCTTCCCATAACCTGGGATTTCTTCACCTGATGCTCCCTCCAGGAAATACCTCCGGTGGCGTCATTGAGCATCACAGGCTGTATCTTATCCAAACTGTTGGCAAATTTGGCCTCCGGGGTCTCCTGAGCCTCAAACTCCTCCCACAGCGCTCTTAAATACTGTGCCTGATCCTGAGGCAGCAGATTAAAAATCCGGTCAGCAGCCCGCTCCTCCCGCTGCCGCTTATCTGAATTTCCCGCCGCATCGTAGGCGTAGGTATCCCCTGCGTCAATCTCCACAATATCATGGATCAAAACCATAACCATGGTCTTTTGCACATCAATCTTCTCATTGGCATATTCAGAAAGAAGGGCACACATCAGCGCCAGATGCCAGGAATGATCTGTATCCGTCTCTTTCCTGCTGCCTCCGGTGATATAGCTTTGCCTGGTAATCTGCTTTAATTTATCCACCTCCAGCAGAAATTCCATCTGCTGCTCCAGCCGTTTTTCCATAAGCTCCCTCCTCTTTTCTTCTGTGCTGTTCTGCCATGCCGTTTTTTCATGGCCTCCTGATTTGTCTGATTTTCCCGACCTGTCTGCCTTTTCTGCCCGACCTGTCTGCCTTTTCTGCCATTCCGGCCGTTCCCTTATCCGTCCTTTACCACAGAGCCGATTTGTCTTTCTTCTCTTTTAGGATGCCAGTCCGCTGCAGAACGTGAGAAACCATACTGCCACCATAAAACCGCTGAGCAGTGTGCCAATCTTACAAAAAATATAGGACTTGCACTGATCCCGAAAACTTTTTAATCCATACACCATACCGCCAAAGGCGATCACAAAAGCTGTGAAGCCGAAGGAGCCAAGCCATGCTCCTCCCCCGCCTGCCAGCACCGCACTGATGCCCACCAGAATCACAAAGATCAGAAAGGAAACGCCTCCCAAAATGGTGGAGAGAATCCCCCGCACGGAATGTCTGGTCTCCTCATAGGTGTAAGTATAACTGTGTCTTTTTTTAACCATAGTACTTTCTCCTCAGGCGGTTGCAGATACTGAAAATCCAATACCCCAACACACCGCCCATAGTGTTGAGGATCATATCATCCACATCGAAGCTGCCCACCTTGGTGATCAGCTGGGTCACCTCAATCATGGCGCTGAATTCAAAACCCAGCAACAGTATTTTCCAGAAGCTGCGCATGTTTCGCTTCAATACCGGGAGAATGGCTCCAAAGGGCAGAAAACCCACAATGTTTCCCACCAGATTCGTCACCACCGCATAGGTTCCCAGCACTTGAGGGTATTGAAGATACCGCCGTATCTCCCGAAAAGGTACCAGATTGTAATGGTATCCCTCCATCCCGCCGGTTCTTCCATAACTCTCGGAAAAAAACAGCGCATAGATCAGCAGCAGCAGATAAATAAAAAATAGCAGTCCTCCTATGGCCCGAATCCATCTGGCTGTCGTTTTTTTCATCAGATCATCAGGCTGCGTTTTCTTCTCAACAGCCTGGCGCCATTGATGATCATCATAATTCCCGCAGCGATTCCTGTCACCAGGACGATCACTCCCAGTGTCAGGTCAGCGGCTCCTGCACTGCTCATGGTCTTAAACACTTTTTCCTTTTCACTCATAGACAAATCCTCCTGCTTACCGGGCCCCGTACTGTTCATAGTATGCGTCAATAGCAGCTTTTATTGTATCATCAATCACTATTTCTCCATGACAGGGGCGATTATAAAGATGCTCCACCACTTCTGCCATAGTGACGATAGCCGCTGTGTCAAATCCGTACAGCTCTTTCACCTCATCCAGGGCACACTTCTCTCCGCCCTTGCCCACTTCCATACGGTTTAAGGAAACCATCAGACCCTTGATCTCCACATCGGCCGCTGCCTTTACCTTCGGAACCGTCTCCTCCATGGACTTGCCGGAGGTGGTCACATCCTCGATCATAATCACCCGGTCGCCGTCCTGAAGCTTGCTTCCCAGGAAGCTGCCCTTGTCGACTCCGTGATCCTTCTCCTCTTTTCGGTCAGAACAGTAACGCACTTCCTTTCCGTACAGCTCGCTGTATGCCATAGCGGTCACCACTGCCAGAGGAATTCCCTTGTAAGCCGGACCAAACAGCACGTCAAAATCATCTCCGTAGGTCTCATGAATAGCCCTGGCATAATACTCTCCCAGCTTCTTTAGCTGAGAACCTGTCACGTAGCCTCCTGCATTCATAAAAAAGGGAGATTTTCTTCCGCTTTTCAGGGTAAACTCTCCGAATTTCAGCACTTTGCTGTCCACCATAAAATCAATAAATTCCTGTTTATACTGTTCCATATCTTCTAAAACCTCCATATTTATGAACCTTTTCATGCCCTGGTTTCTTATTTTTCCCTCTCTTGTGGTTCAATCAGGAAAAGAACGATCAAATTCTTTTTAATTTTACCACAAGAACTACTATATTTCAATTCACTAATTTCTCCCTCATACAGCTCCGGCAGAGCTAAAATGCAGATAGGTCTGATAAGCAGATCAAACTCCGGATTCGTGAAGCAGCACAAATTTATAGAATACGTGGCACAACAAAAACAAGCGATACCCAGCCCCATGTCCAGGTATCGCTTGTTTTCGTTGTGACTCCCCCTGTCTAACAGAAGGCACAGCAAAATTCCGGGGTGGTTTTTCTATGTCTGAAAATCAGGGGTTTACGCTCATCCCACCCAACTCCTTCATAATGATCAGGTGATCTCCTTTTTTCACTTCCTGCTTTTCCAGATGATTTAGCTCCATGATCCGCTCAGGAGTTGTATAGTAGGTTCTGGCAATCTCCCACAGACAGTCCCCATCCTGAACAATATAGCCAACAATCCCCGGAAGTTTCGTAAGTTTTTCCAGATCCAGCTCCTTTTCTGTGATGTCTGCAATACACATCTGGCGGTTGGGGCGCACCACAAACAGATTCATGGCGACAGAGGCCCTCACTTCGATCTCCTCGCTGTCCGCCATGGTGGTGGACAGCTGCTCCAGCCCGGCGTTTAAGGTATAACGGCAGTTATCATCCAGACCTGGGATATCTGCGGAATGTGAGAAAGGAATGCTGCCCTCCATCACTGCAAAGGGCATGGTGTCATCTGCTGACACATACAAGATCTCCACTAAAACAGCACCGTCAATCTGGATGCCCGTTTCTGTCATCTGCACCTCATCAATCTTTACCGTTCCCTGGCTGTTGCAGATCTGCAGGATTCTAGGTTTGGTTTCCTCCACGCGAATCCGTCCTGACGCCCGGACTCTGGACTGATTGCGCATCACCATATTTTCATAGACCTCTTCCCTGGAAAAAACCTCCAGCTCCCGCTCCGGAGAAAAGATATCGTCCAGAATGTCCATTTCCGCAAGGGCATACAGCTTCATATCCAGATCCAGGGTTCCCTCCAGGCGGATCAGCCGTTCCTCCCCGTCCATATCCTGGTTTACCTGAAGTTCTATCTGAGCCAGATTCACGCCCACATCCGGCACCAGGGTATCCGTACAGCCCGATACCTCCACCTCCCCCCGCAAAGGCAGGGTATGCTCCAGCCACTGCTTTGTCCCATTTTCATCCTGTCCGTTATACAAAACAAAGACAAACAGTTCTCCCTCCACAGCCAGTTTCCCTTCCTGAACATGGATTTCGCAGCTGCGAAGCTGTACATTCTCCCAAAGGATCTCCTGAATATCCGGCTTGTTGGAGGGCAGCAGAATCTCATTTTTGATTCGGATAATATCCTTCTTCTGCACTTCCAGCTGCATAAATTCCAGTCTCTTCTTTTTCTGGCACAGCCGGATCTCACTCTTTGCCTCCACAGCCGCTGACATATCATAGATTTCGTCCGTCACAGCTGTAAAGGTAAGCAGGCCTCTCATACTCAGTTTTCGGGAATTGATCATCACCACATTCAGATCTTCGATCTCGCACTTTAAGGACACCGTCTCCCCCGGTTCCAATCCTTCCATATTGATATATTCATCAAAGGGAAGCTGAGTGTCCAGCCTATGTATCTGGCGTCCTTCTGTATCATCCATGTACAAAACGCTGACCTGCACATGACCCTTCAGCAAAAAGCGTCCTGCCTCTGATCTGGTATTTCCGATCACTGTTTTTGCCTTGCTCTGGATAATCTGTTCCACATCCGGCTTTGCATCCGGCACATTAAAATCCTCCTCCAGCGTAATCTGACTCACTGCCCGCTTTGCCTGACGGTACATATGAATATTCTTTTTCAGAACTTCCATTTTCCGGCTCCTTTCCCATTTAACACGATCTGATCCGCTTTTGTGCCCTCTCCTTCTCTTCTGTTCCTGCCTGCTGCCCGAAACCTCCATGCAGCGATGCTGCCCCTTTTGCCCAAGCCTGCTCCTTCGCAGTTCCTTAGAATCACTGAAATTCCACTTCCTTATCCCTGCTTTCCATTTTCAGCACAATCACCGGAAAAGAGGGATCTTTCGAAAGTCCCTCTGTCTGAGAAGGCCCGATGAGGGTGGTGGCAATAGAAATCTTACTTTCTCCCTCCAGACATTCATCCACAGAGATACTGTATCCTCCGGTTTCCTGCTTCCCGTATCCCCTTACTGCATACAGACTGCCTTTATCTTCAAATACAATCTGAATTTCTTCCTCCTTGTGTTCTTCCATCACCTTCTTCAGTTCATCCGGTATCTCCTCCGGTTTCACCACCGTAAAATCCAATTCTGTTCCGGTCCCCTTTGTCTCCCCGCCAATCCCGCATCCTGTCAGCAGCAGGCAAAGTCCCAGTACCGGAAATAATTTTCCCAGATGCCTCATAGATCCAACCATCCCGTTGTTTTATAACTATTTTTATTCCAGGAACCGGGAAAATATAACGAATTTCATGAATAGAAAAATCCCCAAAATAAGGCGCGTCTCTCTTTCATGCTTTCTGTACCGGAACTTTTCTCTCCTGAAAAAACACGAAATCTTTGCCCCATTTTCGGGATCTCTCCTGCATCCTTAAAAGGATGTCAGTCTTATATTCAGAGCATACTGCCCTTTGTATACGGATATTGATTTTATCTTACATCCGTCTGCTTCACATGCTGCAAAATCACCTGACCGATACGCTCTGTGGCCCGGCCATCGCAGGCGCCCATATAAGTTTCTATAAACCGCTTTCTCTTTTCCTCCAGCTCCTGCCTCTCCTGTTCTGATAACCGGCTTACCCGACGCACCGCTTCCGCCAGTTTTTCTTCTTCCATCACCTGAAGACCCGGTATTTCAGAGAACTTCATATAAAAGCCCCGTTTCTTTGTGTACTCTTCAAAATCCGGTGTATACAGGATCATAGGTTTCTCAAACAGCGCATACTCGTAGATCAGAGAAGAATAATCTGCGATCAGCACATCCACCACAGGGAACAGCCGCTCCGTTGGGATTTTGCAATTATCCTGTCCATATTTTTTCATCATATGGGGATGCACTCTGGTGAGCACCAGATACTCCTGCCCCAGCTTCTCCTGTAAATCCTCCTTATTAAAAGGAATATTCCCTGGATCTCCCGGGTTTCCCCGAAACGTAGGCGCCCAAAGCACCACCTTTCGCCCCGCAGCCTCCGGATATTCCTGGTAAAATTCCCGGACGCACTGGCTGCGCCAGCGCTCCTGAAAATACAGATCACTCCTGCTGACGCCCAATGCCCTCACACAGGCCTTCGGCAGCCGCATCGCTGAGGCGAAGGGTATTTCACAGGCCTTTGCACTGACCGTCACCAGATCCGTATTGGAAAACACATTCCCATGATACTGTCTTGGAATATCATCCTCTGTGTCATATCCAAACTTCTTAAAGCAGCCGCAGGCATGCCAAAGCTGAATCACCTTTGTCTCCTGCCGTTTCCTGCAGGAAGCCGCAGGAAGAAAATTGTCGCAGATCACCACGCACCCTGCCTGGGCGTAGAGCTTCATAAACTTTACCATATGCAGGAGCACCTGCCCGGCAGACGCCTTCTGGTAGTCCAGATACAGTTCCTGAATCTTCCCCACATCGTTTTCTGCCTCACAGCCTTCCTCCGCCTTTCCGCTGTTCTGGCTTTCTCTGCTGCGTTTTCGATCCCAGGCAACCGGTTTCCCCTTTTCAGAAGCCGGCTCCCTGCTCCGGCAGGCTCCCAGATACTGATACAGAAGCTCCATATTCTCCGGGCGCTGGTCATGGTGAGCATCTGCAAACACGATCAGCCCCGGATCCACAGGCTTTCTGCAGGCAAAACGATAACACAGGGGAAGCAGGCACTTCTGAGAAAACATTTTAATATACTGTTTTAATAATAGTTTTATATTCATAAGTTCCTCCCGGGTCATGGTTTCTTCTGTCTCTCACCCATATTTTGGGATATTTCTATATATAAAATCTTCCTGTTACAGACAAGTGCAAAAAGTCTGATCTGCCCCCCTGCGCTCCAGGTATTGCCACTCTAAATTATGGTTCTTCTCCGCCGTCCCATACCATAATAGTTTTGCCCATCTTTTTATGGATATCCAGTTCAAAAGCCTGCACCATCTGGGAAATTTCCCGAACCGGCACCACGGCCCCCACCATCCGCTCCAGATATTCGCTCACCTGGGGAACTCTCTGATAAAGATCCAGCACTCCCTCAAAGTCTGCTCTGCCGCTTCGGCTGGTGCCAAAAAAACGAAGCCCCTTTTCCAGAATCAACCTGGTATTCAAAGGCACCAGATCCTCCGATACCCCCAGAAGAGCCATGGTTCCCTCTGGCTTCATGTGACGGATCATCTGATTGATGGCAGCGCCTGCCCCCATTCCTCCTACACACTCGAATCCATGATCGATTTCAAGATTCTCCGGGACAGCATCTACACGGAAGGTCAGATCCGCAAAGGAAAAATCATCCAACTTGCTTTCATTGACTCCAAATACTGCCACCCTGGTATCTGGGAACATAAATTTCAGCAAAAGAGCCGTAAAATAGCCCATGTTCCCATCTCCCCAGACCCCCACCAGTTCCCTCCGTCTGTGGGCATTCCGATCGAAGCGGGAAATTGCATGGTAACACACAGAGACCATCTCGGTAAACACTGCCACCAGATCATTCAATCCCTCCGGCAAAGGCAACAGACGATCCCAATCTGTCTGAATGTACTCCTGCATCAGCCCATGGACGCTGCTTCCCCGAAATCTGCTGGAAGGCAAATAGTTCTCACTGATATATTCATCCTTCTCTATCGGAAGATTCGGTATCATCACCACTCTGTCTCCCGGCTGAAAATGTCCCGTAGGATCGCAGAGCACCCGACCGATTCCTTCGTGTATCAGAGCCATGGGCAGCTTATTTTCCATTACCGCCGCAGGCCTGGTCCCCTGATAATATCTCTGATCCGCATTGCAGATAGAAAGGTAAGTGGGACGCACCAGCACCTGATCCTGCTTCAGACTGATATCCTGAAAAACCGCCTCAAACTGCCTGGCTCCCACTAACTGATAAATGGTATTTAACATAAATTTCCTCCGGTCACTGCTGCTCTGGCTCTATGCCCAGCAGAGCCTTGGCCACAGTAATATCATAAGGATAGGTAATCTTAATATTGAAAACCTCCCCCTGCACCAGATGCACATGCTCTCCTTTCAGCACCAGGATCTTGCAGGCGTCCGTCAGCATCTCCTTCTCCTCCCGGCCAAGCTCCCGGTACAGCTCCTTCAGCCGCTTTGCCCGGAAGGATTGGGGCGTCTGCCCCTGGTACATAAATTTTCGGTTGGGAATTGCGGTGATCTTTTCCTCCCCGATACTCTCCACTATGGTATCTGTAGCAGGGATCACCGTATCACAGGCCCCATATTCCCTGGCGAACCGGATATTTTCACTTAAAATCCGGTAGGTCACAAAGGGCCGCACAGAATCGTGGGTGACAATAATGGTATCCTCATCCAACTCTCCCTGAGCTTCAATATAATCTACCGCATTCATAATCGTTTCATTCCGGCTCTCTCCTCCCGCCAAAACAGTAACTGTTTTCCCGGAGGGAATATATTTGCGAATCATATCTTTTGTATAATTCAGCCATGCCTTGGGAGATAGTACCAAAATCTCATCAAACCCGGGATGAATCACGAATTTTTCCACTGTGTGGATCATCACCGGCTTATCTCCCAACTCCAGAAACTGCTTGGGCTTCTTTGCATTTCCCATGCGGGAACCGGAGCCTCCTGCCAAAATCACGCCATATACTTTGCTCATACGAATCTCCCTTTCTCTCACAGTCCTGCCTTTTTAAACTCTTCTCTCTTAGCGCCGCTCATTCTCAGAACTTGTCTTTTTCTTCGAAAGTTCTTTCTTTAAAATATGAATCTCAGCATTATCCCTGGGAACCAGACGCCCTTCCCTCTTTTCGCTGCTTATTTTCTGCGCAGCGCTCTCATCACCGCCTGGAACACCCCTAGGATTCTGGGATGCAGATAGATCAGCCGCAGACTCTGCTCTTTTTTCACTGCCCGAACCCTCTGCCTTGACCGCTCCACCTCTGTGTAAGGTTTCCCTTCCTCGTAAGTCCGAAGTACAAGGCCGCCCATCTCCATCATCAGTTTCCGGCGATCCTTCATCCTAGGAAACCGGTGATATTTATAAAACTGCACAAAATAAAACCAGATCCTGGTGTTGGAAAGCTCCCAAAAGTACTCTTTTAAGGCTCCCCGCTCCCGGCCAAAGGCTTCCGCATCATCTATGCACTCTCCCGCCCGGAAAAATTTTTCCAGGTTCAGCTGGTTGGTAATACTCTCAGACACCACATGACGGTTGCAGACCACCTCCGACACCGTCTCAATGGTGTCTCCCACTGCGGCAAATTTCAGGAAAAAGCTTACATCCTGACCGATTACCAGCTCTTTCGTAAACTCCAGACCATAATTTCTAAGGGCTTCGGCGCTCCACAGCTTTGTATCCGGCACGCAGTTTAGCTGCATAGCAGCGGTCAGCTCCTTTGGATCCTTCAGATGATAAAAGCCATCCTTTTGCATAGTGCGAAACAGCACCTGATTCTCGTCCTCACTCAGGCCAAGATGAGAACCCATCACCATCTGCGCTCCGGATTTCTCCTGGTGGGCGAGCAGCGTCTCCAGCATCCCCGGCTCCATCTTGTCATCCCCGTCAAAGAATACTACAAACTTTCCTCTGGCCTGCCAAAACCCTTTGTTCCTGGCTGATGGCGCTCCCTCATTTTTACCGGTAAACACCCGGATTCTGGAATCCTGTTTCTCATAGTTTCTCAGAATCTCCAGACTCTTGTCCGTAGAACCGTCATCCACACAGAGGATCTCGATCTCCCGCTCCGTCTGGGCAATCACACTGTCCAGGCATTTCCCTATAAACTTTTCTGCATTATACACAGGAATAATGACGGATACCTTTACTGCTTCCTTTTCCATTCCCGGTTCTCCTACCGTTTTTTCAGCATTTTTTTGATTTTGATGGGAAGGAACATCACCATCTTTCCCACTTTGTAAGTCGTAGAATTTTCAATTTCCCTGCAGCGCCGCTCTGCCGCTGTCTCTCTGAGGGAAAGACCCTCCTTGTTGGTCTCGTAAACTCCATACTCTTCATAATATTTCTTCGGATCTTCCATCAAAAGCAGCAGCTTTTTTTTATCAGTTCTGGTAAACAGCTCCAGATCCAGCTCTCCGGCAGCCCGACTTTCCTGAAATTCCCGGCTGATATGCTCTACGTATTCCTTTTTATAATCCTGACTGATGCGCCGGAGTGTAAAAATATAATTCTGGTACCGTTTTAAATTGTAATAACTCTTAAAACGCTGCCACAGCTCCTGATTCTCAGGGCGCATAAAAATTTCCCGGATATAGGCATATTCCTCATTCATACAATACACCTTTTCCCGGCTGTTTACAGAGGAGTTGGGATTATCCCTGCGATTCAGATAATAGGGCTTGTCTAAAAACATAGCCCGCTTAGCATACATAAAAGTCTGCCAGAAAAAGCCGTTGTCCTGAAAAGCAGCTCCAGGCGTCTCATGATGCCGGATATGATGCTCCTCCAGAAAGGCTCTTTTGTAGATACCGCTCCAGGTATTCATAATAAACTTGGAAACCTCCGGCGTGCTGCTGGGATCTACCACCTGATTGTACCAGGTTCTGGAACGATCCAGCCGGTTGTAGTACCACTCCATATCTCCGTTTTTCTCGTCTGTGATAAAGCGGTAAAAATCCGCTTTTACAAAATCCAAATCATGCTCCACAGCCGTCCGATACAGATCTTCGTACATGGTAAGCGTCACATAATCATCCGGTTCCAGGATGCCAATGTATTCTCCCGTCGCCCGATCCAGTCCCACATTCATGGCTTTTCCGTACCCGCCGTTTTCTTTGTCAATGATCACTACTCTTGAATCTTTGGCTGCATATCTCTGCAAAATTTCCAGCGAATGATCCCTGGAACCATCATTGACACAGACAAACTCCAGATCTCTCATAGTCTGTCTGCACAGACTCTCCATGCACTGTTCCAAATACATCTCCACATTGTACACAGGCACAATTATCGATACTTTCGGCATACTTTTTAACCTCTTTCTCCTTTTCCTTATCTTAAGATCCCTTTTATTTTTCTTTTGATCCGCTGCCACAAAGAAGCGTTTGTAGCAGCAGGCTTCTCATTTTCCTTGATCCATTTTAAATATTCTTCCATAGAATGGTTTAAGATAAACTGACAGGCCTGATAATTTTTCTTATTATAGGCATCAAAATAATCGGCGCTCTTTCCCCGAATCCCCAGTTTAGCAAAGGCATTTGTCCGTAACTCCTCATACAAAAGCTCTTTTGCCTGAGGATCCTGAATGGAATTTAAATTGTAAATACTGCCGGAAAGAGCGTGATTCACATAACTTTTCTCCACCAGCTCATAAATCCCCTGATCCTTCAGCATCTGCCGCACCGCCTCAAAAGCGGTGAGAAAATCCAGGGGATACCGGTAGTTGGTAGACTGACAGCTATTCTTCATCCCTACCCGATAATTCACCAGGGGCCTTCTCAGTACAGTAATGCGCTCTGCCTTTACCATGCAGGATGCCACAAAAAGAAAATCATTGGTTCTGTGAATCTCCTGAAACCGAATATGATTTTCTTCCACTAATTTTCTGGAAATCAGCTTATTCCAAGCCCAATTCTGGAATGTATTTAAAATAGAATCCGGCATATCCCTATAAGAAAACACCTCTTTTGCCGGAATATTGGCTTCCTTAAAAGATCCCTTATCCAGCCAGGTCTTTCCTGTGGTATCCTCATAGCGCTGCACCTGATAGACACAGATCTGGGCATCCAGACTCTTACATTGTTTATAAGATAGCTCCAGCATTTGGGGATCAAAAAAATCATCGGAATCCAAAAGTGAGAGATACTCTCCTCTGGCGATTGCCAACCCCTGATTCCTGGCTGCACCTCCCCCAAGATTGTCCTGGGTAAGCACAATGACCCGCTTATCCTTTTTCTCATACTCCCGCAAAATCTCAAGACTTCCATCTGTGGAATCGTCATCCACACAGATCAGCTCCAATTCTGCCAAAGTCTGATTTAAAATGCTTTCCATACACTCCCGCAGATAATGTTCCACATTATACACAGGAATAATGACGGATACCTTTACTGCATTCTGCTCCATCTGCAGTTCCTCCTGCTTTCTATATTCTTCTGCCCGCTTTTATAGTTTTCTTCTATCTTGATTAAGGTGTCAAACGCCCTATGAACGAACGCCCCACGCCAGCTTGCTGCGGGGGCTTTGATTTCCCTGGTTTCCTGTTCATCTATCTCTTTTCAGATCTTTCTGGAAATAATATATCTGGGCCGTCCCTTTACTTCCTCATAAATTCTGGAAATGTAATAGCCGATGATGCCTAAACTGATCATGATAATGCTTCCTATAAATAAAATCAACAGGATCACTGTGGTAAATCCCTCCACCGCATGGCCACTGAAGTATTTGATCAAGGTCTGGATACTTAAGATCACTGCCAGCAAAAATACCACCACGCCTGCTCCTGTGACGAACTGCATGGGTGCAGAAGAATAACCCACAATATTGGTGATCGCATATTGAATCAGGGATTTGGTAGACCATTTGGACTCTCCTGCCTCCCGCTCCTGCACATCAAACTCTACCGTTCCGGAACGAAATCCGATCCAGGAGGACATAGCCCTAAAAAAAGCATTCCTCTCCGGCATCTCCAAAAGGGAAACCACAGCCCTCCGATCCAGCAATTTAAAATCAGAGGCCCTGGACATGTCAATCTGAGTAGCTGAAGACATGAGCTTATAGAACATACCTGCGCTGGCCCTGTGCAGCGCACTCTCCTTACCTCTGCTGCGCTTCACGCCCTCTACCACCTCATACCCCTGCTGCCAGAGACGGTACATCTCCACCAGTGCCTCCGGCGGATGCTGAAGATCACAGTCCATTACAGCCGTACAATCTCCTGAGGCATTGGCCAGGCCTGCAAAAATAGCTGCCTCCTTTCCAAAATTCCTTGAAAAATGAATTCCCCGCACATGGGGATCTGCCTTAGCCGCTTCCTCGATCTCTCTCCAGGTTCCATCCCTGGAGCCATCATCTACAAACACCAGCTCATATGAAATCTCTTCCCGGGATAAAATCTCTTTTAATGTCTTTGCCGTTTTTAACAGCATAGCTTCCTCATTATAAGCAGGAAGCACTACGGATAATACTGTCATATATTTCTCCCAACTATATTCCAATCTATACATTGCTTGTTTCCCAGACATTAACTCCTGATCCCTACGGTATCAGAGTTGCCTTTGGCTGCTATGGCCACTTCGCTCCGCTTCGGGCCGGTATAATGTCTAGCGACATTATACCATAGATATCCTGGTTTGTGAAATATAGAATGTGATGTGTTTCGGTCATGCTACGGAATCGGCACGCGCCAAGAAACACATTTTTCCAGCTCCACCTCCGTTTCAGGAACAGATTTATTTGTCCGATAGTCTGTTTTCCCATCTGTCACATTTATGTTCCGGCTGCAAACCTGCGTTTTTTACGAAAAATAAGAAACCTTGAAACAGCAAAAAATCAGGAATAGAACTTTTTACTTTTACATACGATAATTATAAACATTCCACCTGATTTTTTTATCACTGTGGCATCCGTGTACATAGGGCAACAGACCTCAAGCCATGAGATTTATTTAATAAGCGTACTGGGAAAACTTGTGAAGTCCTCAGTCCGGAATGCTCCTGCAAGGGCCTTTCGTTATATTCAGAGATATTTTGGAGAGAGGAAGCGGAAAATATGCACAAGTGACTTTTGCACCATAGAAATGAGACAGAAAAATCGTGGAAGAGACTCTTTCTGAACACACTTTTTTATTTCATAGAAATTTCCATTCCCCCGCCTTTCAGTTGGCGGCACAGCTTCTTTGATTACTCTTTATGAAAATACTGTCCAGATAAAAAAAAGCAAAGGGAAAAGGCTGTCATAAGACAGCTTATGAAAGTGCGTCATTTATTAGCTGTACCCTACTTTCTTTCACAGTAATTCCTTCCTATAAAATAAAAATAAGAAAAGGCTGCAACAAATACATCCTGTGCCGCTTCTTCTCATGATTTTTCTCCAAAACCAACCTGCTTTTCTTGAAAAAACATGCCAAAGTCCCGCCAGAATTTCTCTTTTGCAGCAGCCTTCTCTTTATCCTGCAATGCCACAAAACAGATTAGAAACTGTCATGGCTCCATGCAGTAGAAAATTAAAATTTCCTAGCATCCGTGTGCAAAGGGCAAAACGCCCTTCATATACCAATACCTGTACAGCGAATCATACGTTCCTGCTATCTTCACAAAGAAAAATTGTCTCAAGTACAAGGTGGGGGAATGAGACGCAGCGGTGGCTACGCCCATTGACGCCAGCGATGTAATCGAACAATCAAGCTCGTAAATAGGGCAGTTCATTTATATTCATGGTACTAGCCCTGCAAAAATGCCAGATAGCCCTTCTTTGCCTCATACACATCCGCTTTGCTTACGATCTCCATGGGCGCATGCATATTCAGCACTGCCACGCCGCTGTCGATCACTTCCATGCCGTACTGAGCAGAAATATACGCGATGGTTCCGCCTCCGCCTACATCCACACGGCCTAACTCCGCTGTCTGGAAAGCCACATTGGCCTCCTCCATCACCTTGCGGATCCAGCTTACATACTCTGCGTTGGCATCATTGGAACGGGATTTTCCGCCGGAACCGGTATATTTGTTAAATACCAGACCATTTCCAAAATACGCAGAATTCTTTTTCTCAAAAACACTGGCGTACAGAGGATCATAGGCTGCACTCACATCTGAAGAAAGCATCTTACAGTTGGTCAGACATCTGCGCAGATCCAGCTCATTGTACTGGCCCATACAGTTCATCAGTTCTGCCACAATGTTCTCAAAGAATCTGGACTGCATACCAGTAGCCCCCACGCTGCCGATCTCTTCTTTGTCTACCAGCAGACAGCAGCAGGTCTGTTTGGGAGCCTCCACCTCCAAAAGAGCTGCCAGGGAGGTATATCCACACACCCGGTCGTCATGACCGTAGGAGGCGATCATGCTGCGATCCAGGCCGCAGTCTCTGGCCTTGCCTGCAGGAACGATCTCCAACTCCGCAGAGATAAAATCCTCCTCTTCCATGTCATACTGCTCCTTCAAAATCTTCAAAATGCCAGCCTTCACAGCCTCCTTGGAAGACTCCTTCTTCTCTCCATCCAAAGACTCCTCATCTGCTCCTTCCGTCAGAGGTCTGCTGCCAATCAGCACATCCAGATTTTCTCCCTCAATCACCACCTTGGCCTTTTTCTCCATCTGCTCTCCAGACAGGTGGATCAGAAGATCTGTCACACAGAAGATCGGATCACTCTCTGCCTCTCCAATGCATACCGGAATCACCGTTCCATCCTTCTTCGCTACCACTCCGTGGATAGCCAGCGGAATGGTCACCCACTGATATTTTTTCACACCGCCGTAATAATGGGTGTCCAGATAAACCATCTCCGTATCTTCGTATAGGGGAATCTGCTTCAGATCCAGTCTGGGAGAGTCAATATGCGCTCCCAAGATCCGCATTCCCTGCTTCATAGGCTCTGTTCCCAGCACAAACAGGGCAACGGCTTTGTCCATACAGGTGGCGTATACCTTATCCCCTGCTTTCAGGGCAGTTCCCTCTGCCACTGCCTTCTCCAGGCTCTGATACCCTTTTTCCTCCGCCAGACGAACCGCCTCTTTTACACACTCCCGCTCTGTTTTTCCTTTATCCAGGAAGGACTTGTATTCCTCCGCCAGCTTTTCCAGCGCAGCACACTGGGCTTCATCATAGGTTTTCCAAACATTTTCACGTTTCATTTTCCTTGCCTCCATATTCATTTTCCCACGGCAGCCTCCAGCTTATTTTCTGTGAAGCCAAAAGCCGGATGCCCATTCGTTGAATCATTTCATCACCGCTATCTTAGTTTACCAAATCATCCGCGGATACTCAACCCTTTTCCTCCGGATAAAACAGCAGATCATGATTCACAGGCTGATAAAACAGGCGCTGAAACTGTCTGCTGTCTTTTGTCTGAGACAAAATCCACATGGTTTTTGCCACCACTGCCTCCAGAGTCATATCGTAGGACTCCGGCAGATCAAACTCATGCTTCATATTTTTTCCCACCTGATATATGGACATATCGCTGCCCTCATGGGTCACCTGAGTTGCCATAATCACCAGCTTTCCTGCCTCTGTGCAGCGGCGGATAGCCTGATAAAAGCTCTCGTCTCCATAATCCGGCAGTCCTCCCACTCCAAAAGATTCAATGATCACTGCATCGAAGGAATCAAACAGAGTCTCCAGCACTTCCCCGCTGCTTCCGGGAATCAGCTTCATCAAAAAAACGCGGGGATTCAACTCATGATAAAAAGTCAGCGGTCCCTTCTCCTGGCCTTTATCATCAATATAAAACACAATCCGGTTTTCCTGAATCACTGCAATCTGAGGATAATTAATACTGGAAAAGGCATTGTAACTCTTTGAGCGCTCCTTTTTGGCTCTGGTTCCGGCGATCACATTTCCTCCAAACACAATACACACACCGTGGGCTTTTTCATGAGAAGCAAACCTTAAACTGTCCAGAAGATTGGTTCTGGCGTCCGTCACATCCAGATCAATGGGCTTCTGGGAGCCTGTGATCACCACAGGCTTATCATTATTCTGTATTAAATAGGAAAGGGCCGCTCCTGTATACGCCATCGTATCTGTTCCATGGCAGATTACAAAACCATCATATTTTTCATAGTTCTCTTCAATCAATGCGGCTAACTGCAGCCATTGAGGCCAACTTACATTGGTACTGTCCAAATTAAAAGGCTGGATTGCCTCTATCTCACAAAAGTTCCTTGCCTCCGGCACATAGGAGAGCAGTTCCTGATCTGAAATCTGGGGGCTCAATCCCTTTTCCGTATACTGAGACGCAATGGTGCCGCCAGTGGCAAGCAGCAATAATCTTTTCATACAAACCTCCTGAACTTTCGGCATTGAAACTCTTCAGGGAATTTCCCATTTCTCCAGATTTGAAAAATTTCAGGCTCTCCATATATTTCAGGCTCTCCGCCTTCTTCGGATTTCCTATATTTTAGGATTTCCTGCATTTTTATATATCTTTCTGTTTCGCAGCCGTCTACCGAAATTTTACACCGTTTTCTCCTCTTCTGCAAGGGACAAACCCCCGGATCTTCCCTCTTATCTTTCCCTGGGTTCTTGACAATCTTCCCGCTTATTTTTTCCTGCGTTCCCGCCGGTTTCCCCTCTTATTTTTCCTGCGTTCCCGCTGGTTTCCCCTCTTATCTTTTCCTGCGTTCCCGCCGGTTTCCCCCTCCTTTTCTTCGGATTCCCTCTGCACCGGTCTTATTTTTATTTGTCTTTCTCTTACCTGCGTCATCCTGTTTTCTCTTGACATATATAGATATCCGATATATAATAGCCTTAATATATAGATCACCTATATGTTTTATGAAAATATATTACTGCGCAGTAAAATATTTCTGGAACTGCATTAGCAGAGCCGCGGAAGCCCCGCTGGCAAAACATGAAAAAATTCACATTCAGGAGGGAATCTGATGATTGATAAAAGTCTGATGTCCGGCAGCACCACCCTGCTGGTGTTAAAACTGCTGTCCGAAAAAGATCTGTATGGCTATGAAATGATTGAAACACTGCGGGAACGCTCTGAAAATGTATTCGAACTGAAAGCCGGAACCTTGTATCCTCTGCTGCACAGTCTGGAAGAACGCGGTCTGCTCGTCTCTTATCAGCAGGAAGCAGGAGGAAAACTGCGGAAATACTACCAGATCACCAGACAAGGACGTAAAGCCCTGGAGGAAAAGCGCCGGGAATGGGGAGAGTACTCCCAAGCTGTATTTCGAGTGCTGGAGATAGGAGGCGTCTTATGAGAGCTAACGAATATCTGAACCTGGTGACAGAACAGCTCCGCTGTAAAAAAGCCCGGACTGCTGTTGCCTCAGAACTGAATGTTCACATCCAGGAACAGACCGAAGTCTATCTCCTGGAGGGAAACACTCTGGTAGAAGCGGAAGAGAAAGCAGTAAAAGATATGGGAGATCCCGTAGAGACAGGCGTAGCCCTTGACCAAATCCACCGTCCCAAAATGGCCTGGAAAACGATTCTTTTTATTGTCATTCTAAGTTTTTTGGGACTGGGCGCCCAATTTCTGGCTGCATCTCTGGCCGGGGTGGAGGAAGCGCTTTTCGCCCACCAGGAACTAAAGCGCCTCCTACTATTACTTCTTGGACTGACGGCCATGCTCCTGGTATGTCTGGCAGACTACAGCATCATTGGAAAATATGCAAAGCACCTGTATCTTGGGCTGTTTTTCCTTTTAATGGCCGGACACCTGCTTTTGGGCAGATCCATTAACGGAAGTGCCCAGTGGATCGTTCTAGGACCTCTGTCCTTCAACATTCCTATGCTCTCCTTCCTTTTCATACCGCTGTACGGCGCCGTCCTCTACAGCTACCGGGGAACCGATTTCCGGGGACTGCTCAAAAGTATCCTTTGGACAATGCCTCCCGTTCTTCTGGTTTTTCGATGTCCCAGCCCGTTGATAGCGCAGATTTTATTTTTTTCTTTTGTTCTCATGTTATCTGCTGCCATCCATAAAAAATGGTTCCGAATTTCCCGCCGTCCCTGGCTGGCAGCTTTGTGGGGAACAGCCCTCCTTCTTCCTCTGCTGTTTGTGTTCTCCCTGGTCTTTAACGGCAGGGGGTACCAGGCAGCCCGGATACAGGCCATCCTTTTTCGCCCCGATACCATCAGCAGCACCATGAACTGGAAAACACTTGCAGTGAGAGAACTTCTTTCCGGAAGCCGGATTCTGGGCGGCAGCAGCCAATCCGCCGCCGCTGTTTCAAAACTGGATCCCACCGACTTTGCCCTTACCTATCTTACCTCCAGTCTTGGAATCCTGGCCGCTGTGCTTCTGGTGACCGCTATCGCAGTACTTCTTTTCTGGCTTCTAAGGCGTTCCCTGAACCAGAAAAATCTGCTGGGCAGAATCATGGGCTTTGGCTGCGGAACCGTGCTGCTGATTCAGCTTGCGCTCTACGTTCTGGCAAATACCGGCATCGGCACATTCTCCGTCCTGCTCTCCGGCGTCTACTGCCCCTTCCTCTCCTACGGAGGAACCGCCTGCCTGGTCACCTACATTTTGCTTGGGATTCTGCTGAGCGTATACAGATGGCAGCAGGTACTGCCGGGGGAGACCCGGGCAGAAACGGCAAGGGGAGAAACCCAAAAGCAGAAGGACTGTCTCGCAAAATAAATAAAACTGCTGCAAGGATCATCTCGTATAATTTCTTAAAAAATAATTCTTGCGGCAGTCCACAGTGTTTGCCTGCATAATTTTTACATTATTTTCTTAAAAAGACGGATCCCGCACCCTATAGGTCTATGGTATCCGTCTTTTCCTATTCGCATATATCCCTGTTATTTAATAATAATATCCCTTCCCTCTGTATCAGAGTTCAAGCACACGGCCACAATCAAGATCAGACCGATCACAATATCTTTCCACAGAGCATTCACGCCAATCATATTCAGCCCCGAAGTAACCGCTGTAATAGTAACCACACCGATCATAGTCCGAAGTACATTTCCTCTTCCTCCTGCCATGGAGGTTCCTCCAAGCGCTACAGAGGCAATGGCCATCAGCCCCAGGCTGTTTCCTACTGTGGGAACAGCGCTTTTTAACTTGTAAGCATACAAAGCACCCGAAAGAGCACTGCAGGTACTGCACAAAATAAACGCTGATATCTGTGCTTTATCCGTATCTACCCCTGCGATTCTGGCTGCCCGCACATTGGCACCCACCGCCAAAATCGTTCTGCCATAGACTGTATACTGCTGTACACAGTACAAAATCACAATCACTGCCACAGCCAGCAGAAACATCACCGGAATCCCTGCAATCTTAAAGGTTGCCCAGGATACAATATCACGCTTATTCATAGGAATAATCTGAGAACCATTGGGTGCAAGCTTCAGGGCAATGTAATTCCAGAAATTAGTGGTACACAGCGTAACGATAAAGGACGGCAGTTTCAGCTTCGTTACCAGTAAGCCGTTCACAAGTCCCATGACAACACCAATCAGCAGCATCAGCAATAAAATACTGTTTCCCACGTCTGCCACAAAAATACCAGTCAGCACACAGGTACAGGAAGCTACCGCTCCGGTTCCCAAATCAATACCGCCTGTAAAGATCACAAAAGAAATTCCTCCCGCCATCAAAAGAAGAGGCGAAATCTCTATCATTAGATTCTGCAGACTGGATGCACTGACAAAGTTCGGCGTAATGCAGGTAAATACCAGAAATACCAGAACCACACTGGCGATGCACATATACTGGGAATAGTTAGATAATTTAAATTTTTTTGTCTGACTTTTGCTCATCTTCTCCGCACCTCCTACATCATTCTCTTTACGATATCCAGCTGCAGAGGCTTATTGCCCACCGGGCAATCGAACTCTCCGCTCTGCAGACCATCTTTCATGACGATGATACGGTTAGACATTCCTATACATTCATCCAGGGTATCTCCCAAAAGTATAACCGACATTCCAGCCTCTGTAATATCACGAACCAGATTATAGATCTCTTCCTTGGAGCCAATATCCACACCTCTGGTCGGATGATTTAAAATCAAAATATCGCAGTTACTTTCCAGCGCTCTTGCAAAAATGACCTTTTGTGCATTTCCTCCAGATAGCTGATTGATGCGGTCATTAATAGAAAAGCACTTGATTCCAGCTTTTTTCACCCAGCCTTCTGCAATTCCCTTTAGCTTTTTGCCGGAAACAAGCCCAAACTTTGAAAGTTTCTCCAGATGGGAGATCGCTATATTATCTGTCAAAGACATGATACCAATCATTCCCTCATCCCGACGTTCCTTGGGAACCGACAATATTCCCGCTTTTCTGGCCGCACAGGGATTTGCAAACTTATACTCCTTTCCTCCCATCTTAATTGTCCCAGCCGTAGGAGCCTCATCTCCAATCAGTACAGAAACCAGAGCTTCTTTTCCAGAACCTTCTACTCCGCAGAAACCCAGAACCTCACCTTTCTTCAACTGGAAGCTTATATGGTTGAACGCTCCAAACAAACTTAAGTCCTCTACCTCCATCACAGTAACCGTTTCCGGCTCTTTCTGTCGGTCTTCTTTAAAGTATTCACCCGTGGTAGACCTTCCTACCATCTTTTCATAGAGCACACTCTCATCCGCATCGGCCGTATCCATCATTGCGGTCTCTTCTCCGTCCTTAAACACATAAATACGATCCGTGATCTCCAGCACTTCATCCAGCCTATGAGAAATAAAGATCACTGCATTTCCCTGCTCTTTCATCTTACGAACCTGCAAAAACAATTTTTGTATTTCTGCATCTGAGAGGACCGTTGTCGGCTCATCCAAAAGAATAATCGCATGGCCGTTGGCTGCCTGAGTCACTACATTCAGCACTTTGGCAATCTCAACCATCTGTCTGGCTGCAAAATCCAGATCCCTGGCTTTTACAGTAGGCTCAATATTTTCCAGTCCAACCTCCAACAGCGCTTTCCTGGCATCCCGATTCATACGGCTCCAATTTACTAATCCGGCCTTACTGTACTCCCTTTCACGTCCAAGAAAAATATTCTGAGCTACCGTAAGATTTCCTACCAGGGACTGCTCCTGAAACACCATACCAATCCCCTGCTTATTCGCTTCTAAAATCGTATTAGCCTTATACTCTTTTCCTCTTAGCTCCAGAGTTCCCATGGAAGGTTTTTCTACACCACAGATCAGTTTCATTAATGTAGATTTTCCTGCACCGTTTTCACCGATCAGGCCAATAACTTCTCCGCCGTAAATATCCATGTCAATGTCATGCAGAACTGTATTTGTTCCGTATATTTTTCCGGCGCCTCTTGTCCGGAACAATAATTCTTTCTTCTTTTCCATGACTGTCCTCCTACTTGGAAATGGTCTGGCGTTTCCGCTCAATGGTCAGTGTCACTGCAATGATAATAATAATACCCTGAATCACTTTCTTCATATAAGGATCTACACCCATAAGAGTCAACCAGTTTGCCAATTCCGTATAGATTAATACACCAACGAAAGCCTGGAGCATACCGCCTTTACCTCCGGACAAAGATCCTCCGCCTACTACAATTGCCGTCACAACCGGAAACATCTGGTCTGTTCCGATACTGGACTGCCCCAGTTTCAATCGCATGCACATGAGAATTCCAGCCAGAGCTGCTGTACAACCGGACAATGCAAACACTCCGATCTTCACCCGGTCTACATTAATTCCCGTAGATCTGGCGGCTGTCTCATTATCTCCAATCGCATAAACTGCCCGGCCAAAAGCTGTGTAATTCAAAATCACAGCACCGATAACAAAAATCAAAAATGATAAAATAGTAATATAAGGTATCTGAAGAAAGCGCCCTCTGGAAATGGTAATAAACAATTCGTCCACAACCTGAATTGGTGTACCTTGATAAACCAGAACCGCAATACCTGTCATAATACTTCCCATAGCATATGTAACAATAAAAGATGCAATCCTGGCTTTTACATGAAGATACCCGGTAATTGCCCCTACCAGAGTGCTGAGCAAAACGACAAACACAATCGCCAGTACACCAAAATTGTTGGTATTCGATTTGTTAGCTACCAGAAAAGCCGCAAACGAACCGGCAAATCCCATGATTCCCTCAATCGAAAGGTCAATACTTCCCAGAAGAAGTACATAGGTGAGACCCACAGATATCACCAGCGGAATCGACATTTGATACATGATGTTCACAATATTTCCCCAGGAAAAAAAATTTTCCTGAGAAACAGCACCCACCACAGTCATGACCACCAGCAAAATCAGGGGCGCATATCTCCGGACTTTTTCCATCTTAGCATCTGATTTTACTTTATAAGAAAACTGCTCTGCCACAGAAGCAGTTTTCATTACCTGAATTAGTTTATCTTTCATATGAGAAACTCCTTTTTGAATTTCAATTATTTGGAAACAGAAGAAAATACCTGTGCCAGCTTTACTCCTGGAAATAAAATGCAGGCCTGCAAAAGCAAGCCCGCATTGGTCAGACTATATTTCGGGACTTACAGAAACTATTTCCGTATGACCTCTTACTCAGCCTCCTGATAGCTCTCTACACAGAATTTAAGATCAGAATAATCATATCCCGGGTCACCTTTTTCAATGAACTTCTCAACTACTTCATCCACATTGGTGCTGTCTACATAAGTGGTCTTACAGAAAATCAATCTCTCAGAGGGATCCAGAGCCTTAAAATCAAATTCGCCGGTAGCTGCATAGTAAGCGTAAGCCGCACCGTAACCTGCGATA
Source organism: uncultured Lachnospiraceae bacterium (assembly GCA_905207905.1). The sequence goes on along the minus strand of CAJLNC010000007.1, from coordinate 6,204 downwards.
CAATATCCGTCGTTTGCGATGGTAGCGTACATATCGCCTGCCTTGATTGCATCGTAAGCAGCCTGGGTTCCGTCACATCCACAAACATTAATCGTACCATTCTTGCTCTCATTCTTCAAAGCTTCGATAGCACCAAGCGCCATTGTATCATTTGCACTGTAAATTGCCTTCAGATCCGGATAATTTACCAGCCAGTCCTCGGTAATGGTCATAGCCTCTGCCTGACTCCAATTTGCCACCTGAGTATCTACTACTTCAATGTTGGGATATTCCTTGGCAGCCGCTTCAAAACCTAAATGACGGTTTGCCGCACTGTCATCACCCAGAAGTCCCTGAAGTTCTGCTACCTGGCCTTCTCCGCCAATAGACTCAAACAATTCAACTGCTGTCTTATAACCATTGTCAAAATCAGAAAGCATCAAAGACGCTACAAAATAATCATAATCTGCGGGGTACAGTCCCTCTGCCCTGTGTGCCAGGATTACCACATAATTTCCATTTTCTTCGCAAACCTCTGCAATGTTAGCAGTGTTTGCAGTGGAGGAAGGATCGACTACAAAGATTGCCTTGTCGCCGTACTGGGCAATATAATCGTTGATTCCCTGAAGCTGTTTATTATCATCACTATCACAGGTCAGGATATCGCACTCTAAGTTATCAATCTGGCTTGCAAACAGCTCTGCTGCTTTCGCTTCCTGAGCCCAATATTCATTATCCATAGAATGGATACAGATACCAAGATGCCAGGTATCTTCTGAAGCTTCCTCTGCGAAACCTGTGGTTCCCATTGCCATTACCGCTGTCATAGTTGCCCCTGCACAAAGCAGTGTTGCCAATGTTTTTTTCATGTTCATACGCTTTTCCTCCAATTATTATTTTTTGTTGTTTTGAGAAAAACGGCAAAACATACATCCGACCATTTCATTCGCTGTTTTAACCAATTTTCTCCTGCCTTTCCGCAATCCGACTAAGAAATATGCACATTTTATACTTTTATTATTTTTTATTTATCGTGATATTCCACAATCGGCTTATCTGTAGAATACTACTTCTTTACTGCTTTGTCAATCGTTTTTTTGTTTTATTTTGCTGTTTATTTTTGTTCTCTTGTTTTTTTATGATATTTTTAATTATTTATTGCTTTTTATTGTCATTTTCTTCAGTATTTTTGACGCATGAATTGCTGCACCTACAATTCCTGCTTCAGGATCTCCGGAAGCCAACACGATTCTAAGCGTCTCTCTTGGGTAAGGAGCCCGTAGATTTTCCCGAACAGTGTCTGTAAAAAATCTCAATGGAAAACCCTCCATCTCTGTCACGCCGCCTCCAAGCACTACCGCCGTCGGATCCAAAATCGTCACCTCCGCCGCTGCTGCAAAGGCGCACATACGCACTATGTCTTTCACCTCCGGTGCTTCACCATGCTTTATAAAAATCTCCTGTACCGGACAATGATACTGTTCCTGTGCAATCTGAGCCAATACTTTTCCACAGCCGTGAAGGGCAATACATCCTTTTTTCCCGCAGCCACACATTTCGTCCCATCCGGGTATGGAAATATGCCCAAGTTCACAAGAGGATCCTGTACTTCCTGTATATATATTTCCATCAATGCACATGGCATTCCCAATCCCCGTGCCTATAAAAATGCCTGCTAAAATCCCCTCTTTTGGCAGATCATTTTTCCACATCTCATATAAAAGTGAGGTATTGGCATCACGTTCCATACATACCGGCAGCCCCATCTGCTTCTCCAGAACAGACTTTAACGGCAGATTATCAAATCCCCTGATATTAGGAGAACTGTAGCAGATCGTCCTATCCCGGTCCATCAGGGAAGCCAGAGACAACGTCAGGCAAATGATTTTTTCCTTCCCGTATTTTTTCACAAAAGGATGTAAAAGATTTTCTATATACTCTCCCTTATCAGCCGCGTCGGATAAACCTTCCGTAGAGATTTTTTCAAACTCCAGAAGCTGATACGCTTCATCCACTACACCATACCGCAGATTCGTTCCTCCAACTTCCATACACAGGTAGTAATGTCCCATAAATTTTCCTCCTCGAATAGCTGTTCGTTCATTTTAAAAGCACAAAGTGCCGCAAAATATAGTCCCAGGATCTACCGGTTTTATACTTTGCGGCACTTTTCCCACTGCTAATCGTTCTTAGATTCTGTCTCCGCTGCCCATAATATCAATCTTATGCATATACAATTCTTTCAGTTCCGGACGTACTTTCAGGGTAAACACCCGGCTGTCCACAGCCCCTGGATTCTCATCCAAAATGCGGCGCGTATGGGCCAGTGCACAAATCCATCCATCTGTAGCAATATTTACCTTGCAAACTGCCATTTTTGCAGCCTTTTCAATCTGATTCTCCGGAATTCCTGCCGTTTGTTCTATATGGCCTCCATGCTGATTGATCATTTCTACAAATTTAGGATCAATGTTGGAAGCCCCATGAAGCACAATGGGGAACCCTGGACAATTTTTCTGAATATGCTCCAAAATATCAAAACGCAGCTCCGGAAGCGTTCCGTCAGGATTCGGTTTCATCTTCACCAACCCATGACAAGTTCCAATAGAAATCGCCAAGCTGTCGCAGCCTGATCGGCGAATAAATTCTTCCGCCAAAACCGGATCTGTATACAGGCTTTCTCTATGTCCAGAAACACCATCCTCTTCGGCTCCAGAAAGAATGCCAAGCTCTGCTTCCACAGTCACATCATGAGCATGGGCATACTCCACTACTTTCTTCGTTAATGCAATATTTTCCTCAAAAGGAAGCGCACTTCCATCAATCATCACAGAAGAAAATCCATTCTCAATCGCAGTAACACAATGTTCAAAACTCATTCCATGATCCAGATGCAATGCCACTGGTATCTCCAATCCTGCCGCTTTGATACGGTCTACCCCTGCCTGAGCCAGACGCGCCAGCATCTCATGCCCCAGCTGACGGTGAAGATTTGGAGAAGCCAGCAAAATTACTGGAGATTTTTTTTCAATCACAGCATCAATGATACCATTCATCTGCTCTATGGAGATGAAGTTAAAAGCAGGCACTGTATATCCTTCCCGATAAGCCTTGTCAAACATTTCCCTTGTATTTACCAGTCCTAGATCTTTATAGCTGTACATATATACCCTCCTATATAACATTTTTTACTGTTTCCATTTTGTGTTACCCGCTATTTCTCTTCCTTGCCCTCTGGAATTGCAGGAATTTTTTCCAGATCTGCATATCTGGGCAATTCACCAATCAAAGGCAAAATATAGTTTAAATACTCTCTTCTGACAAAATTTTGTTCTTCTGTGACATAGGCCAGATCAAGGCTTCTTTCTTTCCCGGCCACCTCTGCCAGATCAATTCCAACCATCTCTGTTTCATAGGGGTAATCCGATTTTCGCCGCAAGGTTACCATCTCACCGGTATGTCCCTCCACAGCCATACAGACTGCTTTCCGTCCCAAATCTTCTGCTTCTTTCTGATCCACAAATGACGCATCATGAATGGCACAGCGCTGCATCAGCCCCAGATCAATACACCGAATTTTGCAAGAAAAATGCCTCCGAAGCAGCCCATTCAAATAAGGAGTGATTCCTCCCATATTTTTGGAAGGATTCTCTTCCTCCAGATTTATGCTGGTCGCTTCAAATAAGTACTTTCCATCTGAAGTTTTCACGCCTTCCGGAACTACTGCAAAACATTTTCCTTTTTTCTCCAATACACCTCTTACATCTTCCACAAACTTATCTGGATCAAAAATCACTTCCGGCACATAGATCAGATCCGGTCCGTATCCAGTCTCACAGGCAGCCATAGATGCCGCTGCCAAAAATCCTGTATTACGCCCCATCACCTCGCTGACCATAATCAAATCTGTATCATACGTATGCATATCGTGAACCAGTTCTGCAATAGTTTCCACCACATGTTTCGCTGCTGAAGGAAATCCCGGCGCATGATCAATTTCTGCAATGTCATTGTCCACTGTTTTCGGAATCACAATCAACCGAAAGTCATACTGCTTTCTCTTCAGATACTGATACAGTCTCTTTCCTGCTAAGGCAGAACCATTTCCACCATTAATAAATATATAGTAAATCCCAAATCTTTTTAATGTCTCTAAAATTTTTTCGTAGTCGCACTCGGTATCCTCTCTCACTTCATAACGGCAGGATCCAAAAACCATGGATGGAGTCTTTTTTAAAAGTTCCAACTGTTCCTCCTGCCATCCGGAACAGTCATACAGCTTTCCAGCCATAACCCCTACGATTCCATGGGATGCTGCATACAGTTTTCCTATTTTCTCCCGGTATTTCCTGCACTCCGCAATCACCCCATATGCAGAAGTATTGATTACCGATGTAGGTCCGCCGGACTGAATATACAAAGCATTCTTTTTCATATCCTTCTCCTATTAAGATCCTTTCTGACTGTAAGTCTTTCACACCATAAGAAAGCTCCGTTGTATTATCCCTATTCTCACCTCTCAGCTGCTTTTTTATTCTCATTTATTGTTGATTATTATTGATTTCTGTTATATAATAGTAACAAAGGAATACCTATTTGTCAATTATAAAGCACGTAAAAAATAAGGAGAACACCATGGCGGAAAAAAGCGAGCAAACAAACACCACTATTTTTGCCGAAGAGCGAAAACATCAGATCCTGAAATTATTAAATTCTCAGGGAAAAATTGTTGTTCCGGAATTATGCGACCTTTTCGGGGTTTCTGCCTCCACCATCCGCAATGATTTGCGAGATCTGGAAAATGCCGGAATGCTGAAACGCACTCATGGAGGTGCCATCAGCAATACTAAAATGAGCCACGAGCTTCCCCCCAAAGTAAAAGAAACGAAAATGATAAAACAGAAGCAGGAGATGGCTGCCGCTGCTCTAAACCTTATTGAAGACGGTGATACCATTGCTATTTTAAGCGGCACCACAACGTTTGAATTGATAAAAATTTTGAGCTGCAAAAAAAACTTGACTATCATCCTAAATGATATTCATTTTGCCACCTGGTTGGAAGAAAATACTGATTTTACTATTATTATTTTAGCTGGTATCCTCCGCAACCATTATCATAGCGTTCATTCCCCCGTAAAAAATGAACTTCTGAATATCATTAATATTGACAAGGTCTTTTTTTCCTGCAATGGTTTCAGTATTCAAAGAGGTATTACGACCCCTTATCTGGACAGTGCAGTCAGTTTCCGCAATGTGCTTCAGGCTTCCTGTACCCGGATTCTTATGAGTGACAGCACAAAAATTGATTCTGTCACTTTTGCAAAGATTGCCGATTTAAGTGAAATCAATATACTGATCACAGACAGCGGTATCAGCCAGGAAGATGTGGATTCTCTTCAGGAATATGTAGAAGTCATAATTTCCCCAGCATTAAATTAAAAAGGAGGAAACTAATAAATTGAAAATTTTAGCTTTAAACCACATTACTATCAATGTAGAAAATTTAGACGCATCAAAAAATTTTTACAGAAACGTATTAAACTTGGAAGAAGCAGGTTTTATCCATATGGGAGATCATACCCTCACCTACTACCAGCTTACCCCCGAATGCCGCCTGGAATTGATCGACTATCTGACACCGGTCTCAAAAGCAACTATTACTGAAACTGCCCAACGTTCCTACCGTCACTTCTGTCTGGAGACAGACAATCTGGCACAAGTGTATCAGGACTGCCTGGATCATCAGGTTTTCGTGCGAAAGGCTCCTTCTTTTGTGGAAAAATTAGGATGCGACACTATGCTGATCGTGGATCCCAATGGGGTGGAAATCGAAATCATCCAAAAATAGGAAAACGAAAAATCTACTTTTGCCAACTATTCAACCCCAAACGCACACATAAAAAGGACTACCTCCCGATAGTCCTTTTTATGTGTATTTTAATTATTCATTTGTCAGAAACGTATTTAGTTTTTTATTATTCTTATAATGTATATCGAAGAGATCTGCTTCCTGCTATATCTATTTTAATATATCTTCCACTCGGTAAAGGAAGGTCTCTGATACGTACCATAGTCTGATACTGCTTTCTCGTCACAATATCTCTGCTATTTTCTTCGTATTCTTTCCTTCGAAATTAAGTTTCCGATATATTCCTTACTTCATATTACATCTAATTTTTTGACATCTGTGCGATACAAACATCTGAAATTTTTATAATATTACTT
>CAJLNC010000006.1 GCA_905207905.1 uncultured Lachnospiraceae bacterium | reverse complement strand
ACAGACAGGAAACGAAATTAGCTCTTTTTTGACCGTATTGTTTCTTGTACACTGATGCTAGATTCGTGCCCGGAGTGAGAGCGGCAGCTTAGTAGGAAAGGAGCGGCCTATGGCAACCATAAAAGATGTGGCCGGATTGGCCGGTGTTTCTTTAACTACCGTGTCCAGAGTGCTGAACAGGGATGAAAACTTGTCAGTGACACCGGAGGTAAAGCGGAAGATTTTTCAGGCAGCCCATCAGTTAAATTATGTTCCGCCCAGACTTCGTAAGAAAGAAAAAAAGAAGCTGGTAATCGGGGTGGCGGACTGGCGGATTATCCGGCCGGGACGTGGAAATGTGAGTCTGTCCTCTCTTTCGTCTATGTTGGAGCTGATGACGGATCAGTATGAGGTAACGTTTCGGCGTCTCAGTTATGGGGCAAGGCAGGAGGTGGACGGGATCATTGCTTTCGGGGAGTTCACCTGCGAGGAGATCCAATTCTTGCAGTCTCTCTCTTTTGCGATTGTGTTTATAAACTCCAACCAGCGCAATTATGAGCATGACCAGGTGCAGTTGGATTTTACCAGAGGCGAGGAAGAGATGGTGAAGTATCTGCTGGATTACAAGAGATATGAAACCGTTGGCTATATTGGCGGTCTGTATCAGGGAGAGCGAATCCGGATCGGGGAAAAGCGGTTAAACGAACTGAGAAAGATCCTGCAGGAGAGAGCTCGGTATGATTCCAGGCTTTTTCATGTGGGGGAGCTGAGCAGAGAGAGCGGATACCAGCTGGCCATGGAGGCATACAACAATCAGGAGCTTGGGGAAGCCATACTCCTGGGAAGCGATGAAGTGGCGGAAGGAGCTTTGGAGGCGTTTGGAGAACTGGGGCTTCGGATCCCCAAGGATGTGGCAGTGATAGTATATCAGGATATTCAGACACTGGAGAGCAAGTGGCCCACAGCCACCTGCATTGAGATGTTTCCGGACTATGTGTGGGAAAATGCGCTGGAGATGCTTCTTGGACGTATTGGGCAGAAGCGGACTCAGGCAGTGACAGTAGTGGTGCCCACCCATCTGCGGATCGGTGATACCGCTTAAGCAGGATGAGGCAGGAAGTTTCCGGAACAGAAAAAGGATTGAATGGGATTTCCCTTCAATATATAGCTTTAAAAACCTATTTTACAAGCAAAAAACAGGAGGAAAACAACATGAAGAAAACAGTATCCATGCTGATGACAGCAGCAATGTGTGCAGGACTGGCAGCAGGAGCAGTACCTGCTCTGGCAGAAGGAAACCAGCAGATCGAAAAACTTAGCATTGCATTTGTTCCGTCCAGAGAGCCGGAAGAGATCATCACAGCTACAGAGCCTCTGAAGGAAATGCTCACAAGCGAGCTGGCAAAATTAGGCTATGACGTGGCTGAGGTAGATATTACCGTGGGTACCAGCTATGAGGCGGTGGGCGAAGCTCTTTCTGCCGGAACAGCAGATGTGGGCCTGATTCCGGGAGGAACCTATGTGCTGTACGATGACGGCTGCGATGTGCTTCTTACAGCTACCAGAGACGGACTTTCCATTGATTCTGACAGCGCAAAGGATTGGAATGACCAAGCTCCCACAGAGGCCTCTGACAAACAGGCAACCAGCTACCGCGCATTGATGATCGCAGGACCTTCCGAGAAAGGAAAGGAACTGGCAGAGAAGGTAAATGCAGGGGAAGAGCTTACCTGGGAAGATATTGACAGCGCCAATTGGAGCGTGATGAATTCCTCCTCACCGGCAGGATACATTTATCCCTCTCTGTGGTTGCAGGAGAACTTTGATAAGAACATCACTCAGCTGTCCCATGCAGTGCAGTCTGATTCTTACGGCAGCGCATTTGCACGTCTGGCTTCCGGGCAGATTGATGTGCTGTGTACCTACGCAGATGCCAGAAGAGACTATGTAGAGAAATGGAACAGCGAGTATGCTATGGAGAACAGTATCTGGGATGATACGGCTGTGATCGGAGTGACACCGGCTATCTATAATGATACCATCAGTGTAAGCAAGACTTCTCCCATTATGGATGATGCATTTAAGGCAGCCCTGGCAGATGCTTTCATCAATATCGGAAATACGGAAGAAGGAAAAGAAGTAATTGCTATTTACAGCCACAATGGATACCAGAAGGCTGCTGCTGAGGATTATGACTCCGAGCGGGCAGCACAGAAGATGATCCAGGAGTTAAACAGCGCTTCCTAAGAGACAGCGATAAAAAGAAGATCTGACAGAACAGACATTTAGGGGCCGCCGCAAAATCGGCCTGTTACCGGGATGGAGATCCGGAATACAGGGACAGCATTTTGCGGCGGCCTTTCTGGTATGGAGAGACATTTTTCGCAGGGAAGCTGCAAAAAAATCCGAGGGAACGCCCCAAAATGGATCTCATCCAACCGCTGCAAAATAGAAAATAATAGAGGTATCCTATGATTGAGTTTAAAAATGTGACAAAAAAATATCCCAATGGATTTGTGGGACTGAAAAATGTGAATCTTACCATAGATCAGGGAGAGTTTGTGGCTATTATCGGACTTTCCGGAGCGGGAAAATCCACCCTGATCCGCACCATTAACCGGATGCATGACGTGACGGAGGGAACGCTCACCGTGGACGGAACGGATGTGATGACTCTTCAGGGAAAGACCCTGAGACGTTTCAGAAGAAGAATCGGTATGATCTTCCAGTCCTTTAACCTGATTACAAGAACAACGGTGATTAAGAATGTGCTGACTGCTTTTGTGCCGGATCTGCCCTGGTGGAGAGCAGCCTTTGGGATTTTTACGAAAGAGGAAAAGATGGCCGCATTAGAAGCCCTGGACAAGGTGGGAATTTTGGACAAGGCTTTTGTGCGGGCGGACCAGCTTTCCGGCGGACAGCAGCAGAGGGTGGCCCTGGCCAGAACGCTGGCGCAGAATCCTCAGATCATTCTGGCGGACGAGCCGGTGGCAGCTCTGGATCCGGTGACTGCCAAGCAGGTGATGGATGATTTCCGCAGGATCAACAAAGAGATGAAGATTACCGTGCTGATTAATATCCATCATGTAGACCTGGCGCTGCAGTATGCGGATCGGGTGATCGGAATCCGGGCAGGAGAGGTGGTCTATGACGGGCCGGTGGATCAGGTAGATGAGAAGGTGTTGGATTCCATATATCAGGGAGGTCAGGAGAAAACGGCATGAGTATTTACGATAAACTTTTTCCGCCGAAAACCATTACCCTGGCAAACGGCAAAACGGTGCAGAAAAAGCGTACCAGAATGCCGCTGGTGATCTTGATACTGGCGGCGCTGACGGCCCTTTCTGTAAAGGTAACGGGATTTAATATGCATACTCTGGTAAGCAGAATAAATGAATTTTTCGTAATTTTGGGCCAGATGTTTTCTGCTCCCAACTGGAGCTATATGCCAAAGGTCTGGGGGCCCTTGTTTGACACAATTCAAATGTCCCTGCTGGGTTCTGTGGCAGGAGCGATTCTGGTAGTACCCTTTGCGATGCTGGCTTCTACCAATGTGATTAAAAATAATGTGGTGGTGACGGTGATGCGGCTGTTTCTCAGTATCGTCCGCACTCTGCCGACTTTGGTAGCTGCTCTGATTGCTACTTATATTTTTGGACTGGGTACTCTGGCTGGAACCATTGCCATCGCAGTATTTACCTTTGCCTATATGGGGAAGATTCTCTATGAGGAGATTGAGACAGTGGATATGGGGGCCTTTGAGGCAATGGAAGCTATGGGAGCTACCAAGGTGAGAGCTTTCGTCAGCGCTATCGTGCCTCAGGTACTTCCCTCCTATCTGTCCAACGGCCTGTTCTGCTTTGAGGGAAACGTGCGGTATGCCGCCATCTTAGGCTATGTGGGGGCAGGAGGCCTGGGATTGATCTTAAACGAAAAGATCGGCTGGAGAGAATATCCCAGTGTGGGAATGATTCTCATCGCCCTGTTTGTCACAGTATTTATCATTGAAACCATCAGCCGTGCAGCTCGCAAGCGGCTGGTATAGGAGGTAGGGGATGAAGAAAAGAATTGAACAGGCGTATGAAAATCGTCCGAAACGCTGGCTATTTGAGCTGTCCGTGGCGCTGGTGGTGGTATTTTTACTGATCTGGAGCGCTTCGGGCATCGAGACCAGCGGAACCACGCAGAACGGCGGCAAGATCGCCATGAATATTTTGTCCGGAATTTTTCATCCGGATACAAAATTGTTATTTAACCTGACCACCAAGGGCGTTCCCTATCTTTTGCTGGAAACCATCTGTATTGCTTTTCTGGGAACCATTGTAGGCGCGATCATTTCCATTCCTCTGGCTTTTTTGTCAGCTTCCAATTTGACGCCAAAGCCGGTGGCTTTTGTGGGAAGAACCATTATTATGGCAGTGCGCACCATTCCGGCCTTTGTGTACGGTCTGATGTTTATCCGGGTCACCGGGCCCGGAGCCTTTACCGGACTGCTTACCATGTCCTTATGTTCTGTGGGCATGGTAAGCAAAATGTATATCGAAGCCATAGAGGATCTGGATACCAAGGTGCTGGAGTCTCTGGATGCAGCAGGCTGCACCACATGGCAGAAGATTCGCTACGGAATTTTGCCCCAGCTGATGCCAAATTTTGCCTCCACAGCCATTTACCGTTTTGACATTAACTTAAGGGATGCCACGGTGCTGGGACTGGTGGGAGCAGGCGGTATCGGAGCGCCTCTGATCTTTGCTATGAATGCCTACCGCTGGAATGAGGCCGGAGCCATTTTAGCAGGCCTGATTGTGTTGGTGCTGATTGTGGAATGGATATCCACCAAGATCCGGGTAAAATTGGCAAGAGGTTAGACTGGGAGAGAGGAAGGCGTCTGTATCAGGAGAATGACGGCGGCTGGAAGGATGAAAAGATGAAAAAGGAATTGGAACTTATTTTTACCTCTGATATTCACGGTCATGTGTTTCCGGTAAATTACCCGGAAAATAAAGAAGAAGCCTCCGGGCTTTTGAATATGGGAGGGCAGATCAAAAAGACAGATCACACGCTGATCCTGGATGGGGGAGATTCCCTGCAGGGAACCCCTCTTTCCCAATATTATATTGCCCACAGCGGCAAGTATTCTTCTCACCCTCTTGGGGAGGCGTTCAACAGCCTGGGCTGTGATTATTACACTCTGGGAAACCATGATTTTAATTTCGGATATGAGGTTTTAAAAAGCTATATAGACAGTATGAAAGGCCAATGCCTGTGCGCAAACCTGGAGGATCTAAGAGGAGAACTGAAGGTGAAGAAACATCTGGTTCACGTTCTGGGAAACGGCCTGCGGGTAGGGATTACCGGAATCGTCACAGATTATGTGATGATCTGGGAACAGCCCAGGAACCTGGAGGAGCTGCGGGTGATGGATGCCTTTGAGACAGCGAAGCAGGAGTATGAGGCTTTAAAAGACCAGTGTGATGTGACAGTCTGCATTTACCACGGAGGTTTCGAGGAGGATCTGGTTACTGGAAAACGTCTGTCCGATACCAGGGAGAATGTGGCCTGTGAGATAGCAGAAAAGCTGGGCTTTGATATCCTTTTGACTGGTCACCAGCATATCCTGGTGGAAGGGGTGAAGCTGTCCGGCACCTATGCCCTTCAGCCTCCGGCCAACGGGACCCACTATATGCAGCTGGAGGCTCTGGTGGAGATGCCGGAATGGGAGGAACTGTCTGAAGAAGGGGAAAGTAAAAAGACAGAAGCGACCCTGAAGGAAACAGGTACTTTGAAAAGACAGGAACCCGAGATCCTTCGGATCACCTCCCGGGCCGTTAAAGTGGGAGACTGGCATAAGGAGGAGCCTTATCACAGTCTTCTTCCTCTGGAACGGGATACACAGCGGTGGCTGGATGAACCGGTGGGCTGTCTTAAGGAGGAGATTTTGCCGGAGGAGAAACTTGCGGCAGCGCTCTATGGCAGCCGCCTGGCGGATCTGTTTAATGCAGTGCAGCTGGAACACACAGGAGCAGACTTTTCCTGTACCAGTCTGGGAAATCAGCCGGCAGGACTGAAACGGCAGGTGTCCATGCGGGAAATCTGCGGGGCTTATCTGTTTGCCAACACGCTGGTGGTGCTGGAGGTGGACGAACAGGCAGTCCGGACCGCGCTGGAGCGGTGCGGTGCTTATATCACAATAAAGAATGGAAAACCGGAGATCTCAGAGGAATTTCTAAAACCCAAGGTAGAACACTACAATTTTGATTTCTATGCAGGTCTTGTTTATGAATTTGATTTTACCAGGCCGGTGGGGCAAAGGCTGATTAAGCTGACGCTGCCGGACGGTTCCCCATTAGGAGACCGGAAGTATCAGCTGGTTACCAACAACTACAGGGCCACGGGAACGGGAGGTTATGAAGCTTTGGCCGCTTGTCCGGTGATCTGGAGGGGCGCGTTGGAAATGCCGGAGTTGGTGGCACAGTATATCCGCAGGCATACAAGAGAGGAAGAACTGTAGCCGGGGGCTTTTGATCCGGCAGGAAATTCATGGCGGGTGCTGGACAAGATTTTGGAAAAGTATTATAATATCCCCATCTTTAGATGAAGGAGGTAATCCAAAATGGCTGAAAAGTTTAACAAGGATATGACCATCGGAGAGGTTATCCGTATGGATCCGAATATGATAAACGTTCTGATGGCGAGCGGAATGCACTGCATCGGCTGCCCCTCTTCCCAGGGAGAGACATTGGAAGAGGCTGCTCTGGTTCACGGAATCGAGCCGGAACTGCTGCTGGCCAGAATGAATGCATTTGCAAGCGAGATGGAGAAGCAGAACAAATAAACGAAAATAGCAAACTGAAAAAGCAGCAAAGTATAATCAGGCTGTCTCGGGAAAGCGAAGAGGGATGAGAAATACATCCTCTCTCGATTCCGGGACAGTCTGTTTTACTGCTGAAAAAAGAGGAGATGCTGCAAAATACCTCCGGCGGTATCGTTTCGGAGAAAAACACACCGAAAATCCACAGGAATTTATATTTTGCAGCATCTCTTTAGATGTTGTGGGTCAAATATTGCGCAGTTTCTGGATAGCAGCATCCGGAATGATTACTTCCATATGCTCCGTAAAATATTCTTCCATGCCCGGGGTATAGCTTACCTGCAAGGCATATTCAGACAGTACGTTGCAGATTTTGTTAAACTGACCGGGATCTGTGTCTGCCTTTTTTAAAAGCAGGTAATAATTCTGATCTTCCGGGTTTTTAAACAGGGCGTTGGGCCCGGCGTAACTGGGAGAGAGTACCCGGGAAGCCCGGATCACTGTCTCCAGATCCCGGAACAGATAGAAGCGGGTGAGATGGAAGATCTCTTCAGAAGCTTCCGGGGATTCTAAGGGATCCTCGGGGGCTTTTTCTGCCTCTGTCTCTGTTTCAGGAAGAGCGGCTTTGGCGGCCAGCTGCTTGGCCTGATGGATCTTCTGAATCAGATCCAGAATGTCGTCCGCTCCGGTGAGCGCTTCTGCAAGGCCGGAAGAAGTCCGGTCTGATTCGGAACGCTCTTCTTCTCCTGTAAATCTGGAGAAACGAGTATCCAGTTCCTCCGGATCCTCCACCTTGGTAATGATCAGGATGATGGAATCCGAAGAGACGGGAATTGCTTCTATCATAAGTGGAATATTGTTGGCTTCAAAGCCAAAATCATCAGCAGCCTGCTGCATCATATCACGAAAAAGGTTTTTTGCTTTTTCCGAACCGTAAGCCAGTTCGCTGAGGCGGATCTTCCGGTCAATCAGATCTTCTTTGGTGAGCGTGCAGCGAATCTGATTTTCATTTATTTTCTCAATTTTCATAACATCACATCCAATCTATTCAACTGAGAGCAATGATAACATACTTTCTTTTATAAGATTATATCCAAAATTACAAAAGATGTAAAGTGGATAAAAAATCCTTGCAAAATAGGCACATATTGTATATAATAGAACTGTGAAAGGATGTGTGCCATTTTACAAAAGAAAGGAGGATTATAAAGTTCTTATCTGAATGCTCATTTCATGTCTATGAAATCTATTTGCGGATGTTCCCGCAGCTATTCAAGAAATCAGTGAGAGTCATTATCTGCCCCTAAAGTTGATAAATAATACCACAAAACGCATCTTTTCGCAATGTGAAAAATCTAAATTTTTTAGAAAATTTCCCGCTCTGCCCGGTGTTGCAGGAAATAATATATCACAGACAGGCGCCTTTCGCAGGGCTGGGAATCAGGGGAAACAAAGATGAGGAGAAATGATGAACAGGATCAGGAGGGGAAAGCGCTTTTTGGCGAACTGGCTCAGTATGAAAAGAGAGGATGCCGCTTTTATTTAAATGGCCGTCCTGCCAGACCCGGAAAGATCGTTTCCGCATGCCTGAGGGAAAATGCCACCTATATGCGGGAGTTTGTCAGCGATGAAAAAGACCATATCAGAGGAATTAATTTTATCAGAATAAAAGAAAAATAAAAGATCTTCTGGCAGCAGGATTTCCCCGGATGCAGAAAAAATGAATCTTTTATGAATCTTTTATGAAATTGCTGACGAAACCTGTTTTTACTGCTATACTTACCAGGGAATAGCTTGTGCCCGGGAGGTAAAATATGCAGGAAAACAAAAGAAGCAAACGCAGAGGAAATGCGGCAGGCCCTGTTTTTTTGGCGTTGGTGGTGATACTGGCCGCAGCGGCCGTTTTTTTGATACAGCGGTATATGCCAACAAAGGAACGGATGACTCCAGAAGCGTATTTTGGAGCAGTCGAAGAAAATCAGGTAGTGCTGGTGCTTCAGGATCATCTGGCGGAGCAGAAGGGACTTTTGGAGGATCAGGGGCTGTATCTGAATTATGAGCTGGTTCGGGATGAGATCAATTCCAGGTTTTACTGGGATGAGCCAAACGGGCAGATGATCTTTACCACTGCCCTGGAGACGTATGATATTCCAGTGGACAGCGCTGCTTATACCGTTGACGGAGAAAGCCGGGAGTATGAGCGGCCGATTGTGATCCGCAGGGATGGAACTTTGTATCTGTCAGCAGATTTTCTTCAGCTTTTTACGAACCTGGAGTGGTCTTTGACAGAGGAAGAGGGGATTTACCATGGCCTTCTGCGATATCAGTGGGGAACTCAGAGAAGGGCGACAGCCAGAAAGACAGTACCTGTTCGATATCAGGGTGGTATCAAAAGCCCTATTCTGACAGAGCTTCAGGCCGGAGATAGCGTACAGGTGTTGGAGGAGTTTGAGAACTGGCTGGAGGTGGTGACGCCGGACGGCTATGTGGGCTATGTGTCAAAACGCGGAGTCGGAGAGATCCAGGAGACAGAGGTGACCAGAGAATTTCAGGAGGTGGAGTACACCAGCCTGACCCGGGAAGAAAAGATTAATCTGGTGTGGCATCAGATCGACTATGAGGAGGCCAATCAGTATCTGAGCGAGGATATCGCAGACATGACCGGAGTGAATGTGATCTCCCCCACCTGGTTTTCCGTGTTGGACAATGAGGGCGCCATCAGTTCTTTCGGGGATGTGGAATACGTAAAGACTGCTCATGAGGCAGGTCTGGAGGTCTGGGGGCTGATCAACAATTTCAGCCCGGAGGTAGATACCACGACCCTTCTTGCGTCCACCGCAGCCAGGCGGAGAATGGCGGATACGCTGGTCAGTGAAGCTAAGAGGCTGGATATAGAGGGGATCAATCTGGATTTTGAGTATATTAAGGAGGAGTGCGGCTACAGCTATGTGCAGTTTGTGCGGGAGCTGTCCATTGCCTGCCGGAAAAATAATCTGGTGCTTTCTGTGGATGTGCCTGTGCCCATGGATTTTAATCAGCATTTTAACCGGAAGGAACTGGGGACCGTGGCGGATTATGTGATCGTCATGGGATATGATGAACACTATGCAGGTTCTGAGACTGCCGGCAGCGTGGCCTCTTTAAGTTTTGAAGAGAACGGTATCACAGAGACCCTCAAGGCGGTTCCGGCAGAGAAGATCATCAGCGGAGTGCCTTTTTACACCAGAATCTGGTATACGGTATATAACGAGGACGGAACCACCACAGTGACCAGCGAGGCACTGAGTATGGAGAGTGTGGACAAGACACTGAAAACCTACGGCCTTACGCCGGAATGGAATGAGGAGACTTCCCAGTATTACACCGCCTGGGTTGCAGAGGACGGTACCCTTTGTGAGATCTGGATTGAGGATGAGGAATCTTTGGCGCTGAAAGCCGGATTGGTGGGAACCTATGATCTGGGAGGAATCGCAGCCTGGGTGCTTGGCTCTGAGAAGGCCTCAATATGGCCGGTGCTTCAGAAAGGAATCTCGGGTTAGAAATAGAGCCGGAAAGCCTTTGACAGGACGCTGGGCCTGGAGGCTTTGGGACTGTCAGAGAAAGAGGCAGGAAGCTTTTGGGAAGGATTGGCAGCGCTTGCGGCAGTCCTCACAGTGAGAGAAAACAAAAAACAGCAGAAAGCGTTCTTCTGCGTACAGGCAGCAGGGATGGAGACCGGAAGGGGCAGTTCGGGACTTCATGCCTGCTGAAGTATACAAAAGAACCGGGGGAGAAGAGCATGTTGGGAACGATTGTAAATACAGGAACTATTTTAGCGGGAAGTTTGATCGGCAGTCAGGTGAAAAAGGGAATCAAGCCTCAATATCAGGAAACGCTTTTTCATGCCATGGGATTGGCGGCCACAGCCCTTGGCATCAACGCAGTGACTCAGAATATGCCGAACAGCCGATATCCGGTGTTGTTTATCATCAGCCTGGCAGCAGGGAGTCTTCTGGGAACCATTCTGGATCTGGACGGAAAATTTCAGAAACTGATATCCAGAGTCTCAGGCAAAGGACTGGGGCAGGGACTTTCCACTGCAGTGCTCCTGTTTTGTATCGGTACCTTGTCTATTCTTGGTCCCATTGAGAGCGCTGTGAATGGGGACAATACCTATCTTTTTACTAATGCCACACTGGATTTTGTGACTTCTATGGTGCTTGCTTCCGCATACGGAATCGGGATCGCCATTGCGGCGGGAGTGCTGTTTTGCTGGCAGGGAAGCATTTTTTTGTGTGCCGGATTTCTGGCCGATTTTCTTACGCCGGAGCTGCTGACGGAGATTTCCGTTGTGGGAGGCATCCTCATCGCCAGCTCAGGGCTTTCCATCCTGAAGATCAAGGATTGCAAAACTCTGAATATGCTTCCGGCTCTGCTGATGCCGATACTCTGGTTTCTGGTAAAAGGTCTGTTTGGGATGTAGAGGACGTCAGGGACAGAGGATGCTGTTTTTTGTATGCAGATATCAGAGCGGGGGCAGAACGGTTTTCATGGAGAATATGAGGTTTGGAGAAAGCGCAAAAGAGGCAGGGAGGATCGGACTGGAGAGCGGACATGGAACAGAGTTTATATGAAGAATTGATCAGATACAGCAAGACGGAGGTTTATCCCTTTCACATGCCGGGACATAAGCGGCGTTTGGGAGGGTTTGCAGACCCCTTTTCTTTTGACATTACGGAGATTGAAGGTTTTGATAATCTTCACCATGCGGAGGGGATTCTGTTAAAGGCCCAGCAAAGGGCGGCGGACCTTTTTGGGGCGGAGGAGACCCATTTTCTGGTAAATGGAAGTACGTCCGGCATCCTGAGCGCCATAGGAGCCTGCGCGCCAAAGGGAAAGCTTCTTATGACCAGGAACAGCCATAAGGCAGCCTATCACGGTCTGTTTTTAAACCGGCTGGAGGCGGTGTATCTGTACCCGGGAGAGGGAAGGGAAGAGACAGAGCGTATTCTGTCAAGGGAACCTCAGATACAGGCAGTGTATCTGACAGCGCCTATTTATGAGGGGATTCTTCCGGATGTAAAAGGGATTTTGGAGGCGGCTCACAATTTCGGGCTTCCGGTAATTGTGGATGAGGCTCACGGAGCCCATTTTGGTATGCATCCTATTTTTCCGCCCTCTGCGGTAGCTTTAGGGGCGGATCTGGTGATCCAGAGCGTTCATAAGACGCTGCCCTCCCTGACCCAGACAGCGCTGCTGCACGTAAACGGTTCGTTGGTGGACCGCAGACGGCTGTGTCAGATGTTGGGCGTCTACCAGAGCAGCAGTCCCAGCTATGTTTTGATGGCAAGTATTGACCGTTGTGTAGGGCTGCTTAAGGAGCGGGGAACCGCTCTTTTTGATACATTTGCCAGAGAACTTATAGATTTTTACGGTCGCATGAAAGGGCTGCGGCATCTTTGCCTTCTTAAGAATCAGGATCCCTCTAAGATCCTGATCTGCGGAAGGAAGAAAGGCCTTACCGGCAGGGATATTGGCCGCTTTTTGCGGCAGGAATACCATCTGGAGTTGGAGATGGAGACAAGGGACTACGCGCTGGCACTGGCTTCTGTGGGAGACAGCCCGGAGGGATTTCGTCGTCTGGGAGACGGGATTTTGGATCTGGACAGCCGTCTTGGGAGCGGAACATACCAGGCGAAGGGAGAGCGGTGTCACGCTGCGTTTGCACCGGGTGAAGGATTCAGAAAGGATACGGAGGCATCTGGCGGCAAAGCGTTGGACGAAATGGCGGAGCAATCCGGCGGACTGGAGGGGCCGGGGACTTCCTTTGTTCTGAACAATGAGGCGGTTATGACGATCTGGGAGGCAGATCAAAGTCCCAAGAGACAGGTTGCCCTGGAAGATTCCGAGGGAAGCATCTGTGGGGAATATCTGTATCTGTATCCGCCGGGCGTGCCGCTGGCAGTACCCGGAGAGAGAATCAGCCGGGAACTGCTGGAGAAGGTTCTTCAGTACAGAGACATGGACTGGTATCTTCAGGGGCTGGAGGATCCTAAGATGGAGAAGATCTGGGTGGCTGCAAATGAATGAAAAGGACATTCCGTTTATTTTGAGAGCTGAGAACTCAGACCAGAGTCCGGCGAAGCTGCCAGGGGAAGGAGAACGAATAGGAACGGACGATATGGGAAAAATATTTTATATTATGGGAAAAAGCGCTACTGGTAAGGATACTATTTATCAGGAGCTTCTTGAGCGCAAAGAGCTGGGGCTTAACCGGCTGATCCCCTATACCACCAGGCCCATTCGGGCAAAGGAGACGGAAGGAGTGGAATATCACTTTGTGGGGGAAGAAAAGCTGCAGGAGTTTTTGGATAAAGGCAGAGTGATTGAACTGCGGGAATACGATACCATTCATGGAATTTGGAAATATTTTACTGTGGATGATGAGACCATGGATCTGGAGAAGCAGGATTATCTGGCCATCGGCACCCTGGTTTCTTATGGGAGAATGGTGGAATATTATGGAAAGAACCGGGTGATTCCCATTTACATAGAGGTGGAGGATGGGGAAAGACTGGAGCGTGCTTTGAAACGGGAGAAAAAGCAGACTGTGCCAAAGTATGAGGAGCTGTGTCGCAGATTTTTGGCAGATCAGAAAGATTTTTCAGATCAGAAGCTGGAAGCTGCGGGAATCGGACATCGTTTCTCCAATAATGGGGACCGGCAGCAGTGCATGGAGGCGGCGGCGGCATACATCCTTTCCCAGAAAGAAGCGTAGCTGTACCAAGAGGCGTTGCCCCCGCACAGAGATGCTGCAGGTGATGAGGCAGCCGGACCAGGGATGGGATCAGAACTGCGGCGGAAAAACAGAATCCCGGAAGAGGGAAAGGGCCGGGAAGCGGGGGTTTCTTTCGGATATAGTTTACTTTATAATGCAAATATGGTATTCTTATTGTGAATTATTGTGTGTTTTTGTGAGAGGCTTTGATCCGGGCAGCATTCGTCAAATAGCAGCATAAGTGCGGCTGCTATTTGGCGAATGCTGGCGGAAATAAAAATACGGATGTTACAGGCACAGTGGATACGGCGGTAAGATCCCTCTGGGAGGTGACGTAAATGTCAGGATTTAACAGTATAATTGGACATGAGCAGATGATTTCGCATTTGGAGCATGCGATTCAGTCAGATAAGGTGAGTCACGCATATTTATTTCAGGGGGAAGCCGGCTCCGGGAAACGGATGATGGCAGATGCCTTTGCTATGGCTCTTCAGTGCGAGGCTGGAGGGGTGGAGGGCTGCGGCACCTGTCATTCCTGCCATCAGGCAATCAGCCGCAATCATCCGGATATTATCTATGTGACTCATGAAAAGCCAAACAGTATCGGGGTGGATGAGATCCGGGATCAGCTTGTAAATGATATCCAGATCAAGCCATACAATGGAAAATATAAAATTTATATTGTGGCAGAAGCGGAGAAGATGACTCTTCAGGCGCAGAATGCCCTGTTAAAAACGCTGGAGGAGCCTCCTGCTTATGGGGTGATCCTTTTGCTTACCAGGAACGCATCTGTGTTGTTGGACACCATTCGCTCCCGCTGTGTGCTTCTGAATGTAAAGCCGGTGCCGGATGAGAAAGTAAAACGGTATCTGATGGAGAAACTGGAGATTCCGGATTACCAGGCTGATATCTGTGTGGCTTTTGCCCAGGGAAATATTGGGAAAGCAGCTATGCTGGCTGTGTCAGAAAATTTTAATGCGATTAAGGCGGCAGCCCTGCATCTGGCGGCCCATGTAAAAGATATGGATCTTAACGAGGTGATTGCTGCGGTGAAGGGAGTGGTTCCCTATAAGATCGAGGTGCAGGATTATCTGGACATTCTGGCAGTATGGTACCGGGATGTGCTGTATTTTAAGGCGACCAGAGATATAGAGGGCCTTGTGTTTAAAGATCAGTTAAAAAATATCCGTCAGAATGCCAGCATCAGTTCCTATGAAGGGCTGGAGCTGATACAGCAGGCCTTAGAGACAGCTAAGACCAGGCTCAATGCCAATGTAAACTTTGAGCTTACCATAGAGCTGCTGTTTTTGACAATGAAAGAAAATTAGCGTTACAAAAAAGGATGACTGGAGATAGAGACAGATGGTAAAGATAGTTGGAGTGCGTTTCCGGAATGCCGGAAAAGTCTATTATTTTGACCCAAAGGATTATAAGATCAAGCCCGGGGATCATGTGATCGTAGAGACTGCCCGGGGCATTGAGTACGCCACAGTTTCCGGGAAAGTGCAGGAGGTGGCAGACCATAAGGTGGTTCAGCCCTTAAAACCAGTGATTCGGGTGGCTAATGCAGAAGATGATGCCAGGGCAAAGCGGAATCGGGAGAAGGAGCGGGAGGCTATGGCCATCTGCAAGGAGAAGATCCGCAAGCACAATTTGGATATGAAGCTCATTGACGCAGAGTATACCTTTGACAATAACAAAGTGTTGTTTTATTTTACGGCGGACGGCCGTATTGATTTTAGAGAGTTGGTAAAGGATCTGGCGGCAGTATTCCGCACCAGGATTGAGCTGCGTCAGATCGGTGTCCGAGATGAGACCAAGATTTTGGGGGGCGTGGGAATCTGCGGACGGCCGCTTTGCTGCAGCACCTTTCTCTCTGAGTTTGCCCCTGTATCTATTAAGATGGCAAAGGAACAGAATCTTTCCCTGAATCCCACCAAGATTTCCGGGGTTTGCGGACGCTTAATGTGCTGCCTGAAAAATGAGGAGGAGACGTATGAGTATCTTCACAGCAAGCTGCCGGGGATCGGAGATACCGTCACAACCATTACCGGACTTCAGGGAGAGGTGGCCAGTGTGAACGTGCTGCGCCAGAAGGTGAAGGTTCTGGTGGATGTGGATGATGAGAAGGAGCTTCAGGAGTATGATGTAAAGGATCTGAAGTTCAAACCAAGACGGAAAAAAGAAAAAAACAGCAATTCCAATAATGGAAATTCTAACCGGAGCAATTCGGAGAAGGGTTCCGGAAAAGACCGGGAAGAGAAAGAAAACGCTCGTCAGAGCCGTGAAGACCGAGAGAATGCCCGCCAGAGCCGTGAGGCGAGAGAAAATTCCTTCCAGGGCCGTGAAGACCGAGAGAATGCCCGCCAGAACCGGGAGGAGAGGGAGAATTCTCGCCAGAATCGGGAATTTAGGGAGCGCAGAAAACGGGCTTCCAAAAATAGTATTCAGGATCAGGAAGAGAGGGAACTTCAGGAGCTGGAAGCTCTGGAGCAGAAGGAGAGCCGTTCCCGGCTGGAGGATGATCAGATATGATGCAGCAGGATGGACTGCTTTTACCTGGTGAGCGGCTGGATGACCTTCAGAGAAATGGCTATAAGATCATTCAGAATGAAAAGCTCTTCTGCTTCGGTATGGATGCGGTATTGCTATCTGCCTTTGCCAGGGTGAAGGAGGGAGAACAGGTGCTGGATCTTGGCACCGGAACCGGAGTGATTCCCATTTTGCTGGAAGCAAAAAGCAGGGGCCGTTCTTTTGCGGGGCTGGAGATTTGCGCCGCCAGCGCAGATATGGCAAGGCGCAGCGTAGCTTATAATCATCTGGGGCATAAGATCTCTATCATTCAGGGAGATATCAGGGAGACCGACCGAATTTTTCCGGCGGCTTCTTTTGATGTGGTGACATCTAATCCGCCCTATATGACGGCAAAGCATGGACTGGTGAATCCGGATTTGGATAAGGCGGCGGCCCGCCATGAGATTTTGTGTACTCTGGAGGACGTGATCAGCCAGGGAGCCAGAGCCCTGAAACCGCAGGGCAGATTTTATATGGTGCATCGTCCCTTCCGAATGGCGGAGATTATCCGGGTGTTCAGCCAGTATAAGCTGGAGCCAAAACGGATTCGGCTGGTATATCCCTTTGTGGACAAAGAGCCAAACATGATTTTGATAGAAGCGCTCAAAGGGGGAAAGCCCAGAGTCAGCGTGGAGCCGCCTTTGATCGTCTATGAGCGCCCTGGGGTGTATACAGAAGAAGTCCGAAGGCTGTATGAGATGCAGGATACCGCCAAAGAGATAAATCTGCGGCCTGAAAAATAAATGCAGGAGAAAGAAGATGCAGGGGAAATTATATTTGTGTGCCACCCCAATAGGAAACCTGGAAGATATGACCTTTCGGGCTGTGAAAACCTTGAGGGAAGTGGATCTGATCGCGGCGGAAGATACCCGCAACAGCATAAAGCTGCTGAATCATTTTGAGATCCGGACGCCTATGACCAGTTATCATGAGTACAATAAAATAGAAAAAGCGCACGATCTGATCCGGCAGATGAAACAGGGAAAAAATATAGCTTTGATCACCGATGCGGGCACACCGGGGATCTCGGATCCCGGTGAGGATCTGGTGAGGCTTTCTTATGAAGCCGGAATTGAGGTGACCTCCCTTCCGGGAGCCTGCGCCTGCGTTACGGCGCTGACCTTATCCGGACTTCCCACCAGGCGGTTTTGTTTTGAGGCATTTTTGCCGTCAGATAAAAAAGAACGCCAGGAAATTTTGGAAGAACTAAAGACAGAGACTCGGACAGTGATCCTCTATGAAGCACCTCATCGTCTGGTGAAGACCTTGAAGGAGCTGGAGGAGACGCTGGGAGAGCGGCGAATCACGTTATGCCGGGAACTGACAAAACGCCATGAGACAGCATTTGCCACCACCCTTTCAGAGGCCATCTCCCATTATGAGACTCAGGAGCCAAAGGGTGAGTGTGTGATCGTGATGGAGGGCAGAGACCGGCTTGCCATGAAGCAGGAGGCCTGGCAGGCCTGGGAGACCATGGATATCGCAGAGCACATGGCTCTGTACGAAAATCAGGGGATGAGCCAGAAGGATGCCATGAAGGCCGTTGCCAAAGACCGGGGCATCGGAAAGAGGGAAGTGTACCGGATGGTGCTGGAGGGGAAGGAAGCAGCAGAAGATAGGCTGTGAGCAGGAACGTAAACAGCAATGATTTTACAAAAAGAAGGGACAGGAAGGATGGCAGACAATAAAAATTCAGCCAATGTTCTGGTATGTGAATCCCAGGAAGTGCTGTATAAAAAAGCAGTAAAGAAAATGAATGCGGATCAGCTGATCGTTCAGTACGCATATAAGATAGAAAATTACAGGACAGCCGCTGCCATGTTTGACGAGGTGGGGGCTTATTTGGATTCTAAGGAGCTGGCTCAAAAGTGCCGGGATCTGGCAGAGAAAACGGAGGCAGAGGCCAGGGAGGAGCAGTACCGGAAGGCAAAAGCGGCCAAAGAAAAAGCAGCGACGCAGCAGGAGCTGGAAAAAGCGGCCCAACAGTTTGAGGAGCTGGGTTCTTACAAAGATGCGGCTCGTTGGCGGCAGGAATGTCTGGAGCAGAGCGCAGCTTTTGATAAAAAAGTCAAGGGAAAGGTTCTTGGCATCAGTATGGTGATACTGCTTTGCGCAGGGCTTTTGGTGGCAGGCTATACAACAGGATTTTATCGCTATATGATGGGTGTGTTTTACAGCTCCATGGGCTACTATGAGAAGTCAGAGCCGATCTTTGAGGGGTTGGGGGATTTTCTTGACAGTCAGGAGCGGGCCAGAGTCTCCAGGGAGGAACAGGTGCGCCGTCAAGAAACAGAGGAACTTTCCGCTTTGCAAAAGGCCAAAGCAGGGGACAGTGTGGTATTTGGAGCCTATACCTGGAAGGTGCTGGAGCGGAAAGAGGATCAGTTGTATCTGATTTTGCAGGATGTAAAGGGAAACGGTCCCTTTTATCAGGCGTCTTACCATGAATCCCAGGAGGCTGTGGACTGGGAGAACAGCAGTCTTCGCTCCTGGCTGAACAAAGAAGTGCTGGAGACGGAATTCGCACCGGAAGATCGCCAAGCGCTGTTGCCGATAGGGGAAAATGGAGCGTTTCAGGAGGTGGCTGCTTCCAAAGAACCAGAAAACGGTACGGCAAGCAGCGGAGATTATGTGTCAATCCTTTCTGTTTCTGAAATACAGCAATACAAAAAGGTGTTAAGCGGGCTGAAGGGGGTTGACTATTGGCTGAAAGATGCAGGAGACAAACCGGATACGGCGGTTTTCGTCTCTGCTTCCGGCCAGGTAATGGAGCATGGATACCCAGTGGCTGAGGCCAGATTTTCTTTGCGCCCGGTGATTTTGGTGGACTGCCTTGCATTGACAGAGGAGGAGCATTCATGAGTGCATTTCAATATCGGATAAAAATGCTGATCCAGTATAAGGATCTGATTAAGGAATTGGTAAGCAGAGATATCAAACTGAAATACAGAAGAAGTTTTTTGGGCTATGTGTGGAGCATTTTAAATCCTTTGCTGATCATGATCGTAATGACCGTGGTGTTTTCGGCGATGTTCCAGAGAAATATTGAGAATTACCCGGTATATCTGCTGACTGGCCGGATGCTGTTTGACTTTCTCACCAGCAGCACCAACGGAGGAATGCGCTCTGTCACAGGCAACAGCGCACTTTTGAAAAAGACTTATATTCCAAAGTATATCTTTACCATTGCAAAGGTAACCAGCTGTATGGTAGATTTTGTCTTTTCCCTGGGAGCATTGTTTATCGTAATGCTTGTGACAGGAGCCACCTTCCACTGGCAGCTTCTTTTAACGCCCCTGGTGATCTTGCAGATGTACATTTTCTGCTGCGGACTGGGATTTTTGCTGGCCCAGCTTCATGTATTTTTTCGGGATATCCGCTACATCTATCAGGCAGTTACTACAGCCTGGATGTATCTGACTCCCATTTTCTATCCCATTGAGCAGCTGCCGGATGCCATTCAGGTGCTGATTAAGGCAGCCAATCCCATGTACTATTATGTGGCTCAGTTCCGGGATATGGTGCTGTACGGGCGGATGCCGGGCCCCAGAATTTTTTGGGGAGGCTGGATCATTGCCATTGCGATGCTGATTATCGGAGTATGGTCTTTCCAGAGAAGCAAGGATAAGTTTATTCTATATATTTAGAGATATTGGGTATTCCCATACATTAAAGAGGATGCCAAATTGTAGAAATGCAAGGTACGAGGCAATTTGTCCGGCATCTTTTAACACCTTAATCTTAGGAGTGAAAAAATGGAAAAAAATATTATTGATGTAGATCACGTTTCCATACGTTTTAATCTGGCAAATCAGAAAGTAAACAATCTGAAGGAATATGCCATCAAGCTGGCCAAGCATGAGCTGATGTTTCAGGAGTTTTTTGCCCTGAAGGATGTAAGCCTTCATGTTAAGCCAGGGGAGGCCTGGGGGCTCATTGGAACCAACGGATCTGGAAAGTCCACTCTGTTAAAGACCATCACCGGTATTTTGAAGCCATACGAGGGAACGGTAAAGACCAGGGGAAAGATTGCGCCCATGATCGAGTTGGGAGCAGGCTTTGATATGGAGCTGACCGCCAGAGAAAATATTTTTCTAAACGGAGCGGTACTGGGGCATTCCAATGAATTTATGGAAGCACATTTTGATGACATTGTAGAGTTTGCAGGCCTGGGGAAATTCCTGGATTCTCCCATTAAAAACTATTCTTCCGGAATGAAAGCCCGACTGGGCTTTGCGGTGGCAACTATGGTGGATCCGGATATCCTGATCTGTGACGAGGTGCTGTCGGTGGGAGATTACCAGTTTAAGAAAAAGTGTAATGAGCGTATGACCCAGATGCTGTCCGGGGGAACCACGCTTCTGTATGTATCCCACAACATTGATTCCGTGAAGCGGCTGTGTACCCATGCGCTGTGGCTGGATCATGGGGAAGTGATCATGTCCGGGGATGCAAGAGAGGTTTGTGATGCCTACAATACAAGACAGGAACAGATCTTTAAGATTGAGAGAAAGGAGAAAGAA
The DNA here is from genome assembly GCA_905207905.1 of uncultured Lachnospiraceae bacterium. The sequence goes on along the minus strand of CAJLNC010000006.1, from coordinate 32,872 downwards.
GTGAAAAAGGCCCAGAAAACAGGAAATAAATATGACTATCTGGTGGTGGGAGCAGGTCTCTTCGGCGCTGTGTTTGCCCATGAGGCGTACAAGGCAGGAAAGCGCTGCCTGGTAATCGACAAACGTGACCATATTGGCGGGAATATTTATACGGAGAATGTCAGTAAGATCAACGTTCATAAGTATGGCGCTCATATTTTCCACACCAGCAATAAGGAGACATGGGACTATGTGAATCAGTTTGCAGAATTCAATAATTACATTAATTCCCCGGTGGCAATGTATAAAGACGAGCTGTATAACCTGCCCTTTAACATGAATACCTTCAGTAAGCTGTGGGGGCTTCGGACTCCTAAGGAGGTGAAGGCCAAGATTGCAGAACAGATTGCAGACCTGAATATCACAGAGCCTAAGAATCTGGAGGAGCAGGCCCTGTCCCTGGTGGGAAAGGACGTGTATGAGAAGCTGGTAAAGGGCTATACGGAGAAGCAGTGGGGCAGAGACTGTAAGGATCTTCCGGCCTTTATCATTAAGCGGCTGCCTTTGCGTTTTACTTATGATAATAACTATTTTAATGACCGGTATCAGGGTATTCCGGAGGGAGGCTACACTAATATTGTGAAAGAGCTTTTGGAAGGGATTGATGTGAAACTGAATACCGATTATGCAGATTATGTAAAAGAACATCCCAATACCTTTGAAAAAGTGCTTTACACAGGCCCCATTGATGAATACTTTGATTATTCGCTGGGACATCTGGAGTACCGTACCGTGCGTTTTGAGACGGAAGAGCTGGATATGGAGAATTATCAGGGCAATGCAGTGGTAAATTATACGGATCGGGAGGTTCCTTATACCAGAATCATTGAGCATAAGCATTTTGAGTTTGGAACTTCGCCTACCACCATTATCTCCAGAGAATATTCTGTGGAGTGGAAGCCGGGAATGGAGCCCTACTATCCGGTGAATGACGAGAAGAATAATGGGCTGTTCCAGAAATACCGGGAACTGGCGGACAAAGAGGATCGGGTACTCTTTGGCGGCCGTCTGGGTAATTATAAATACTACAACATGGATCAGGTAATCGAAGCAGCCCTGGATCTGGTAAAGAAAGAGCTACATCTAAAAGCTGTGGATGTGGCTCCTGAGGCAGGAACCGAGGTTTAAAGAAAACGTGGTTGTTGCAAAAGGCCTCCGGCGGTACCCTTTCGGGTGATTTTTCTCCGAAAACAAACACGTTTTCGGAGAAAAACACATCGAAAATCCACCGGAGTTCGTATTTTGCAACACCCCCAAGGCGGGGCAACAGGGCTGCCTCAGGGCAAAAGCAGTCAGAGAGGAATGATAGGATATGAAAATAGCAGTAGCAGGCACCGGGTATGTAGGATTATCCAATGCAATTCTGCTGTCTCAGCACAATGAGGTTTGGGCAGTGGACATTATCCCGGAGAAGGTGGAGATGATCAATCAGGGAAAGTCTCCTATTGTAGACAAAGAAATAGAAGAATACTTAGCCAGCGGAACATTAAATCTGAAAGCTACCACAGATGGGGCGGCGGCTTACCGGGATGCGGAATTTGTGATCATTTCTACTCCCACCAACTATGATCCTAAGAAAAATTATTTTGACACCTCCTCTGTGGAGGCGGTGATCCGACTGGTAAAGGAAGTAAATCCTCAGGCAATTATGGTGATCAAATCCACGGTTCCGGTGGGTTATACGGTATCGGTAAGAGAGAAATTTGAGACAGACAATATTTTATTCTCTCCGGAATTTCTCCGGGAGGGCAGGGCTCTTTATGACAATCTCTATCCCTCCAGGATCATTGTGGGAGCGCCGAAGGAGGATGAGCGGCTGACAGAGCGGGCCCATGTATTTGCAGGATTGCTGCAGCAGGGGGCGATTAAGGAAGAGATTCCGGTGCTGTTTACCAATCCCACAGAGGCGGAGGCGGTGAAGCTGTTTGCCAACACCTACCTGGCTATGCGGGTGTCCTTTTTTAATGAGCTGGATACCTATGCGGAGGTGCGGGGATTGAATGCCAAGCAGATCATTGAGGGCGTTGGCCTGGATCCCCGGATCGGTAATCATTATAACAATCCGTCCTTTGGCTACGGCGGCTACTGTCTGCCCAAGGACACCAAGCAGCTGCTGGCCAATTACAATGATGTTCCCAATAACATTATGCAGGCCATTGTGGATGCCAACCGAACCAGAAAGGATTTTATTGCAGAGCGGATTTTGGAGAGAGACCCCAAGATTGTAGGGATCTACCGTCTGACGATGAAAGCCAATTCCGATAACTTCCGCCAGTCCTCCATTCAGGGAGTGATGAAGCGGATTAAGGCAAAAGGTGTGGAAGTGGTGGTGTATGAGCCGACCCTGAAGGAGGAGACCTTCTTCCATTCCAGAGTGATCCGGGATCTGGAGGAGTTTAAACGTATCAGCGATGTGATTGTGGCGAATCGTTATCAGGAAGAGATCAGCGATGTGCTGGATAAGGTGTATACCAGAGATCTGTATTTCAGAGATTAAGACGGAAGTCGGTTAGGAGGTAGGAAGTGCAGCCCAGGGTATCAGTGATCATAAGGGACTGCCAGGGAGCAGAGCAGGCGGAAGCATGCCTGAAGACAATCCTTGGCCAGTCGGAAAAAAGTATGGAGTTGTTGTGCCTGGAGAGGACCTCCCATGAGGAGGCTGTCAAAGTCTTTCAGGAATATGCAAAAAAGGATCCCAGAGTGCACAGTGTTGCTTCCCGGAGTGAAACGGCAGGAGCGGTGGAAAAATCATCCCCTGTGGTTCAGGGGAAATATGTTTATTTGCCAGAAGCTTCTTATAGAATAGAGACAGATTTTCTGGAACGGGCGGTTTTGGCCCTGGAAAGAGACCGGGCCGAGGTGGCTTTGGTGGGAGAGCGACGAAAAAGTTTGCCTCCCTACACGCCGTTTCGTCACTGGCAGATCGCAGAGAGCGTATTTCGGGCTGTGACGCCCTGGCTGTTTCGAAAAGTATTTTCCGCAGATTTTCTGCAGAGACAGGGACTGCTGGAGCAGATACTGAATGGGAAGGAAGTGTCCTGGATTTCCTATCAGGCAGTTTTGCTGGCAGCAGGTCTTACCTGGGTGGATGAGAAAGACCTGGAGGGTAATCAGAAGGAGGAGGGAAATCTGCCTTTAGAAAACGATTATTCCGGGGAGGCAGACCTTGTTTCCCAGCTTTTTTCTCTTCAGTCTTTTCTGCAGCAGCAGGATCTCTATGAGGCGCTGGAGCGGGATTTTGTCAATTATGCCATGGAAGTATGCCGTCAAAGGCTGGAGGTTCTTTCCGGAAAAACACAGAGGGAATTTTATGAATATCTGAAGCGGGAGGGGCTTTTTAGGTTGAGAGCCCTGGGACGGGATGCGGAATATTTTTATGAAGAAGAGACTGATATCTGGATCCGGCAGATGCAGGAGTATGAGTTTTTGGAATATCGAACCAAAATTTCCGTGGTGATTCCGGTACACAATGCAAAAAAATATATCCGCCAATGCCTGGACAGTATTTTAGAGAAACAGGACATCAGTCTGGAGGTCATCTGTGTAGATGACTGTTCTACAGATGAGACGCCCAAGATTCTGAGGGAATATGAAACCAAGTATCCCAATTTTAAGTATCTGCGCAATGAAACCAACTTGTTTGCAGGAGCCTCCAGAAACCGGGGGTTATTGGAGGCGACAGGCCAGTATGTGCATTTTCTTGACGCAGACGATTATGTGATAGAAGGAGCTTATAAAAAGTTGTACTCCATTGCAGCCAGATATCAGCTGGACTGGCTGAAGACTACAGCGGAGGGCTTTGATGATCATACCGGGGAGATGGTGGATAATGGCCTTTATGCACTGAGAGGCTTTAATAAATCGATGGATGAAACTTTGCTGGACTTTCACCAGTTTCCCAGGAAGTTTTTTGATATTGCAGTAGTGCCCTGGAACGGAATCTACCGCAGGAAGTTTCTTCTGGAGGAGAATATCCGGTTTAATCACCTCTTCTGCGTCAACGATCGTTCCTTTTATATGACCATCTGTATAAAAGGACGCAGGATGATGGTCACAAGGGAAAAAATCGTAAGACACAGAGTAAATATCAGTGATTCCTTAGTCGGCAAGCGGGCAAAGCATTTTGACTGTCAGTTTGCTTCCTACTGGATTATGAAGCAGATCTGTGATGAAAATCAGGTGAATGATCAGGTTCGGTTTGAGATTTTGGAGCATGAGCTGTATGATCTGTTTTCCTGGTACCGGAAGTTTTTGGATCAGGGGCAGATCACCCCGGAACTTGAGCAGGAGATGGGGGCGTTTGTCCGCAAGCTGGATATTCCCTATTTTGAAAGCCATGGAGAAAAGAGCAGATGGCTTGTGAATCGGGAACTGGTACAATGAATATCAATTAACTGTCCTATTCTACGAGTGGACGTATAGGTTTGTCAGAGTGAAGAGTGCAGGCAGGGATGGCAGACTGAACCAAAACCATAAGAAAAAGGAGAAGGAAATGGCAAAGGTATCCATTATTATACCCACATATAATGTAGAAGCATATCTGGTGGAATGTATGGAGAGCGTGGTGCGTCAGACGCTGAAGGATGTGGAGATCATCTGCATCAACGATGGTTCTACAGACGGCTCTCTGAAGATTTTGCAGAGTTATGCGAAAAAAGATGAGCGCATCGTAATTGTGGACAAGGAAAATGGCGGTTATGGCATGGCCATGAATATTGGCATTGAGCGGGCCACAGGAGAATATATCGGAATCGTGGAGCCGGACGATTTTGTTCCCCTTTCCATGTATGAGGACTTGTATGAGATTGCCAGCAAAAATCAGCTGGATTTTGTAAAGGCAGATTTCTATCGGTTTGTAAGGGAGCAGGAGACAGGAAATATGGAGCTGACCTATTTCCATTTATCTCAAAAATCGGAGGATTATAATACGGTATTTGATCCCAGCCAGACACCGGAGGCGGTGCGGTATATTATGAATACCTGGAGCGGTATTTACCGCAGGGAGTTTTTGCTGGAGAACCGGATCCGCCATCATGAGACGCCGGGAGCTTCTTTCCAGGATAATGGATTTTATTTTCAGACCTTTATCTATGGAAAGCGGGCCATGATCGTGGATCGTCCCTACTACATGAATCGCAGGGATAATCCCAATTCTTCCGTACACAACAGGGAGAAGGTATACTGCATGAATCAGGAGTATGATTATATCCGGGAGATTCTGCTTCAGGATAAAGAGATCTGGAACCGGTTTAAATATGTGTATTGGATGAAGAAGGCCTCCAATTACCTGGCAACCGTCAGGCGGATCGGCGATGAGTATAAGCGGGAATATCTGCTTCGGTTTTCAGAGGAGTTCCGTCGGGCTAAGGAGTGTAATGAGCTGCGGAAATCTGTATTTACAGAGCCTATGTGGCAGGAAGTGCAGTATATTATGAATGATCCGGAAGGGTACTGGAATCGCCGCTGTGATCAGACCGGCGTACTGCAGCTGGAGAAGGACAGCAGAGAATTGAAAAAAGTGAAGGAATCCACCACCTATCGGGTGGGAAGGATGGTCATGTATCTGCCTATCAAGATAAAAAAAATGCTGAAGGGCAAATAAAATCAAGGGAATTACAAAGGAGAGGGAGAAGAAATGGTAAAGGTTTCTGTGATTGTTCCGGTATTTAATGCAGAAGAATATTTAGGGCAGTGTCTGGACAGTCTGCTTCATCAGACATTGGAGGAGATAGAGATTATCTGTGTGGATGACGGTTCCACAGACAGTTCTCTGGAAATTCTGCATCAGTATGGGGAAAAAGACAACCGGATCCAAGTGCTGACCCAGCATAACTCCTATGCCGGAGCAGCCAGAAATCTGGGATTGAAGGCAGCGGTGGGAGAATATCTGATGTTTCTGGATTCAGATGACTTTTTTGAATCGGAAATGCTTCAGGTACTGTATGAGCAGTGCATTCAGGATCAGGCGGATGTGTGCGTGTGCGGAGGCAGGATCTATGATCAGTCTACAGATACCTTCAAAGATGCCCCTCATTACCTGAATTTGCGGCACGTTCCGGAAAAGAGACCTTTTTCTTCCGAAGAGATTGCAAGCTATATTTTTAATTTTGTACAGCCGGCTCCTTGGACAAAGCTCTTTCGCAGAGAATTTGTTGTGCAAGAGGGGATTGAATTTCAGGTGCTTCCAAGAACCAACGATCTGTTTTTCGTGTACACGGCCCTGGCCTGTGCCAAAAGAATCACAGTGGCAGATCGGGTGCTGGTGAATTACCGGATCGGAAATGCCAACAGCCTGCAGACCACCAATTTCCGTTCTCCCTTTGATTTTTATAAGGCTCTGTCTGCCCTCCAGCAGGAACTGAAACGCAGGGGGATTTTTGAGACCTTTGAAAAGAGCTTCTGTAACCGGGCGCTGGACACGGCGATCTATAACCTGAATAAGGCCAGTACCAGGGAAAGCTTTTTTCTTATACGGGAGCGGATGCGCAATTCCATGTTTTGTGATCTGGGACTTTTGCACCACACAGACGGCTATTACTACAGCAGACGCAATTGTCAGATGATGCGGGAGGTCATGGATAAGGGTACGGAGGCTGCCTGGAGAGAGAGAAACAAGGACAGAGAGCCAGCACCTCTTCAGGAGCTTTTATTTTGGAAGAATCCTCTGGAGGAGGACTGGCTGCTTGGCAGTAAGAAAGTGTCGGTGATCATACCGGTATACAATGTACAGGAATACCTTCGGGAATGCCTGGATTCTGTGGTGAGACAGACCTTAAAAGAAATCGAGATCATCTGTGTGGATGATGGTTCCACAGATGAATCCTTAAAGATTTTAAGAGAGTACGAAGGCCGGGATCTGCGGGTAAAAGTGATACAGAAAGAGAACGGAGGACTTTCCTCCGCAAGGAATGCAGGAATGCAGGCTGCTGCTGGAGAGTATGTGTATTTCCTGGACAGCGATGATTATCTGGATCTTCAGGCTCTGGAATTTCTTTACAGTGAGGCCCGGGCAGCGGATCTGGATCAACTGTTTTTCAGTGCAGAAGTATTTTATGATTCTGCAGAAATGAAGCAGGCTCATGGCGGTTATGACAGCTATTATTCCAGAAAAGAATCCTATTCCGGGATTTTTACAGGAAAAGAACTGTTTGCACGGATGGTATGGAACAATGAATTTCGGCCATCTGCCTGCCTTCAGATCAATAAGCGCAGCTTTTTGCAGGAGAATCACCTGCAGTTTAAAGAGGGGCTGATCCACGAGGATCATTTGTTCACCATGGAGGCCATGGCATTGAGCCGCCGAAGCGCCTACGCTAATATCAATCTGTACAAGCGCAGGCTCCGGGAGGCTTCTATTATGACAGGGACAAAGGAGTTCCGTCGGGCCTATTCCTTTTTTACTATCTATCGGGAGATGGAGCAGTTTATTTTGAGGCATCAGCTGAATCAAGATGAAGCCTACGGAAAGGCACTGCGCAAACAACTGCGTTTTCTGGTAGACTACGGGCAAAACCTTTTGAAAAATGTGGATGAAGAGCTGATCCATGAGGAACTGGATAAACTTCCCATAAAAGACAGCTTAGATTTTTATATGATGATCTGCTTTGGCACAGAGCTGAAAAAAAGGATGCATAGTCTGCAGCGGGATGCTGGTGGAAGAAGAGGCAACCTGAAAAAAGAGCTGGAGGCAGAGCAAAAGCGCAGCAAGCGTTTAGAGAAGGAAAGAAATGAGGCCCAGAAAAAAGCGAAGGAGCTTTGGGCGCATCGGTCATTCACACGAAAGATAGGCGGGAAGATAAAACGCTTGATAAAGGGATAGACAATCAGAGGGCAATATTATAAAACAAAACCGGAGTTTTTGGTAGACAGAGGAGACAGAATGATGGGAAAATGCAGTGCATTGCAGAGGATTTGGAAGATGCTGCTGATTTTGGCAGCAGGGATCCTGGCAGGAACTTTTTTGCTTCTGGGAGTTTATCTGCTTCCCACAGAGCCCATCAACCGGCATGTGGAAGCATCTGTTCCCTTATTTCAGAAAGAGGGTACATATCCAAATGTGACACCTTACTGTGCAAGCCGATTGGATAACTGGACCGATTCCATTATGCTGCTGACGGCAGCGTATGAAGGGCCGGAAGGTCTGTTGGATCGGGCGATGGGCTCCTATTATAAAAGAACAGAGGGGTTAAATCCTCAAGAATCTTTAGTGAGTCAGTATGGGGAGAATGGGAAGGACCCCGAAGATACCTATGTAATCAGTTACGGAAGATACTGGCATGGGTATCTGGTATTTTTAAAACCTCTGCTCCTCTTTTTCGATTACGGCGGAATCCGCATGGTGAATCTCCTTCTTCAGACCGGAGTGAATCTTTATCTGATGTTTCTTTTATACCGAAAGAATCAGAAACGGTACATTTTTCCCTATGTGCTTACCGTGCTGCTTTTAATGCCCCTGACGACTGCCTGGTCTTTGCAGTTTTCTTCTGTATTTTATCTGTTTGCCGCTGGACTGATTGTGATGATAAGATATCAGGATCAATGGAAGAGAGGGGAACCGTATTTTTATTATTTTTTGATTTTGGGAATGCTTACCAGCTATTTTGATTTTCTTACCTATCCGCTGGCAACTTTCGGCATCCCGGCTGTGATGTATGTGTGTCTGAACCGGGAAGCTTTGAAAACCGAGATCTTTAAGGGGATTGGTTTTGGGCTTTCCTGGGCAATGGGTTATGTGGGGATGTGGGCCGGAAAATGGCTGATCGGAAGTTTGTTTACTGGTTCTGACCTGGTCAGTGATGCCATGAATTCTGTATCCATCCGTACCTCAGGAGGTTCTGAGGAGGTGGCATTTTCTACACTGGAAATGCTTGGGAAGAATGTAACTACTTTTTTGGATAATCCCCTGATCTGGGTGGGTTTCTTCTTTATCTTGCTGCTTCTGATCCTGGGGCTAATTAAAGGAGACAGAAGAACGCTGAGAAGAGATCTGATTGTGTTTGGAGGCATCAGCCTGCTTCCTTTTATCTGGTATCTGGGAACCGGAAATCACTCCTATATGCATTTCTGGTTTACTTATAAGGAACTTTGTATCACAGCTTTTGCCTGGTTGTGCCTGGCGGTACACTGGCTCCCGGGAAAGGGAGCGGCAGAAAGGTTTGGGAAAGGAGTTAAGCGATGAGCCTGCTATCAAAGATCAAACGGCTTTTAAGGAGGATTGTTCCGGGAAGCCGTACCTATACAGATAAGAAGTTTAAGGATCAGAGAATGGATCTGTCCAGAATGATGGATCAGAAGCTGGCAGTTCTGGATCAAAAGATGGAAAAGAACCAGGAGGAGATTTTGGAAAACCTCCGGGAGTTGTTAAAAGAGCAGGAGCGGATTATGAACCGCCAGCAGCATTTTTTTGATCAGGAACGCCGTATGTTTAATGAGCTTGGCAAAAATGACAGGGAGCTGTTAAAAAATGGAAATCAATTAAAACAGTACATTGGCCAGGAGTTTACCAGACGGGATGAATGGGGAAAACTGGGAGCCCAGCTTCGAAGAGAAGCGAAGGGGCGTCAGGTTTGGGTCATCAAATGTCCGGCGCCGGAGAATGAGACAAAGGTGCGCTGGGGCGACTATCCTTTTGCACTGGCTTTGAAACGATGCCTGGAGGAATTGGGCTGTTATGTGCTGGTAGATGCGAAAGAGGACTGGGGCTGTGAGGAAGGTGCAGATGTGGTTCTGGTGCTAAGAGGCATCCATTTTTACCGACCGGATCGGAGAAATACTTCCTGCCTGTATGTCATGTGGAACATCAGCCATCCGGATCTGGTGACGGAGGAGGAGTACCAGCTTTATGATGTGGTATGCGTCGGCTCCAGACATTATGCAAAGCAGCTTCAAAAGAAGCTGTCTGTTCCAGTGGTTCCGCTGCTGCAGTGTACGGATACATCAGTATTTTATCCTTCCAGGGAAGAACCTTCTGAATTTGATCAGGAGTATATTTTTATCGGCAATTCCAGAGGAGTTGCCCGAAACTGCGTAATGTGGGCTGTGGAGGATCAGCTTCCCCTTACCATGTGGGGCGGAGGATGGAACAGCATTTTAAAAGATCATATGGATTTGATCAAGGCTCCGTTTATAGAAAACAGCCTCATACCGGAACTCTATCGAAATGCTAAGGTGACCTTAAACGACCACTGGCAGGATATGCTGGAAAAGCAGTTTGTCAACAACCGTATTTTTGATGCTTTGGCCTGCGGACTGCCTGTTATTTCCGATACCTGTGAGGAGCTTCGGGAGATTTTCCCGGAGGCGGTGCTCCATTATGAGACACGAGAGGAATTTGAGAACTGCGTAAAACGCATCGAGACGGATTACGAAGGGGTGCGGGCGAAGGTAAGAGAGCAGTGGCCCCTGATCCAGAGAGAGTATTCCTTTGAGGCCAGGGCCAGACAGCTTTTGGAGCTGGTAAAGAAGTATGGTTCTCGGGAAAGCAGGGATGAAAAAGCAGGATGTCTGTAGGGGCAGACGGATCCCGGATGCGCAAAGGAAGATCAGTTAGGAGGAATACGTTGAAACTGTCAGATACATTAAAAAAACACAAGAGAATATTGGCAGCGCTGATGATCTTTCTTCTGGTGACAGGAATCGAATTAGGATTTAATTATCCCTCCATAAAAGATGGATATGACTGGTTGGATATCAGTGGCACGATGGGGATTACGACTCTGGAGGATCGGGAATGGTATGAATTTTTGCTTCTATCAGAGGAGGGGCTGTATATTAAGCAGCTGCGTGTCCAAGGACTGTTTCGGAGCGGAGCGGATTACCAGATCGAGACAGTGGAGAAAAACGGGTTTGGAAAAGAAGAGACGCATACGTATTCGGATCACCTTTCCTTTTGGAATACAGAGTTTTACACCAATTTAGGAAAAACCGTGACTTCATTAAAAATCCGCATTCCCGTAAGCTGCCTGGAGGAGGGGGAAGTCCCCAGTGTGTCTGTGAGCAATCAGTTTGAACTGAATAAATACCGAATCTTTTTCTTTGCGGCAGTATTTCTTCTGCTCTATTGTATTATTTGGGAGGAGTTTTTTCGCAGAAAGCTGGAGTGGTACTTTGCGTTGTATGCTCTGATATTCGGCTGTTTTCTTATTAGCAGTGGGCAGACCCAGATCAATTCCTGGGATGAGGAGGTTCACTTTAGAGATACCTTCCGCATGGCCAGCGGCAGAGTCGTGGAATGGAATGAGGCAACGGATGTTATTGTAAATGCCAGTATGATGAAGTGCAATACAAAGACAGAGTACGCCTGGCTGCGAAAGGTAATGGATGAAAAAGGTTTGGTGACTACTTATGTGGAAACCCAGCAGGGAACTATTTTTTCTTATTCCCACCTGCCGTATTTGCCGTCCGCTTTGTTTTTAAAGGCGGGCATTCTCCTTCGTCTGCCTTTTACCCAGCAGTTTATGCTGGGTAAGATGGGAAATCTTCTGGCGTACATTTTTTTGATGTTCTGGGCGATTCGTCTGGCGAAGCGCAGAAAACTTTTTTTAACCTTTATAGCAATGATGCCTACCTGTCTGTTTCTTGCAGGTTCTTATACCTATGACAGCGTAGGATTTGCCTGTGTGACTTTTGCCTGTGTTCTTTGGGCGAATGAAGTCTTCACAGAACAGAGGGAGTGCAGGCGGGGGCCGGTGCTTCTGTCCCTGTTTCTCTTTGCAGTGGGCTGTTCGGCAAAGATTATTTATATGCCTCTGGCATTGGCAGTGATACTGATGCCTCAGCTGAAAGTAAAACAAAAAAGGCATAGAGTTGTTCTTGGAGCGGGGATACTGGCAGTTTGCATAATTGTGATGCTGACCTTTTTAGGGCCGATTTTGGCAAATCTGGTAAATGGAACATTGAACTTTTCCGATCCCCGGGGTGGAGATACCAGTATGATGGGGCAGCTTCTGTCCATGGAGCAGCATATTGGAGAAAGCATAAAAGTGCTTGTCCGGGACATTTTCCGTCTGGACAATTTCCGAAATTCCGGAGATCCGGCATTGAATAACTTCTTCTTTGGAAATCTGATGTTCCTGAACTACTATCGCCTGGGTGTTATGGCAGATAAGTGGTGTATTCTATTACTTCCTGTGCTGACGATACTTTTGCTGTATCGCGATGAAGATTCGGAAAAGGGAACGGTTATGCGCACTGTAAAGAAGAGTCAGATTTTGTTTGTAGCTGGACTGATTGGGCTGGTAGTGGTTTTGATTTGGCTCAGTATGTATCTGGCCTTTACTCCAGTGGGGGAGGATCGGATCCTGGGAGTCCAGCCCAGATACTATCTGCCGCTGCTGTATCTTGCGTCCCTGCTGATACAGAATAAAAAGGTGTTTGTACAGATCTCAAGGAAGGCGGTAATAAGGTTAAGCCTGGGAACTGCTCTGGTATTTGAAACAGTTTCTATATTTGATTTTTTGTTGAAAAACCGTCTGTTTTAGGATAGAATTGAGTGAAATATCAGAAACGTTTTTTCAGACAGGCATATAGCAGTTTTTTGAATATCTGCCATATGGTCGCGTGTGCGTAAATAGGTAGAGGATTTTTTCGTAGGATCAGCAAAAGAGGAAAAATCCTGTCTAATTCAGGAGGAATATTTTGAAACTGTTGATTATTATTCCTGCCTATAATGAGGCGGAGAATATTGAACGGGTAGTAGACAATTTAATACAAAATTATCCCCAGTATGACTATGTGGTGATCAATGACGGTTCCACAGATGACACCAGAAAGGTCTGCGCAAGGCGGGGATACAATCTGCTGGATCTTCCGGTGAATGTGGGACTGTCAGGAGCCATCAAAAGCGGAATGCGTTATGCCAATTACTATGGATACGATTATGTTGTGCAGCTGGACGGGGATGGACAGCATGATCCCAAATATATCCAGAGCCTGGAGGAGGAGATGGAGCGAACCGGCTGCGATATTGTGATCGGTTCCCGGTTTAAGACAGAGCGCAAGCCCATCAACTCACGAATGATTGGAAGCCAGATCCTGACCACAGCCATCTGGCTCACCACCAGAGGAAAATATATCGGAGATGTGACTTCCGGGATGCGGCTGTTTAATAAACGGATGATCAAGCGATTTGGTTATGATATGCATTACAGCCCTGAGCCGGATACGCTGGCCTATCTGCTAAACTGCGGGGTGGATATCCGGGAGGTGCAGGTGACCATGTATGAGCGGATTGCCGGAGTCAGCTATCTGGACTTTAAAGGCTCAGCCTGGTATATGATGAAAATGCTGTTTTCTATTCTGTTGTTCCAGTGGTTCCGGAAACGATTAAAGGAGTGAGAATATGTCCAACACACTGCGTGTTTTACTGCTGATCGCCGCTGTCTTTGCGGCAGTTTGGATTTTACAGAAGATCCGAAAGCTGAAGGTGAAGATGGAGGATGCCATTTTCTGGGTGATTTTTGCAGGGGTACTCTGTCTGCTGGGAGTGTTCCCGGAACTGACTTATTGGCTGACAGAACGTGTGGGGATCCTTTCCCCAGCCAATCTGATTTTCTTGGTGATGATCTTTCTCCTTTTGGAGAAGGTGTTTACCCTATCTATCATCGTGTCTCAGCTGGAAGAGAAGGTGACCGTGCTTTCCGCGGAGATCGCCCTTCGGAATCATTCGGCGGAGCGGAGGCTGAAGGCTGCGGAGGAAAAAACACAGAAGGATGAGGAAACCGAGAAGACCGACGGTCCAGAGATATTCAAAGAGCCGGAAGGAGAGGCACACCGGAAATTGTCTGAGAAAAATGAAAACAAAAAGTGAAAGAACAACTTGAAAACACAGGCGGCAAAGGCAGCCAAATGATGTTTTGGAAAGAATGAAGATAAAGAAACGAACAAAAACAGATTAGAAACAGTGAGAGGAGAGCAAGAATGTATCAAAACAAAGACCATACCTTTGTGGTCTGTGCCTACAAAGAGAGCATCTATTTGGAGGAATGCGTGCGATCCGTCCTGGGGCAATCTGTAAAATCAGAGGTGTGCATTGCTACCTCAACACCCAATCAGCAGATTACCGGTATTGCGAAAAAATATGGTCTGCCGGTTTTTGTAAATAATGGGGAAACCGGGATTGCAGGAGATTGGAACTTTGCCGTATCCTGCGCCAGTACTCCTTTGGTAACCATTGCTCATCAGGATGATGTATACTGCCGAGAGTATGCCGAAAGAATTTTGGAGGCGTTAAAGCTGTGCAGCCATCCGCTCATTGCCTTTACGGATTACTGGGAGCTGAGAGGCGGAAAAACTGTGAAGAAAAATAAGCTTCTCCAGATCAAGCGTTTTCTGCTCTTTCCCTTAAAGAGTAAGATTTTTTGGAAAAGCCGTTTTGTGCGCAGACGCATTTTATCATTGGGCTCTGCCATCTGCTGCCCTTCGGTAACACTGGTGAAGGAAAATTTGTCTCTGCCGGTATTTGAGAATAATATGAAGAGCAATATTGACTGGCAGGCCTGGGAGAAGCTCTCCAGAGAGCGGGGAGAGTTTGCCTATGTGGACAAACCCTCTATGAAGCACAGGATTCACAGTGAATCCACTACCTCAGAGCTGCTGGCCCAAAGCGCCAGAAAAGAGGAAGATCTTCTGATGTACCGGAAGTTCTGGCCGGAGCCGGTGGCCCGGCTGACCGAACGATTTTATCAGGCCGGGGAGAAGTCTAACCGGTTGGATCAGTAAGTATTTAAGAAAAAACAGATCCGAAGAGCCAGGTCTCCGCCCAGAGAGGGGCGGAGCCTTTTTTTATAGCAAAATCTTCGCCACCAGTTAAGAGGAGCGCCTGTGGGTCCAGTATAAAGGGCAAGGAGCTTTTTGTCGTCAGAAGGAAGCGCTTCCCCATACTCCTGGAAAAAACGGTTTAAGACAAAATGGGTTTCTTTCATGGAAGAACCGAAAATGTCCTGTCTGATCCAGTAGGATATGGCAGAGAGAAGTTTGGCATTGCTGGAGGTGACAGCCTCTGCGTGTCTGCGGTATAGAGCTGTGCAGGTTTCATCGTACAGGATTTTGCCGAAAGCCGCAGCAATCTTCTGCACCCAGCCATCATGAGGAAGGCGAGTGCGGTCAGCAGTTTTCAAAGCTATTTTCCGAAGAGATTCATTAATAACCATGGAAAATCCAAAAGCGGGAGTGTAAAATAAAACATCCCGGAAAGTGATGGGAAGCGCCGGCGCAGGGGCCGGATGCAGAAGGTTTAAGGCCTGATCACAGTAATTGTAGTTGGAAAAGTAGAGAAGAGGCATAGAAGGGTTCTCCTTTTCCAGCATCTGAATCCCGGCTTCTAATTTATTGGGCAGCCAGACATCGTCCTGATCGCAGAAGGCATAGTAATCGGCGCCTTTGCACTGCTCCAAAAGAAGCCAGAAGCTGCCCATATATCCCAGATTTTTTTCAGAAGGATTGGGAAGCAGGAAGATTTTTTCGGAAAGCTCCGGGTGTTCTTCTTTATAAGCTGCAAGTAATGATGGGGTCTGGTCAGAAGAACCGTCGTCCCGTATAAACAGTGTAAAATTTTGATAACTTTGCTGAAAAATACTGTCAAGCTGTTCTTTTAAATAATTTTCACCATTATAAGTGGATAGTAAAATATGGATTTTCGGAGTGTTCATGGCAACCTCATTATTGTTTTTTTCCTATTAATTTGTAATACCGGATCCCGATCCAGCGTGTGAAGGCTTTCCGGAACCAGGGACAGATCCAGGTGATGCAGTTCAGCAGATGATAACAGAAAAGATACCTTTCTTTCCCAGATATCAGCGGTTCCTCCTTCCAGGGGGATATGGCTTTGTAATACTCATATACCTTGCGGTAGGGACTGAAATTTCCTTTAAACCAGGGGCGTTCGTCCCCTAAAAAATGGATCATAGAAGGATTTTTTAAAACATCCAGGTACGTTTTCCGGGAGACTTCATAGTAGGCGGGCTGATAATGCTTGATGAAATACCGGGGGAAATAGCGCAGCACAGGAGGCAGATTATACCTATGGGAAAGGGGAAGGATATGCCCCTTGCAGCAATGGTTCAAAATATCCTGATCCGAATATAACAGATTTCCATTCATGGAAGCATAGTAATCAAAGCATTGCTGTTTCAGGTTATTTTTGCGCCAGTAGTTCAGATTGATCAGCATAATCCCCGCATTATAGTATTGCTCCTCCGGTTTCAGGCCGATATATTTTTTCTGCGCGGGCGGCATGGCTAGTTCTGGAACAGCGGCGAAGGCGTGACCCTCCAGGGCAATAGTTTCCAGAGGAAGGATAGAACCGCTGACGATCACATCGCAGTCCAGATACAGCACAGTCTCCAAGGTATTTGGAAGATAGTCGGCCATCAGAAGCCGCGCCAGGACAATGGGATGAAAGCCGGAGGTATTAAAGGAGAAGGGAAAGGCCTTCTCAAAACCGGAGATATCATAGAAGGAAACAGAGCGGCCATAGCCAAGGCACAGATCCGATAAAAGTTTTTTGTTTTCAATATCCAGATCCGGCGAAAGGATATGGAGCTTCAGTTTTGTAAAAGTTTTTGTATTTTCCAGCAGGGAGGTCATGGAGATCCCCAGCAGGGAAGTGTAAGAGTTTGTTGCAATATATACGATATCCATGATAGAATGCATCCTTTATTTTGTAATCCGTTTATATTCCCTATTATAAAGGAAACGAAAGCAAATTCAAGTGCTGATATAGAAGCTTTTACAGAGGAGCTGGATCGGGATCCGGGGATCGTGCTTGGCAGATTGGAGAATGATGGGCTGATTGACTTTAATGACTGGAATATGCGGCCACTAAGACATAAAGATAGAGTTAGAATGGGAAAGTGAATATTTCCCCAATATTGAATAGGGCTGGGACTGCTGCAACGTCTTCAGCTCTATTGTTTTGCAAAAGAAATAGTAATGTGTAAATAGAACAAGTGGAGAAATTGTTGTTTTATAGAAGCTTTTGTGGTAGGATATCCTTGTGTTAGAATGCGTAAAAATAAGACCAGCAGATTGATATAGAATAATGGTAGATAGAAGATGAAAAAAATCCTTTATTTGATGGCGGTGGATTGGTATTGGATTAAGCAGCGCCCTCAGATTATTGCACTGGAACTGAGTAAGGATTACGAAGTGACTGTGGTATATTTGTCAGAAGTATTTCAAAAATTAGAGCTTAGAAAAGAAAAAGATGAGTTGCCGGACAGCAGACGGGTTCCGGCTATTCCCTTTCGGGATAAACATAAGGCTGCCTGTAGAATACAGAGGCATTTCATGAAAAAGGCAATGGGCAGGCTGGATCAGTATGATATGGTTTGGCTGGGATATCCTACGCTGTATAAGTATATTCCGTCAGATTATAAAGGAAAAATCATTTATGACTGCATGGATAACCACGAAGCATTCTGTGAAGATAAAAAAATTCAGTCAGAGATTCGAAAGAATGAAAAGGAACTGTTAAAGCGAGCGGATATTATTTTTGCTACCAGTCAGTATTTGAAAAATAAACTGATGGCTGGAGGAAGGAAAGAAGGTATCTATCTGTCCAGAAACGGCTTTGAGATGAACCGATTGTATCCTCTGAAAAAAGTTCTCAGAAAAGAGTATTACAAAATTGGCTATTTTGGTACGATCTCAGAATGGATGGATTTTGAGGCAGTAGAAAAAAGTCTGGAGCGAAATTCCTTGATTCAATATCACTTTATCGGGCCGGTTCATCAGACGAAACTTCCCTCACATCCGCGGATCATTTTCGAGGGGGTGGTGGAACATCAGCAGCTTTACGAAAAAACAAAGGATTATGATTGCCTTATTATGCCGTTTCAGATCAATGAAATTATATTGGCAGTAGATCCGGTAAAGCTGTATGAGTATATCAGCTTGGGGAAATGTGTCATATCCGTGGAGTATGAGGAGATCAAGCGGTTTGAACCGTATGTGTATTTTTATAAGACTGCAGACGGTTTAGTGGAATTGATAGAGGAACTTACGGAATCAGGTTTTCCGTGTAAATATACGGAAGAGCAGCAGAGGGAATTTTTGAAGGAAAATTCCTGGGAGAGTCGATGCGATGATGTGATAAGGGTAATGGAGGAATAGAAGTTGGATAATATTTACGTGACAAAAGCTCTTTTGCCGTCTTATGAAGAGTACATTGAAAAAATAAAATCTTTGTGGAAAAGTTCACGAATTACCAATATGGGAGAATTTCATAAAGAGCTGGAAATGCAATTGAAAAAGTATTTAAATGCAGCAGAAATTTCTCTCTTTACAAACGGACACATGGCATTGGAGTTAGCCATCCAGGCTTTTCATATGGAGGGGGAGGTCATTACCACGCCCTTTACTTTTGTTTCCACAACACATGCGATTGTCCGCAATAATTTAATACCGATTTTTTGTGATATAAATGAAAATGATTACACAATAGATGCAGATAAAATCGAGGCTTTAATAACAGATAAAACAGTTGCTATTTTGCCGGTCCATGTGTATGGTCATATTTGCGATAATACAAAAATTGAGCAGTTAGCTAAAAAATATAATTTAAGAGTAATATATGATGCTGCCCATGCTTTTGGCGTGAAAAAAAATGGAGAGAGTGTTATTAATTACGGAGATGCATCTATGCTCAGTTTTCATGCAACAAAAGTATTTAATACCGTTGAAGGCGGAGCGGTGATATATAAAGACTTTAAAATAGGAGAGGAGCTTTATAGGCTGAAAAATTTTGGGATTCGAAATGAGGAGATGGTAGATGGGATTGGCGCTAATGCGAAATTGGATGAATTCCGGGCGGCAATGGGATTATGTAATTTGGAGCACGTAGGAGAAGCTATTAAGAAGCGTAAGGTATTATATATAGAGTATTTAAATGGTTTGAGGGAAACTCCAGGGGTTAGATTGTCTGACATTCCAGAAGATATAGAATATAATTATTCTTATTTTCCGGTATATTTTGATGAAGAGATACTTGGCAGTACATTTAGGAATGATTTATATGATCATTTGAAGAAAGAAGGGGTATATACCAGAAAATATTTTTATCCATTAATTTCAGATATGGATTGCTACCGTGGCAGTTATGCTTCATCAGATACACCGATTGCTCAAAAGGTGGCCAAGGGAATATTAACATTGCCTCTTTATCCTGACTTGCCTAAGCTGGAAGTAGAGCGCATTTGTAAAGAAGTGAAAAAGTTTATCAGTAATCATAAAAGAGGAATTAGAAAATGAGTTCAATAGCAAATTATTTCAAGGATGTATTTAAAAATCGAAAAGTTTTATGGGACTTGGTGAAAAATGATTTTAAAGCAAAATACACAAATTCATTATTAGGAATTGCATGGGCATTTCTGGTGCCATTGATTACTATTTTGGTATTGTGGTTTGTTTTTGAAAAAGGATTCAGAAGCGGCCCAATGAATGGCGTGCCTTTTATTTTATGGTATATTCCGGCATTTTTAGTGTGGAACTTATTTACGGAAGCATTTGGAGCAGCCAGTTCCTGCTTAACAGATTATTATTATCTTGTCAAAAATTTAAAGTTTAACGTAAGTGTCCTTCCAGCAGTCAGGATTGTATCTTCTAGCTTTGTGCATCTTTTCTTTATTGGTTTTATATTTGTAATTTATGCGATATATGGGCATATGCCCCGGATTAATAATATACAGATCATTTATTATTTATTTTGTCTGTATGTGTATCTGGTAGGGCTTACCTGGTTTACCTCTGCATTAGCGGTATTTTCAAAAGATGTATTAAATCTCATTAATTTAGTAGTGCAGGTGGGATTTTGGGCTACTCCTATTGTGTGGTCTACAGATGGAATGCCCATGATTGTACAAAACATAGTGAAATTGAATCCAATGTTCTATATTTGCAACGGCTACAGAGAGGCATTCTGTACAGATCTTTGGTTTTGGGACAGGCCAATGCTGATGATTTATTTTTGGTGTTTTACACTTATTCAATTAGGGATAGGTATTTATACTTTCCGGAGATTAAAACCGCAGTTTGCAGATATGCTGTAGGAGAGGTTGAAAATTTATGAGTAATGTGGTAATTGATGTAAAAGGCTTAACGAAATCTTATAAATTATATGAAAATAATAAACAGAGAATTATGGAGGGGTTATTCCCCTTTTTGAATATCAAGCATAGGGAGTTTAAAGCATTAGATCAGGTTTCTTTTCAAGTTAGAAAAGGAGAAATTGTTGGAATTATCGGGAAGAATGGCAGTGGAAAATCCACACTTCTTAAAATTGTGACAGGAGTATTAAATGCAACAGAAGGTTCGGTGGAGGTATCAGGGCGCGTTTCCGCTTTGTTGGAATTAGGAAGCGGTTTTAATCCAGAATATACCGGTATAGAAAACATTTATATGAACGGAACACTGATGGGAGTGACCCGGGAAGAAATGAGCAAAAGAGTTCAGGATATCGTGGATTTTGCTGATATTGGCGATTTTATTTATCAGCCGGTAAAAAACTATTCCAGTGGTATGTTTGTGCGTCTGGCATTTGCCGTAGCAATCAATGTGGATGCGGATGTTCTGATTGTGGATGAAGCACTGGCAGTAGGGGATGTGGCGTTTCAGGCAAAGTGCATGGCTAAAATGAGCCAGATTATGAAGAAAGGAACAACCATATTGTTTGTAACTCATGATATGAATACCGTTAAGCGGTTGTGTCAGAGATGCATTTATCTGGAAAATGGGAAAAAGTTGATGGAAGGTCCTGCGGAGGAAATTGCAGACGTTTATCTCAAAAAAATTCGGGAGGGTATGAACGAGGAAAATAGAAAGTTTTCCATAGAATATAATGATAATCAGATTGATTTTATCACAGGTGGAGAATTGGATACCATCAGCATGGAGGAAAACCAAGAATTTACAAAAAGAGTTGCTTCTTTCCGAGAAGGAACTGGAACAGTACGCGTGCAAAATTTCCAATTAACTGACATGAATAATCGACCTATTAAGGTGGTGGAATTTGATCAAAAGGTGAAATTGAGAATCGTGATTGGCTTTGAAGAGGATAAGAACGTTGCAGTGGGATATCATATTCGAGATGAAAAAAATATGGAGCTGTTAGGAAGCAGTACGAAGCTGGAGAAAAATAGCTTGATAAAGGGATTGGCTGGAGAAAAATATTTAGTGGAATTTGTCACAAGGCTACCATTGCTGGAAGGAGCGTACAATATATCCTTGGTAATTTCAGAACCTGTGATTTTAAATCGGACAGCGTTGTTTAACGATCTGATTGATAATGCAGAAGTTTTTCAGGTGATGGAGAATCCAAAATCGAAGCTGTGGGATAAAGTATATATTAAGAACGAATTGGATATTTATAAGTTATCCTAATATGCTGTATTCTAATTGGGTGGTGCTTGAAATGAACAGGAGGAGGATATGGAAAAGGAACAGAAGTATCAGGAATTGGAAACAGTAAAAAAAACGTATGCTTGTCGAGATAGTAAATTTTTGTCATATATTAAAGAAATTAATATGAGAGTAATGCTTCCATATATTAACAGGAGCGGTCAGAATAAGCAATGTGCGCTGGAATTGGGATGCGGTGGAGGAGAGAGCACCAGATTTCTTGCTCCCTTATTTGAACATCTGGTAGTTCGAGATGGCAGTAAAGAATTTTTAGAAGATGCCAGAGCAAAATTGTCAGAATTTGATAATATAGAGTACCAGTATGGTTTGTTTGAAGAGATGGAAGAGATTGAAAAGTATGATATAATTATTGCAAATTATATATTTGAGCATGTAGATTCTGTGGAAGACATTTTAAAAGTTTGCTATAGAGCCTTAAAGACGGGGGGGATTTTGTTTATTACTGTTCCGAATGCCCAGGCGTTGAGCAGGCAGCTTGCTGTTAAAATGGGTATCTTAGAAGATGTATATGCATTGACGGAAAATGATGTAAAACATGGCCATAAACGAGTTTTTGACAGGAAAAGCCTTCAAGAATATGGCGAAAAATCTGATTTTCATATTATAGGAGATGGGGGGCTGTATATAAAAGAATTTGCAGATTTTCAGTTAAAAGAAATGGTTGATAAGGAGATTTTAGGTAGAGACCATTTTATCGGCATGAGTAAATTGGCAGAGGACTATCCGGAAATTGCAGGTTCTATTTATATTTGTTTAGAAAAATGAGAGGTTTCAGTATCTTATAGAGGAGTTGACTGAATGAAAGGCTGCACGATATGAGAAAGTTGAAACGAGCATTATAAGAGGATTAGTTCTGGATATGCAATTGTGCAGAAAAATATGGGAGAAGGACAGAAAGCAAACCGAACTTATTGAAACTGTGGGGACATATTGTTGGAAAAAGTAAAAACAGACATTAGAATATAGTATTAATTTTTGGTTTTTATATGAATAATTTGACAAGGAGAAATATGAAGGTATCCATTGTTTTAACATCTTATAATCACGAGCGATATATCAAAGAAAGTATTGAAAGTGTTTTAAGTCAGACATTTAAAGATTTTGAATTAATAATTGTGGATGATTGTTCTAATGATAATTCGTGGGAGATTATTGAAAGCTATACAGATCCGAGAATAAAAGCAATACGGAACAGCAGGAATCTCAGAACCGAAGGCGTAAAAAGGGCGATTATGAATGTGGCCTCTGGAGAATACATTGCAATTCATCACTCCGATGATTTATGGAAAACGGACAAGTTGGAAAAACAGGTTAAATTTATGGAAGAAGAACCAGAAGTTTCAGCGTGTTTTACTTGGGCAGAGCCAATAGATGAAGATGGAACTCCCTATCAGGAGGAAAACGGATTTTATTATGATGTGTTTGAACAGCCGAATCGTACGAGATATGAATGGCTAAATTACTTTTTCTATCATGGGAATTGCCTGTGCCACCCCAGTGTTCTTATCAGGAGAGAATTGTTTGTAAAGGAGAAGCTTTTTGATTTTGGCTTTGCGCAGATTCCAGATATGGCCAGATGGGTTAAAATTTGCCTGCACCATGAGATTTTTATTATACCTGAAAAACTTACAGAGTTTCGGATACAAAAGCAGGGGAAGAATACTAGTGGAAGCAGGCCGGACACCTTGGTTCGTTCCAGTATAGAGCTATTTTATATGTTAAGACTTTATCAGGAAATTTCCAGCGGAGAAGAATTCATTAAAGTATTTCCAGATGGAAAGGAATTTGTTTGTGAAGAATTTTTTAATATCAAATATTCATTGGGCAGATATTTTACAAGGGATAATATGGATTCTTTTACCAGATTATTGGGATATGAATTTTTGTATGAAGTAATGAATGATGAATGGATTGCGGGTGAAGTAGAGAAATATTATCACTATACGTTCAGAGATTTAATCAAAGCCACGGGAGAGAAAGATATATTTGGGGTTCTTCCAGAAAGAGCAATACAGACGGCACGGATTTATGTGGATACAGGAGATGGCTTCGAAGAAATAGAAGAATTGAAAATACGTTTTTTTATACAGGACTATTATGATTTTAAATGGGAAATAGAATTGCCGGAAAGATTAAAAAGAGTACCCTTACATCAGATCCGTTTCGATCCGATGGAGGGAATCTTAGCTAAATTTCGTATGGAAGGAATATGGGGGGATGAAGTTCAACTGGAACTTACGGCATCTAATGCGGAAGGTAAATTAGAGGATTATGATGTTTTTACAACGGAAGATCCTATGTATGTATACAATGTAGAAGGAAAAAGCTTTGACGTTATAAAGGTTCAGGGAGAAGTCAGGCGTCTGACTAATGAAGATAGAAGAGCGTTTGAAAAAAATAAGGATGATGAATTAGAACAGATGGTTTGGGAGCGAGATAATTGGCTTAAACAAAAAGAAAGAGAGCGGCAAAGGTTGGAAGATGAATGGAGCCAATGCACACTGGAACTTCAAACTATGAAGCAACAGTTAGATTCGGACAAAGAGGAAATGGAGTTTCTGCAAAAACAGGCAGAAGAACTGGAAACAGAACTCTATAAAGTGAAGAACCATTTTCTTTATAAAATGTGGAGGAATGCGAATAAAATAAAGAGTCGCATATTTAAAGAGAGATGATGTCGAGATTAATTATATTTTCCGGCTATAATCAAAGGGCGGTTATTGCGCTTTTGCGCGTTATGAAGGCAGTACAGATACCATTTGGGATAGTTGCTGCAGGAAATCAGGATAGTATTTTTGAAACAGAATATAGGCAGGATGTTATAGAGATACGTAGTAATAGTAAGCTGGAATTGGAGGAATTTATTCCGATATTCAAAAAAATTGGAAATAGATATCCTCAAGAGAAATTTATAATAGCGCCGTCAACAGAGGCTTTGAATCGTTTCTTTTTAAAAAATAGGAAAGTATTAAATGAATGTGGTTTTACTTTGCCGCTAGTATCAGAAGATCTGTATCTTCAGTTATCTGATAAAAAAAAGTTTCAGGAGCTGTGTGAAAGCTGGGGGATTTTGACTCCAACAAGTTTCAGTAAACTGAAAGACTGTCCAGAAGCGTTTGTGGCAAAGCCGATTAGCTATGTAAATGGAGCTGGAGAATATCTTTCCCCAGTTCTTATAAAAACAGAGGCACAAAGAAGTGAGTTTATAAAGAATTATCATATAGACGATTTCTATTTTCAGGAGTATCTGGAGGGGGAAAGTTATTACCTTCTGTACTATTTTGGTAAGGAACAGAGAGTTGAAAAATTTTCTCAAAAAAATTTACTGCAGCAAGCAGAAGGGAAGTCGATTCTTTTAGCAGAACCCTGTTCGTTGCACAAAGAAGAAATTTCTGAAAAATATGAGAAAATGCTAAAGGGGATTGGTTTTCGAGGACTGATCATGATAGAAGTCCGCAAAACGGAAAAAGGATACTATATGATAGAGGCTAATCCAAGGATGTGGGGGCCTTTGCAGCTGTGTGTGGATGCAAAAACAAATATCCTGCCTTTCTTTTTGCATGACTGGGGACTGCTTTCTAAGATGGAACCATGGGAAAAACCGGATTGCACGGCAAGATATTGCTGGTTCGGGGGAATAAAGGAAAATCTGAGCAACGGAAAAAATATTTCTGTATTGTCCAATGCGGAAATATCATGGAAGAATCTGCTTTTATTTTTTGAACATGACATATACTGCCGTAAGGATACCATGAAAATTTTTGAAAGTGAATAGGTATTTACAAGGAGTTATATAAAGATGAATGAGATGTTAAAAGGACAGTTGATCAAGCTTTATGATATGAACAGCAAGCATTCCAATTACCAGATTTTGGCTTCCAACTATCACGGGATACTTAGAGGAGATGAAATTAGAACCAGTTCAAGGTATGAGCAGGAGCGCTGGGACTATATAAAATCAAGGCTGACGCTAAAAAATCAAAGGGTTTTGGATATTGGAGCAAATACAGGTTTTTTTACTTTTGAAGCGTTGAATGAACATGCAGAACATGTTGATTATTATGAGGGAAATCAGGCGCACGCAGAGTTTGTGGATCTAAGCGCAAGATATTTTGGACTTGAACACAGGATTTCTATTCACAATGAATATTATTTGTTTGATCAAAAGAACAAAAATTATTTTGATGTAACATTGTTGTTAAATGTTCTTCACCACCTGGGCGATGACTATGGAAATGCATCCATTAATATTCAGGAAGCCAAAGATCAGATACTTAATCAGTTGAATTTTATGGCATATCATACAAAAAGGATGGTATTTCAATTGGGATTTAACTGGAAAGGAAATAGGGAGATTTGTCTTTTTGATCATGGAACCAAGAGGGAAATGATCGATTATATAACCAAAGGCACTAAAAATTATTGGGATATGGAATGCATCGGAATAGCAGTGAAAACAGATGATGGAAAAGTGATATTTGAAGATTTGTCTGAAAAAAATTGTGAAAGAATAGATGAATTGGGAGAATTTCTGAATCGGCCGCTATTTATTATGAAGTCTTTGAAACAGAAAGATGGAAATTTGGATAATAAATAGGCCTTACCTACAAAAATTGGAGGATAAAAGAAAAATGAATAAAGTATTAGTTGTGTTTGGCACCAGACCAGAAGCGATTAAAATGTGTCCGCTGGTAAATGAGTTAAAGTCCAGGAAAGAATTGGAAACTGTGGTTTGTGTAACGGGGCAGCACAGGCAGATGTTGGATCAGGTGCTGGAGACATTTCATGTTGTGCCGGATTATGATTTGTCTATTATGAAGGAGAGGCAGACTCTTTTTGATGTAACCGTTAATATACTGGAGCGGATCAAAGAAGTCCTGGAAAAAGAGCGGCCGTCTGTTGTGTTGGTGCATGGCGATACATCTACTACGTTCGTTACTGCGCTGGCATGTTTTTATCTGCAGATTCCGGTGGGACATGTAGAGGCCGGATTACGAACCTACAATATTTTTTCTCCCTATCCGGAAGAATTTAACCGCCAGGCAGTCAGTATTATATCAGAGTTCAACTTCGCACCCACTGAGCTGGCAAAAAGCAATCTGGTGAAAGAAGGGAAAAAAGAAGATACGATATTTGTAACGGGAAATACGGCGATTGATGCGCTGAAAACAACCGTACAGCCAGGATATACTCATGAGGCACTGACCTGGGCGGAAGGATCCAGGCTCATCATGATCACTGCTCACAGAAGAGAGAATCTTGGTGAACCTATGAAGCATATGTTCCGGGCAATTCGCAGAGTGTGCGACGAACATCCAGATGTGAAAGCGATCTATCCGATACACATGAATCCTGCAGTTAGGGAAACTGCCAATGCGATTTTGGGAGGAGATGATAGGATCCGGATTATTGAGCCTCTGGATGTACTGGATTTTCATAATTTTCTTTCCAGAAGCTATTTGATTTTGACAGACAGCGGCGGAATCCAGGAGGAAGCTCCTTCATTGGGAAAGCCTGTTTTAGTTATGCGGGATACAACGGAGCGTCCGGAGGGAATCAAGGCAGGAACTTTAAAACTGGTAGGAACTGATGAAGAGACAATCTATGAAAATTTTAAACTTTTATTGGAAAATAAAACAGAATATCAGAAAATGAGTACCGCCAGCAATCCCTATGGAGATGGTACGGCGTGCAGACAGATTGCGGATATATTGGTTGAAAAATTAGGTTAAGTTAATGTGGGAGCAAAAATATGAAAAACAGTCAGGGAGATAATGTACGGATACAGCAATTGGAGACAAGGATAAGTGAGCTTCAGTATGAAAATTCAAGGGTGCAGTCGGAGTACGAAAAGATTTCTAATTCGGTGTCCTGGAAAATCACAAAGCCAATCAGGTGCGTGCTTGACGGAGTTGTATATCTGTATAAAGGTGCGGGAAGAGTAGGCAAGCAGGTGAAGAGGCTTGCTTATTTGACAAAGTATACCTTTAAAAATTATGGGCTGAAAGTGACAGTGTACAAAATTCTGCATGAGGGAAAGAATAACATTGTGCAGTCTCAGAGAGAGATGCAGATTACCAGGCGAGCAGAGACAGATTCGGAATGGGAAGCGTTTAAAAGATGGCTGGAGGATACGCCGCATAAATTTATTGATATTTTCAGCGTGCCCATGGGCTGGAATACTCCATTGTTTCAGCGGTTTCAGCATATCTCTTTACAAGTGGGAAAGTTAGGAGGAATTTCAATTTATGGGGCGCATCCTGTCGTAGATAAAGACGTGGAATTGTATAAGTTTGTTTCTCCTACCTTATGTATTGTAAATTTAAATGACGAAGAGATTAAAAAGAAACTATTTCAAATATTGGATACAAGAGATGAGCTGAAATATGTTAGAATTCAGTCGATAGATTTGGCTACTCAGATTACAGAGATCAATGATTATCTTGACAGAAATTATGAAGTTGTTTATGAGTATATTGATGAGCTGACACCTCAAATCACCGGAAACATTCCGGAATTTGTGTTCAAAAGACATGAGGCTCTGCTGCGCAACGAAAGCGTTATTGCAGTTGCCACATCGGATAAATTGTATCATCAGATGAAGCCGTATCGGAATAAGAATATGGCTATGATCAATAATGGTGTGGATTATGAATTTTGGCATATTGAGAAAAAGAAAGAACAGTGTCCGGCGGATATTCGTGAGATCGTGGAGAAAGGAAAGATCATTGTAGGATACCATGGGGCACTTGCAAAATGGGTGGATTATGACCTGTTGAAACGAATTGCTGCCGATGGGCGCTTTGCATTGCTTTTAATTGGTCATGAGCATGATGAATGCTTAAAGAAGAGTAATATTTTAGATTGTGAAAATGTTTATTATATTGGGGCAAAGCCGTATCATGAATTAAATCAGTATTCTATATTTTATGATATTGGAATTCTTCCGTTCCTTATAAATGATATTACCCTGTCTGTTTCTCCAGTTAAAATTTTTGAATACATGGCCCAGGGCAAGCCTGTGGTAACTTATGCACTTCCAGAATGCCAAAAGTATTCTTCCTGTCTGTGTGCGAAAGATCAGGATGAATTTATGAAGCAGCTGGACAAGGCCGTTCAGCTTCGGAAGGATGAGGCATACTTAAAACAGCTGGACAAGGATGCATTGGATAATACCTGGCTGAGTATTACTCAGAAAATGTTGGAGCTGGTGGAAGCTCATCATGCGGTTGCGCAGACAGATTTTGATGAAGAAAAAGAGGAAAAAATTGCCTTAAAGGATGTTGTCAATTATGATGTAGATGGTTTTTATAAAGATCGGTATATCAGTCAGATCACCCATATCCCAGATGCGCCCAATCCGAAAGAGTGTGTAGCAATTTCCGAACGCAGCTATGAATATCAGGAGGGCGATCCAAAGATTATTGCTTATTATCTTACTCAGTTTCATCCGGATCCCCATAATGAAGAGTGGTGGGGAAGAGGAACCACAGAATGGGATAATGTGATAAGGGCTGTGCCGCAGTTTGAAGATCATTATCAGCCCAGACTGCCAGGAGAACTGGGATGTTATGATTTGAGAATCAAGGAAAATATGCAGCGGCAGATCGAAATTGCTAAGATGTACGGAATTTACGGTTTTTCCTTTTATTATTATTGGTTTGACGGCGAACGCTTGTTAGAAAAGCCACTGGAAGATTTTCTGGCGAATAAAGATTTGGATTTTCCGTTTTCTCTTTGTTGGGCAAATGAGAACTGGACGAGACGTTTTGATGGAACAAATGAAGCAATTTTGATGAAGCAGTCATCAGAATTATTGAGCTATAAGAATGTGATAGAAGATATTGCCAGATTTTTGGATGACGAGAGGTACATTAAAGTAAAGGGCAAGAAACTTTTAACGGTATACAGACCATCGCTGATGCCGGACGCGCAGGCGGTGCTGGCTTATTGGAGAGATTACTGCAGAGCAAATAATTTAGGAGAACTTTATATTATTGCAGTGAAAGAAAACACAGTGGAGACAGATTGGCTGGCCAAGGGCTTTGATGCAGTTTCAGAATTTCATCCAGGAACGTTATATCAGAATTGTAAAAATATAACAAGGGATCTTCAATATATCCGAAGAGATTTTGCAGGAGAGGTTTTCTCTTATGGGGATATCGTGAAAAATAAAAAGTATTTCCGATATAATTATGCAAAATTGTATCGTGCTATTATGCCTATGTGGGATAACACTGCCAGAAGAAATCATAAAGGAATGATTTTCCAGGGCTCCACGCCCAAGCTATACAAAAAATGGCTGAAGGATATTATCCAGGAGCAGAAAGAACGGGATGATTTAGATGATAGGCTTTTATTTGTAAACGCCTGGAATGAATGGGGAGAAGGTGCCTACCTGGAACCAGATAAGAAATACGGATATGCTTATTTAAATGCTACGAGAGAGGCAATCGAAGAGAGCAGAGGAAGAGAATAGCAGTAGCATTAGGAAGCGCAATTTCGAGGAATACTATATCTGAAAGTTGTGATTATGAATTGAGGGAGGAACGGTAGTGGTATTTAGCTCAAATGTTTTTTTGTTCATTTTTTTGCCGATAGTATTGGGGCTGTATTTTATATCGCCAAAAAAAATGAAAAATAACGTATTACTTCTTGCAAGTCTGTTTTTTTATTTCTGGGGGGGGTGCCGGATACTTTTTTGTAATGCTACTTTCTATTGCATTGAATTACTTTTCTGGTATTGGAATATATGTAGCGAAAAGAAGAAAAAACGATTTTTTGAAAAAGACGGTCTTGTGCCTTAGCGTTATCGGAAATTTAGGAATCTTGTTTTATTTTAAGTACTTAGATTTTTCAATAACAATATTAAATGATTTGTTTCATACGGCAATACCACTCAGGAATATTGTATTGCCTATTGGTATTTCATTCTTTACATTTCAGGGAATGACGTATGTAATTGATTATTATCGTGGAGAAGTAGAGGTTCAAAAAAACATATTAAATGTTGCATTATATATATCACTTTTTCCTCAGCTTGTCGCAGGACCGATTGTTCGGTATAAAGATGTAAATTCTCAAATAGAAAGCAGAAGCGTGACCATAGACTTGTTTTCTTCTGGGGTGCAGCGTTTTATGCTGGGGCTAGGGAAAAAAGTATTGGTTGCCAATACGATGGCAGTTATTGCAGACAATATATTTAACAGTGCAGATTACTCCGGATTACTTACAAGTACTGCATGGTTAGGAATTATTTGCTATACTCTTCAGATTTATTTTGACTTTGGAGGGTATAGCGATATGGCTATTGGACTTGGAAGAATGTTTGGTTTTGAGTTCAAAGAAAATTTTAATCTGCCATATATTTCACGCAGTATTACTGAATTTTGGAGAAGATGGCATATTTCTCTATCTTCTTTTTTCAGAGATTATTTATATATTCCTTTGGGCGGAAATCGAAAAGGAAATGTGTATGTTAATCTATTTATTGTATTTTTAGCTACAGGATTATGGCATGGGGCATCGTTGAATTTTGTTCTATGGGGGATTTATCATGGCGGTTTTATGCTTATTGAGAGAATTTGTAAAAAACATTACAGAATAAGAGACGGAAAATTATTCTCTTTCTTTTCTCACATTTATACGGTACTTGTAGTTATGGTCGGCTGGGTTCTTTTTAGAGCAGATACGTTGTCAAGGGCAGTAGAATATCTTGGAAGAATGTTTTCTTTAGAGAAGATTGGGCAACCAATATTTTCTGCATCCTATTATTTGAATGGATTTTCCATAGCTATTTTAATTATCGGAATAATAGCGTCAACCAAAATTCCCAGAGTAATTCATGCTAAGATAAAAGAATGGATACGTCCCCAAATTTATGAAATCATAAAAGTGGTTGTTTTTATTTGTTACAGTTTGTTTGTGTTTATACGAGTATTGACATCCACCTATAATCCGTTCATCTATTTTCGATTTTAAGAGGAGGCAGAAAACATGAAAAAATTGCAGGTGCTTTATATTACTGCATTTTTTGCAGCTTGTCTTGTGCCATCTCTGGGGATGGCGGTGACAAAGCAGGAAGCATCGTCTGAAAACCGAAGACTGGCTGAGTTTCCTGAACTGAAAAAAGAAAACGAGATCAATACCCGTTGGCTGCCGGAAGCAGGCGAATATTTTCAGGAACATTTTGCGTTTCGAAATGAGCTGGTAACGGCAAATGCCCTTTTGAACGGGAAGATTTTCGGAGTATCTACTGCAGATGGTGTGATCCAGGGAACCGATAACTGGCTTTATTATAAGGATTCGCTGGAGGATTATCTTGGAGAGGAGCTTCTTTCCGAGAGAAGCCTTTTTAATATTGCACATACATTGGCCATGATGCAGGAGACATTGAATGAAAAAGGTGTGCAGTTTCTTTTTACTGTGGCACCTAATAAAAACTCACTCTATGGAGAGAACATGCCGTACTATGACAGCCTGAAGGTATCATCGGACAAAAACCTTGTTAATCTTCAGAAATATCTCAGGCAGGAGCAGGTTTCTTACGGAGATCTGTATGAGACTCTTTCAGAAGAGAAAGAAGTTCTTTATCACAAAAGAGATTCACACTGGAACAACAAGGGTGCTGCAGTTGTGGCGGAAACATTGCTGTCTTCTCTGAAAAAGGAGCATGTTTCCTATAAGGAGGAACCCTATACTATAAAAACAGATTTCACAGGAGATCTGGATGAGATGCTGTATCCTCTTGCAACGACACCGGAAGAGGAAGTTTATTATGACAGACAGACAACATTTGCCTATGTGGGAGAAGTGGTAAGTAATTTTGATCCGAAGATCACAACGGTAAATCCTGTGAAGGAAGGAAGTCTGGTCATGTTCCGTGATTCTTTTGGTAATGCACTGCTTCCGTTTATGGCAGATGCTTATTCCAGTGCGTATTTTTCCAGAGGAGTACCTTACCAGATGAGTGAAGTGGATGAGAAGAATGCAGATACTGTGATCGTGGAACGGGCAGAGCGTTTTCTCCCGGAAATGGCACAGTCACCGCCGATCATGGAAGGACCGGAGTGTCAGGTGAATGTTACGGAAGAAGATACGGTTCCTGCCGGTGCCGGAGCAGTTCAGTGCGAGATCCAGGGAAATCTGGAAAAGATCACAGGTTGTATTGAAGAAAAATATCTGGATATAGACAGCAGGATTTATATAAGATTGAACCATGATAAGATTTATGAAGCATTTCCGATGGATGTTTCCACAGAAGATGGAAAAACGGACAGCAGCGGTTTTTGCTTATATCTGGACCGTTCACTTCTTGCAGCAGACGGAAATCAGATCGAAATTCTTACAGGCAACAAAGATTCAGCCCGTATAATAGGCGGACTGACACTATAAAGGAGGATATAAGAAATGAGAAAAA
>CAJLNC010000005.1 GCA_905207905.1 uncultured Lachnospiraceae bacterium | reverse complement strand
TAATCAAATCCGGAAAGCTAGAAAAGCTCCCCAGCTCCTGCTCCACCTGTTTTTCCTGAAGCTCCTGCTTTTCTTTCATTCCATGGGAAAAGCGCCTGGTCAGCACTTCTTCCAGACTGGCATAGTCATCC
Source organism: uncultured Lachnospiraceae bacterium (assembly GCA_905207905.1). The sequence continues at coordinate 55,635 of CAJLNC010000005.1, read as the reverse complement.
GGCCCCTGCACCGTTCGGATTTTAAACTTTCGGTAATCACTGCGTTTGGCCTTGCCCCGCTCAAACACCACCATGGAGCCCACAGATTCAAAACCGCTGATATTGGAAATATCATAAGCCTCCACCCGGTTGATCCTGGGCAGAGCCAAAAGATCAGAGATCTCCTTCATGGCTCCTATGGTTCGGCCTTCCTCCCGCTTGATCCGCTCCCGATCCTGATTTAGCACAATCACTGCGTTCTGTCTTGCCAGCTCCACCAGCTTTTCCTTTGTCCCCTTCTTGGGAACCCGAATCAATACTCGCTGGCCTCTTCGGGCAGTGAGCCACTGTTCCAGAAGTTCATGCTCCTCCACCTCCACCTCCAGCATCAGCTCTCTGGGAATAAAGGGTGTCCCGGAATAGAACTGCTTGATAAAGCTGTTTAAAATCACTGCCTTCCGGTCGTAAAGACCAATCTTTAAAAAGAAATGATCTCTTCCGATCAGGCGGCCTCCTCTGATAAAGAACACCTGCACCACAGCGTCTGTTCCGTCCGCTGCCACTGCCAGCACATCTTTATCCTCACCGTCCCCGCTGGTAATCTTCTGTTTCTGAGCCACCTGCCGTACGCTGTTCCTCAGATCCCGGTAGGTAATGGCCTCCTCAAACTCCATATTCTCGGACGCCTGCTGCATCTTCTCCTCCAGCATCTTCAAGACCGGAGCATAATTACCGTTAAGAAACTCCATGGCGCTCCCGATCTGCTTCCGGTAATCCTCCTGGCTTACATACCCCTGGCAGGGAGCGTTGCACTGTTTGATGTGATAGTTCAGGCAGGGCCGCTCCTTGCCGATATCTCTGGGAAGATTTCTGTTACAGCTTCGAATCTTATAGAGCTTTCGAAGAAGCTCTATGGTGTCCTTCACCGCCCCTGCGCTGGTATAAGGACCGTAATATTTGGATTTGTCCTTTTTCATAGTGCGTGAAAACAGCACCCTCGGATACGCTTCCCCCACCGTCACTTTGATAAAAGGATAGGTCTTGTCATCCTTCAGCATCGTATTGTACTTGGGGCGGTGTTCCTTGATCAGGTTACACTCCAGAACCAACGCCTCCAGTTCTGAATCCGTCACAATGTATTCAAACCGGCGAATCCTGGCTACCATCTGCTCAATCTTTGGCCCCTTGTTCCTGCTGCTCTGAAAATACTGGCGCACCCGGTTCCTTAAGCTGATGGCCTTGCCCACATAAATGATCCCATCGTTTTCATCGTGCATAATGTACACGCCGGGCCTTGGAGGCAGTTTTTTTAACTCTTCTTCTATATTAAAATGAAACTCCATCGGCAGCTTCCCCTTCTCTTTATTTTCCCTAACAGGGTTATTAAGACTGCTTACCGCCACACTTTGAGGCCAGATCAGCTTGTCTCCAAATTTTCTTCCTATCCGATCAAATGAAAATTTTTCCACTTTCCACTGCGGAATCTCCAAATAAACAGGATGGAGCGGAAAATCCAATCCAGCACCATGGCAAGCCACACTCCCACTGCCCCCATGCCCATCCAGCTTCCCAAAATCACACTGAACAGAATTCGGAACGCAAACATGGAAAAAATAGATACTACCATGGTAAATTTTACATCCCCTGCTGCTCTCAGAGAATATGAAAGCGTAAAGGAAACCGGCCACAGCAGCATACCAAAACCATTGTGAATAAACACCAGAATCTTAGAAAGCTCTCTGGCCTCCAAAGACAGGCTGTAGATATTTAATATCTGATTTAAGAACAACAGCAAACAGCCGCAGGTGACCCCGATGATGGCATAGGTGATTTTCAGAAGCTTTTTCGTGTAATCAGAAGCCTGTTTCATATCTCCTGCACCAATGCACTGGCCTACCACAGTAATCATAGCCAGATTCATGGCATTTCCTCCCAGAATCCCCATGGAATCCAGACTGTTGGCCACAGCATTTGCGGCGATCTGAGCAGTACCGAACGCTGCGATAATACTCACCAGCACAACCCGGCCTCCCTGAAAGATCCCGCTCTCTACACCGTTTGGCAGAGCGATGGTCAAAATCTTCCCAATCATCTCTCCATTCCAGTGAAAAATCCCCCGAAGGCTCACATGAACCGGTTTCTTTTTCTGCCATACCAGAACCGTCTGCACCACCGCTGCCGTCATCCTGGCCACCAGAGTTGCCAGAGCAGCTCCCGCTACTCCCAGGCCGCAGCCAAAAATCAGAATCGAATTTCCCACAATATTAATCACATTCATAGCTGCTGAAATATACATAGGTACTTTGGAATTGCCCATGGAGCGGTAGATGGCTGCCCCGGAATTATACACTGCCAAAAACGGATAGGAAAAGGCGGACAGTAAAAAATATGTCATGGCGCTCTCCATCACCCCATCCTCCACAGAACCAAAAAGCAGACGCAAAAGAGGCTGGCGCAGCCACAGACAAATTCCCATAATACCAAGTGAAATCAGAGTAATGATCATCAAAAGCTGACCTGCAGCCTCGCAGGCCTTCTCCCGATTCCTGCTGCCCAGATACTGGGATATAATCACCGCGCCTCCGGTGGCCACTGCGGCAAAAATCCCGATGAGCACATTGTTGATCATATCCACCAGGGAAACTCCGGATATGGCCGCCTCCCCGGCATAAGAAATCATGGTCGTATCTGCAATACCCACCGTCATGGCAAGCACCTGCTCGATCACCAGGGGAATGATCAGAGCTCTCAGCTGCTTTTTGTCAAATAGTCTCTCCATTTTCTCTCTTCCTCCTACTCCCTTTTTTCCTTCACCCGCCACAGGCGACATCTTTCCAATCCGCACAGTGTGATCCTGCGGAGCATTTTTGTTTCATAGGAAGGAATTTCCCATGAAACAAGCAAACACCCATAGACGCAGCTTTTAAAGCATACAGCCTATGGGCGCAAAATATCCTAATAAATTCTTCTGAGATCTCCTCTGCGGTAACTCTCTGTTCCTGTCTGGAACACCCGTTCACAAATCCCCTGCAGCGTCACTGCCATCAATATTCCCAGAGACACATCCACGACAGAATGCTGTTTTAAAAACATGGTAGACAAAATGATGGATACCGTAAGCACTCCGCAGAAAATCCGCACCCCGTAACGCTTTTTTAACTGGGGGCTTCGGTTAATAGCGTAAAACATGGCCAGTGAATTAAACACATGGATACTGGGTAAAATATTCGTGGGCGTATCCGTAGCATACAGATGCTGCACCATCTGAGTAAAAATATTATTGTTATCAAACACCACCGGGCGAAGATCCTGCTTGTTGGGATACACACAACTCACAATCAGGAAAATGGTCATTCCCAGCACCAGCACCGATGTAAGCTGATAATACTCTCTCTTATCCTTGGCCCGGAAAATAAACCAGCCCACCCCCACTGCCAGGTATGCAAACCAAAGCAGATACGGCACAATGAAATACTCGCAGAAAGGAATCAGGTCATCAATCCAGCTGTGAATAATATGGTAATGGCGGTGTTCCGCATTCTCCAGAATAAAAAAACCCAGCAGATAGAAAACCATATACACAAGGATCCAAAGTCCATGCTTATACTGATCATATAAATTTTTTACTGTTTTCATGGTTTCTCCCCATTTCATGCATATAATACTCTCTTACTATTTTATCTGATAATCGAATATTTTAGCACGTTTCCCCATAATTTCAATTAGCATTATCCCGAATTTTGCTCCTCATTTATCAGATCTTTATTCTAAATGACGGAGCGCCTCCGAAACTTATCCTTTTTGCATCCAAAGCGCCGATACTTCTCCCCTCACCCGGCGCTTTTGCTCCCTCTCACCGCTGGCTCTTTTCTGCTATTTTTTCTCTCTATTCCCCATCCTCCTGGTCAGATACCTCCGCCTTTCCAGACTCAGCGGATGCCAAAGCAGCTTCCTCTGCCTCCTTCTCCTCGCCGGATTTTTGAACGGATACCTCTGTCTCCTTCTCCTCACCAGGCTTTTGAGCTTCTCTCCCTGCTTCCTGCTCTTCATCGGACTTTACATCCAGGCCGCCGTTTTGCGGAAGTTCAATCACCTTTGGGGTCTCCAGGATACGTCCTGTATTCTTTCCCTGCTGGCGTTGCTCCGGGGTAATTCCCTCTACCCGGTGGAAAATCTCCATAAATTCTTTTCCTGTGATGGTCTCCTTCTCAATCAGGAAAGCAGCAATCTGATCCATGGTGCTGCGATGTTCCCTCAGGAGGCGCTTCGCCTCCTCATAGGATTCTTTCAGCACACGCATCACTTCCTGATCCACCTCAGCCGCTGTCACATCACTGCAGTTTAATACCGTCCTGCCCTCCAGGTACTGGTTGGCAGCACTCTCCAGACCCATAAGCCCAAATTTCTTGGACATACCGTACTGCGTGATCATAGCTCTCGCCACCTTGGTGGCCTTCTCAATATCGTTAGCCGCCCCGGTAGTCACTGTATCAAACACCAGCTCCTCCGCTGCACGGCCGGCCACGAACTCTACCAGCATAGCCCGTATCTCTTTTTCTGTGTTCAGAAATTTTTCTTCCTCCGGCACATTCATCACATATCCCAAAGCTCCCATGGTTCTTGGAACAATGGTAATCTTCTGTACCGGCTCAGAATCCTTTTGCAAAGCGCTCACCAGCGCATGTCCCACCTCATGATAGGAGACAATCTTCCGCTCTTCTTTGCTCAGAACCCGATCCTTTTTCTCTTTACCTACCAGCACGATCTCCACTGCCTCAAACAGATCTTTCTGAGAAACCGTATTTCTTCCCTTTTTCACTGCCAGAATGGCAGCCTCATTGATCATGTTTGCCAAATCAGAGCCGACGGCGCCAGAGGTAGCCAGAGCAATGGCCTCCAGATCTACTGTCTCGTCCATGCGCACATTCTTGGCGTGAACCTTCAGCACATCCACACGGCCTTTCAGATCCGGCTTATCCACGATCACCCGGCGGTCAAAACGGCCGGGACGAAGCAGCGCCTGATCCAAAACCTCCGGGCGGTTGGTAGCAGCCAGAATCAGCAGGCCCTTGGAGGTGTCGAATCCGTCCATCTCCGCCAGAAGCTGGTTCAGCGTCTGCTCCCGCTCATCATTGCCTCCGCCGTAGCGGCTGTCACGGCTCTTACCGATGGCATCAATCTCATCAATAAAGATAATGCAGGGGGCATTTTTCTTTGCCTCCTCAAACAGGTCTCTTACACGGGATGCCCCCACACCCACAAACATCTCCACAAAGTCAGAGCCTGACAGGGAGAAGAAGGGGCACTTGGCCTCCCCGGCAACTGCCTTTGCCAGCAGAGTCTTACCGGTTCCGGGAGGCCCCACTAACAGCGCTCCCTTTGGCAGTTTTGCTCCGATTTTGGTATATTTACCCGGATTCTCCAGGAAATCTACCACTTCCTGCAAAGACTCCTTTGCCTCATCCTGACCGGCCACATCCTTAAACAGGACTCCGGTTTCCTTCTGAACGTAAACCTTGGCCTTACTTTTGCCCACGCCCATAACGCCTCCGCCTCCGGACATCCTCCGCATCAGCATCCCCAGCAAAAACCAGATAAATACCAGCGGCAGCAGCGACAGCAGGATATTCAGTATAATATTGGTTGTCGTATCCGGGATTTCCTCCGTATACTTTACCCCAGCCTCATTCAGGCGGGGGATCAGCTCCTCATCGCCTTTGATCCGTCCGGTGTAATAGGAAATCTCCACCCCCTGTTCGGTAAAAGGCTGAACTTTCGGGACAATGGTGATGGTATCACTGGTGAGCGTCACTTTCTCCACCATGCCCTTATCCAGCATTTCCAAAAACTCATTGTAATTGATCTCCTTTGAAGTGCTGTCTCGCATCATATTATTGATGAAATTCATGCCCAGCAAAGTAAGTACAGTAACAACAATGAAAATCATAATCATAGAATGATTTTTCCGGTTGTTATTTCCCTGACCGTTTCCCGGATCCCCAGGCCCACGGCCATGATTGTTTTGATTATTATCCATCTTTTCCTCCTCAATCCGCAGCAGCATCTGTAAAAAATCCAGCTACTGTGCTACGCTTATTATAATTATACAAATTCCATAAATCAATACTCCAAATCAAAATAAATCTAAATGTTTTCTTAAATCTTCCCATTTATTGACCAATGTGCCAAAATTTGTGTTTCCTGTAAAAAGAGTATTGATTTTTAAGAAGAAATCTGTTTATCTATAATAATAGGGTTTCCGTTATGAACAGTTTTCTCTGGAAAGCCCGAAAATACAGTACTAAAAATAACAAACTACAGAGAGGTGCAGAATATGAAGCCGATCAAAGAAGGAAAAGTCCGGGAAATTTATGACAATGGAAGCAATCTGATTATGGTTGCTACTGACCGGATCAGCTGTTTTGATGTAATCTTGAATAACACAGTGACAAAGAAGGGAACGGTTCTGACCCAGATGTCCAAATTCTGGTTTGATTTTACCCAGGATCTTCTCCCCAACCACATGCTCTCCACCGATGTGAAAGACATGCCGGAATTTTTCCAGCAGGATCGTTTTGACGGCAACAGCATGATGTGCCGAAAGCTGAATATGCTTCCCGTTGAGTGCATCGTCCGGGGTTATATCACCGGAAGCGGCTGGGCCAGCTACCAAAAAGACGGAACCGTCTGCGGCATCCGCCTGCCAGAGGGATTAAAAGAGTCTGACAAGCTGCCGGAGCCCATCTATACCCCCTCCACCAAGGCAGAGATCGGCGACCACGATGAAAATATTTCCTATGAGCAGAGCATTGACTATCTGGAGAAGCACTTCCCCGGCAAGGGTGAAGCATATGCCTCCAAACTTCGTGATCTCACCATTGCCCTGTACAAAAAATGCGCAGATTACGCCTTCAGCAAGGGCATCATCATTGCTGACACCAAGTTTGAATTCGGTCTGGACGAAGAGGGAACTATTGTGATCGGTGATGAAATGCTCACACCGGACAGTTCCCGTTTCTGGCCTGCTGATCAGTACGAGCCCGGTCACGGACAACCCTCCTTTGACAAACAGTTTGCCAGAGACTGGCTCACCGCCCATCCGGGCAACGATTGGACCCTTCCTCAGGAGATTGTGGATAAAACCATTGACAAATATCTCCAGGCCTATGAAATGCTCACTGGAAAAAAGCTGTAAGACCGACGGCCGTTAAGGCATAAAAGGAGTCTGCCAGCAGGCTTCTTTGCCTGCGGCGGGAAGTTTCAGACACATCTTTCTTCCCCGACGCAGTGCGATCTCCAAGAGCCTTTTTTTGTGTATGGGAAGTGATTTCCTATGCCAGGAAAAAGCGGGATGTGGCAAAATATAAATCCCGGAGGATTTTTGCCACATCCCGCTTTTTATCTGTTAAGCGTCTCCCGCCTGCAAAATGAACTGCTTGTTCCAGATGGAAGAAAACATCCTACACGCTGAAATAAAACTGCTTTTCTCTCTTCTCATCCACAGAATGCAATGATTCTGGATGGGGAAGTCTGGGGCGGAATACTTCTGGTGGTCTCACTGTAATACACTAACAGCATCCGATTTCGCAAATTGCAGGTGAAATTCTGACCATTGATGGTCTCCACCCTGGTTCTGCGATCCACCTTAAGCCGCAAAGATCCGTCAGCTGATGTCAGCGTCTGATCGAAAAAGGACAGCAGGATCTCTTCATTTCCCGCAAGGGGCGCAATCATCTGGGCCTGATATCTTGGCGGAAAGATCAGGGGCACAGGAAGGCTGCTGTCATAAAAAGCAGCTACCCTCATTCCCGGACGCAGCCGCTTGCTGTCCACGATCATGGTCGATTCCGAAACAGCAAAGTGTACCATTCCTTCCGGAGTTCTCAGACTGATCTGCTGACCGCAGCATCCATTCTCTCTTGTCATACTCAAAATTGTCCCCACCACAGGCACAAGCTTCGTTAAATTCATAAAAAATACCTTTTTCTTTACCTTATGAAAAAGGAAAGCAGAGTGACACAGCCTACCGTATGAAACTGGTTCGGTTTTCCCGCTCTGCCCTGGGCAGCTCAATTCCCTGCTGCCGTCCAGCCTCAAAACATTTCATCATCCAGGCCAGATTTCTGGCCAAATTCCGCATAGTCTGAAGCCCCTCTGCATCCAGGAGCGCTTCCCCCTCTCCTGCTCCATGGGTCTGATTCCAATAGGTAGAGCCTGCCACCGGCATCTGAGAAATGCCAAAGTATTTGTTCAGCACATCAAAAGATGCAGTAGTGCCTCCCCTCCTGGCCACTGCCACAGAAGCTGCCGGTTTAAAAGCAAAGGCTCTGCCGCTGCTGTAAAATACCCGATCCAGAAAGGATAAAATACGCCCGCTGGGATGGGCATAGTAAACCGGAGTCCCGAATACAAACCCGTCTGCCTCCTTGGCTTTTGCCACAAACTCATTCACCTTGTCATCGGTAAATACACAGCCGTTTTCGCTGCACTTGCCGCATCCAATGCAGTCCCTCACCGGACCCGGACCGATCTGAAAAATTTCATATTCGATTCCTTCTTTTTCCAACTGCTTTCCTACTTCCAAAAGAGACTGATAGGTGTTTCCTTTTTGTCTTGCACTTCCGTTCAGCATCAATACTTTCATCGTTTTCCTCTCCTTTTCCCTTTATTTACCAGTGGCAGAATACGCGATATTCATGGCATGATCTCCGATCCGCTCCATTCCGATGAGAAAATCCATAAAAATCAGTCCAGCCTCCACAGAACAGCTCTGGGAAGACATACGCTCCACATGCTCTTCCTGATAAAGGATCTGCTTCCGGTCAATCTCATCCTCCAGAACTGATACCCGTTCCAGAAGGTCCTGCTTTCCGCTGGCAAAGATACGCAGAGAATCATCATAAATCTCCATCACATTCTCTTTCAGATCCATCATCTCTTTATATGCCTGCTCGGAAAAAACAATTCCCTTATCCCGCTTTCTCTGGGCAGCCTCCAGAATATTCACCGCATGATCTCCGATCCGCTCTATATCGATCACTGCATGGAACAAACTTCCGATCCGGTCAGCATCCCCAAGGGGCAGCTGCAGCTTATTCATCGCAATCAGATACTCTGTAATGCCCCTGCTTAAGAAATCCACATATTTCTCCCTGTTTTGCAGTACCTCTGCATTTTCCAGATCATCGTCCAGAAGCGCATCCAGAGACAAATTCAGATTCTGGCGCACCATGTAAGCCATTCGCTCGATCTCTTTGATGGAATCTACCACTGCTGTAGATTCTTTATATTTTGTGCTCTTTCCTATGTACAAAAGCTTCCGCTCGTTCAGCGCCTCTGCCTCTGATGGAGCTCCCTCCGGGATCATCTTCTTTGACAGCGCTACCATCTGACTGGTAAAGGGAAGCAAGATCAGCGCCTGAATCACCTTAAACAGCGTATCCGCATTTGCCACAAACCGCTTGGCATTTCCCACGCCGCTGATACCGGAGATCAGCCCGATCAGCCCATCCTTGGCAAACAGCATAATACCGGAAAACAGCACCACACCCACTGCATTAAACAGTACGTGAATCAAAGCTGTGCGCTTTGCCTCTTTGTTGGAATGCATGGCAGACACCACTGCCGGAGTACAGGAGCCCACATTGGCACCTAAAATGAAATATACGCAGCTTGCCAGATCCACCAGACCGGAATCCGCCAGCAGCACCAGCACACTGACCGTAACAGAAGAACTCTGCACGACCACAGTCATCAAAAGTCCCAACAGCAGAGCAAATACCGGATTTCCCAGATAATGGAAGATCTTTACAATCTCCGGAAACTGATGCAAAGCACCCAATGCACCGGTCATCAGATTAATCCCTAAAAACAGGGCGCCGAAACCAAAGGTGACATCCGCTGCCTTCCGCAAAATAGGCCGCTTTCCGAAGGTGATAATGGCCGCTCCTGCAAAAATGATAAAAGGAGCGATTGCCGTCAGCTTCAGAGAGACCAGCTGGGAAGTGATGGTGGTTCCAATGTTGGCGCCAAAGGTAAGCCCTACTGACTGTTCCACCGTCATCAGTCCTGCGTTCACAAAGCTTACCTCCATAACCGTAGTGGCACCGGAGGACTGAATCACTGCCGTAAAAAAAGCTCCAAACAGCAACGCAATGTACTTGTTTTCTGTCATTGACTTTAAAATGCCGTGGAGCCGCTCTCCCACCAGTTTCTGCAAACTTTCGCTCATAAACTTCATTCCGAACAAGAACAGGGCCAAGCCGCTGAGCAGTTCTGTTACCATGATATGCATAATACCTGTCTCCTCATTTGTAAAAGCGATCTGCTTTTCTCTTAATGTAATCTTTGGGTGAAATCTTTCTATGATAGGATGCGAAGATTTCTCTCTTCCCTGCAACCAGCATCCGTGTACATGGGACAATACGGTCAGAAAAAAGCCCACTTCGTTTCCTGTCTGTGCTGCTTTCACTCTTCATACGTCCACGTGCTGCCCTATGTACACGGATGCTATAGTTCTATTATATACAAAAATGTCCCTTGCAACAAGGGACATTTTACGAAACATTTATTCTAAACTTACACTTTTCTTACTTATTTTTTACAAAACCTATGCATGACCCTGCAAAGATCCCAGGGAAGATATATAAGCCCCTGTCACAGCATCCATATAGATGAGATCTTCCGTCTCCGGCTCCTCTTCCCCCCAGGAAGCAGGGCCCCTGAAGTTCCATACAGGGCGGTAAACCAGCCCTTCCTCTGTAAGCAATACATAATACTCCAGGCGTATCTCACGGATCACCGTATCTTTCTCAATACAAGAAATCTCTCCCAGCTCTACATACTGTCCCAGTCTTTCCAGGATCTCTTCCATGGGAAGCAAGTCTGTCTGTTCTTTCTTTTCTGTCTTCAGCTTTAAGGGCAGAATCGCCGCTGCAATTTTGTCTCCTTCCAGGGTAAAGGTTCCAAAGGCAAACCACTGAGACGCTTCTGCCAGAGGAAGGCCTTCCAGCTTTGGCTGTATCAGATAGGTACTGCCCTCACTATAGGGCGCCTGGTATACGCTGCCTTCCATTCCTATTTCCTCCAGAAATTCCCGGCAGATTTTTATTCCTTCTTCCTCCGATACCGGCTCCGGAAGCGTTTCTGCTTTTTTACTTTCTGTATTCTCATAAAACTGTCTGTCAAAGCTTATACTTACATGACCGTTCCCGTCCTGGGAAATCCAGCTGGCCAAGTCGTATTCTTCCTCCTGCTCTCTCCAGCCCTCCCCCATCTCTTCCGAATAAAGTCCTTGCAGAAGATCCGGCGAACAGAAAGAAGCCCTGACCGTTCCTGTGTACACAACATCCTCTGCCTTAGAAACAGAGGCATCTATATTCAGAGAATACTCCGATCCATTCAGGATGCAGGATACTCTGGAGTCTTCGATCCCCTCCCTGTTTTCTGCTTCCTTTGATTTTTTCCCATCGGTCTTGTCTGCGTCAGATTCCGGCGTCTCTGTGGCTTCTAACGTTTCTGTATCTTTCATCTCTTCTGTGTATTCTATCGTTTCTGCGCTTTCTTCCTTCTCTGATTGTTCCTCCCCTTCCACGGGATTGTTCTGACCTTCCTGATCCTCCAGAACCGGCAGATACTGCGTCTGATCCAAAGCTGCGTATCGCTCCAGTGTTTCTCTTGCTTCCTGATCCAGTTTCAGTTTCATCGTCAGCTTCTGAGGCGTATAGCCGGCTGTCGCCTCCCGCCCGGAAAGAGGATAAATCTTAAGACCGTCCATCTTTTCTACCTGCTTTTCTAATTCCGGCATCTCTGTAAAATCATAGATTTTTTTATGGTCAAAAGCAAATGTAAGCTCTGGATACAGCTTCCGGTACGCCTCCTCATCTTCCCAGATATACCAGATACTTCCCTCATATTTCGGCTCTGCCACCACCTGCATTTCCACCGTCACCTGCTCCGGCTGGCCAAGAGCCTTTGCATCTGTCCGGCTGGCCAGCTGCAGCCTTCCAAAATAGATCCCCGGTTCCTCTGTCTTGGCAAATCCCATCACAGCGCTGTCGTAGCCGTTAATGCTTCCATGATCTTTAAGATACAGCTCATAAGCCCCGGCTTCCTCCGAAGCTTCCATAAGCATCCACACTTCCGTTCCTGTAAAGCAGGCCTGAGTCACTTTCAAAACAGGCTCCTGCCAGTGTTTTTCCATAGCAACCCCCTCCATCCCAGGGGTATGCTCTCTATCTTCTGCCTGCTGCACCGGTTCCACTTCCATCAGCATCTCTACATCCTCAGACTCATATCCTCTCTGTTCCAAATATTCATGGAGCAGGCTGCTGCCGGCAGCCATCGCCACTGTTCCAAAGGCCATCAGGGCTGCTGCCAGACAAAGGGCTCGCCATCTTCGTCCCCTATTTTTTCTGCCCGATTCCTTCCTTTCTCCGGCCTTTGTGGCTGCCAAAGCTCGATCTTCCTTCTCCTCTCTCTTCGTCCCCGCTTCTTCTTGTTCTCTTTCCTGCATCTGCGCCTGCACTGCCCGCCTTACGGTATCCCTGAAAGAATCCGGTGTCTTCGGATAATCATCCCAGCTTGACTTTCCTATTCTCATATCAGCTTACCTCCTCCATATTTTTTCTTAATTTCTGTCTGCCTCTGGACAACCAGCTTTTTACCGTATTCTCTGTACTCTTCAAAATATCTGCGATCTCCCGAATGGAATACCCTTCTTTATAAAACAGGATCAAAGGAATGCGATATTTCTCTTCTATCTGAAACAACGCCTCATATAGACTGCTGTATTCCTGCTGCTGCGTATCTGCCCATACGCTCTCATAAAATTCTGACTCCTGCCCGCCGTCACACCAGTCCTTCCTGCAGTTCCCTCCTTTGCCGCCGCACGGGCTGTTCCTCCTTTGCCGCGCCGTATCTTGCCAACCTTCCTCCATAGGCACAAACCGCTTTCTCTGACGCAGCACCCGATAGCATTCATGAATCAGGATCCGAATTAACCAGGTTTTCCCATAGCAGTCCTGTCGAAGATCTGGCAGCTTGGCAAAACCAATGCTGACCGCTTCCCATACTGCATCCTCGCAGTCGCTGTCATTTTTTAAAATGCCCTTTGCCACCCGGTACAAACTGTCTGTAGAATCCAGAACCAGATCTGCAAATGCCTCCTTTGTCATGTCTCTCCGCCTCCCTTCCGTCCTTTACCTATTAGAGTTTTCTTCTTTCCGGGAGGTTGCAAAATAATCCAGGAAAAATCACCGATAAGCCCCAACGGATTCCTAAATCTTTATAACAAAATCGCCGGCTCACAAAAAAGAAACGCCGCTTCGTTCCCCAGCCAAGACAGAAAAAAACTGCCCTCCAGCAGTCGGTTTTCCCCTTCTGCAAAAGGACAGCTTTTTTATTTTCTTATTTTTATGTTTCCGGTAATTATGCCTGATTTGCCTTTGCGATCTCAGCCAGAGCGGTGAATCCAGCTGCATCATTTACTGCCATGTCAGCCAGAACTTTTCTGTTCAGCTCTACGCCGGCATTCTTCAGACCAAACATAAATCTGCTGTAGGAAAGTCCGTTCATGCGGGCTGCTGCGTTGATACGAGCGATCCACAGCTGTCTGAACTGACGCTTTCTCTCTTTTCTGCCTGCGTAGGAGCTGGTCAGAGCTCTCATAACAGACTGTTTTGCTACTCTATACTGTTTGGATCTGGCTCCTCTGTAACCTTTTGCCAGTTTCAATACACGATTATGTTTTTTCTTAGCGTTTAAGCCGCCTTTAATTCTTGCCATGTCTTATTTCCTCCTTCGTCTACTCTTATAAATAGGGCAGAATCTTCTTCATATTCTTTGCATTTGTTACATCAGTGATGGTTGACTTTCTAAGATTTCTCTTTCTCTTAGTAGATTTCTTGGTTAAGATATGGCTCTTATAAGCTTTATTTCTTTTTAACAAACCGGTTCCGGTTGTTTTGAAACGTTTTGCAGCCGCTCTGCTGGTTTTCATTTTAGGCATAATGATTATCCTCCTTATATTTCAATCATTTGTTTTAACGCTTTTCAGACAAAAATATGGTCAGGCTTCTGCCTTCCTGCTTAATTGGCTTATCAATCACAGCCACATCCTCAACAGCTTTGGCAAAATCCTCCAGGATATGTCTGCTGGCCTGCATATGCGCCATCTCACGTCCTCTGAACCGGAGACTTACCTTCACCTTATTTCCCTTCTGCAGAAACTTTCTGGCGCTGCTCATCTTCGTATTCAGATCATTCACATCAATGTTTGGTGAAAGACGCACTTCTTTCACTTCAATTACCTTCTGCTTTTTCTTGGCCTCTTTTTCTTTTCTGGCCATCTCGTAGCGGTACTTTCCGTAATCAATAATTTTGCAAACAGGGGGCTTTGCTCCTGGGGCAATCTTGACCAAATCAAGCTCTGCTTCCCGGGCCAGCTTCATGGCCTCTTTGGATGACATAATTCCCAACTGTTCTCCATTTTCCCCAATCAGACGGATCTCTTTATCTCTGATCTGTTCGTTAATCATTAACTCGCTAATAGTCGTGCACCTCCATACATTGACATAAAATAAAAGTGGACAGCACAGCTATCCACCATAATACGCCTATAGAAAGAATCGTTTCTATCTTCGATATGAACCGCGGGTCACACATCTGTGCCTGGGTGAGAGTGGATACTCTGCTTTCCTGTTCTAATAACCTTATTTACTTTACCACGGAAAGCCCTCTCTGTCAACGGTTATTTTACAAATCTGATGAAATTCTCACCCATAACCTTTCCCCACTCTTCCCTGGTCAGCCCCGCATGTTCCCGGATATCTTCAATAAACAGAGACAGATTTGCCTCCCTGCATTTTCCCGGATACAACAGCAGTGGAAAATCACTGCCATAGAGCAGACGATCCGGCCCGATCATCGTAATCACTGCCCGAATGCTTCGGATATCATACAGAAGCGGATTCGTAGCAAAGTCATACCGCACATTTCCAAAAGCACGACGGTATCTGGGATTCATTTCATAAAAAGGAAGGCCGCCGCCCATATGAGCCAGAATCAGCTTTACATCCGGTTCTTTCCGAACCAGCTCCGCCAAAGGCGCCAGCGGTGTCATATCCTTGCCTGCATACTGATGGCCCACCGGCTCTCCGCAGTGGATACACACCGGAAGATCCAGCCTTTTTGCGCAGTGCAGCACCTCCAGAAAATCCGGGTCCTCAAAATCGTAGCCATTGCCTCCCGGCCCCAGTTCTCCCACGCCGGAAAAGCCAAGCTTTGCGCACCGTTCTATCTCTGCCAGGGCTTCCTCCCCGAATTTGGGATTCACAGCAGCAAATCCCTTCAGACGGTCCGGATACTTTTTTATGGCATCCGCCATATAGTCATTATGTAAACGCATCAGCCCGGGATCGTTCCAGTACCAGCCCTGCATGGCCAGCCCCCAGACACCGGCCTCATCCGCACAGGCTAAGGCTTCCTCCAGATTAACCCAGGCTTCTTCCGTACCTTTGCCGTTGGCCGGTTTTCTGGTAAGATTGGCAAAGGTTTCATCCATGGCAGCATATTTATCCCAATTCTGATAAATCTCCGGCGGAAACAGATGCACATGGCTGTCCCAGATCTGCATTTTATCCATAAAAACAACCTCCCTAGTCGCTATGTAACTGCCGCAGAAACATTTCTCATCCTGAAACTTTCCTGTTCTTAAGTCCTGTTTCCGCGGCCCTTTCTTCTCTCAGCTGTCACAGGCAGATATCGAACGCGGAAGTTTCCGCCCCCGGCAGCCCAAGGCCTCTGCCCCTGACTTTCCCGGAACCTTTGATTCCTGTATTCCTTCCGCCTGTTTCTTGATCCTTTTAGCTTTTACGGTTCCTGCTTTTTACTGCTCCCGCTTCTGCTCAAAGGTAACGCACTCTGTCTCCTTCACCACAGCAGCCCCGGCGCCTGCGATCGTAACTTTGCCTGCCATACATTCCATATTTTCATTGTAAACGCATTGAGTCGCCTTACAGTCTACCTGGATATCCTGATTGGCAGTCCCCATGGAACTTTGAGCGCTGTCCATTCTCCGCTCGCAAAAACTCTCACAGCAGGTATCCTGGCATTTCACAGCTTCCTCTCCACCCACCATGATATCGCCTTTCCCGCAGTACATAGCATGATTGTAAACACAATTTTGTACAGAACAAATTAAAGATGGCATTTACCATTCTCCTTTCTATTGCTGAAAAATTTGAAATCCCCGGTAAAAAGAGGATATTGCAAAATACGAATTCCGGTGGATTTTCGGTGAAAAATCACCCGAAAGGGTACCGCCGGAGGTATTTTGCAACATTCCCTCCGCCTGCCTCTTTTCCGGATCAGCCGCCGTATTCAGCCATCCAGGGCTGCCATTCCGGGCTGCAGGCTTCTATCCCGGTTTTCTATAGTATCTGCCATCTTTAAAATTTTATTCAACTGCTCTTTTCTTTTTTATTTTGTCTCTTCCTGAACCTCCACCTTCCGGTTCTCTCTCGTCCGGATCTCATTGGAAACAGCTTCCACAAATTCAGCCAGAGATTTCTGTCCTTCGTCTCCCAGGAAACGGCTTCTCACAGAAACCAGCCCTTCCTCCTCTTCCTTTGCGCCTACGATCAGCATATAAGGAATTTTCTGAAGTCTTGCCTCCCGGATCTTGTAGCCGATCTTCTCGGCCTTAGTATCCAGCTCTGCCCGGATGCCTGCATCCTTCAGGGTCTGAAGTACCTTCTCACCGTAATCCATGAATTTCTCCGAGATCGGCAGAACCTTCACCTGAACCGGAGCCAGCCAGGTGGGGAATGCTCCTGCAAAATGCTCGATCAAAATACCAATAAAACGCTCAATAGAACCAAAGGCCACTCTGTGGATCATGATGGGACGATGTTTCTCTCCGTCTGCACCGATATACTCACAGTTAAACCGCTGAGGCAGCTGGAAATCCAGCTGGATGGTACCGCACTGCCAGGTTCTTCCAATAGAATCCTCCAGATGAAAGTCAATCTTGGGACCGTAAAAAGCGCCGTCCCCTTCATTCACCACATAGGGCAGTCCCAGATCATCCAACGCCCCCTGCAGCGCACTGGTAGCCATCTCCCAGTCCTCATCGCTTCCCATAGAATCTTCCGGGCGGGTGGACAGTTCCACATGGTATTTAAATCCAAAGAGCTGATACACTTCATCGATCAGCTTAGCAACGCCCTTGATCTCATCCCGGATCTGCTCCGGCATCATAAAGATGTGCGCATCGTCCTGAGTAAAGCAGCGCACACGCATCAGGCCGTGAAGCTGACCGGATTTTTCATGCCTGTGCACCAGTCCCAGCTCGCCCATGCGAAGAGGCAAATCCCGGTAAGAACGCGGCTCAGACTGATACACCAGAATACCTCCGGGACAGTTCATAGGCTTAATGGCAAAATCCGTATCATCGATCACTGTAGTGTACATATTGTCCTTATAGTGATCCCAGTGTCCGGAAGTCTCCCACAGATGGCGGCTTAACATGATGGGAGTGGAGATCTCCACATAGCCGGCCTTCTGATGGATCTCTCTCCAGTAATCCAGCAGAGTGTTTTTCAGTACCATTCCCTTGGGCAGGAAGAAGGGGAACCCAGGTCCTTCCTCTTTCATCATAAACAGCCCCAACTCCTTGCCCAGCTTTCTGTGGTCACGCTTCTTGGCTTCCTCCATTCTGGTAATGTACGCCTCCAGATCTGCCTTTTTTGTAAAGCAGGTTCCGTAGACACGGGTCAGCATCTTATTCTTCTCGCTGCCTCTCCAGTAAGCGCCTGCCAGGCTGGTAAGCTTAAAGGCTTTTACCGGCTTGGTGCTCATCAGATGAGGGCCTGCGCACAAATCCACAAATTCTCCCTGCTGATAAAAACTGATCTCGGCATCCTCCGGAAGATCCTGAATCAGTTCTACCTTATAAGGCTCATTCTTCTCCTGGAAAAAGGCCAGAGCCTCCTCCCTGGATTTTGTAAAACGGGTGATAGGAAGAGCTTCTTTTACGATCTTTTTCATCTCCGCCTCGATCTTCTCCAGATCCTCAGCTACAATGGCCCGCTCACTGTCAATATCATAATAAAAACCGTCTGCAATAGAAGGCCCAATAGCCAGCTTTACCTCCGGCCACAGACGCTTAATAGCCTGAGCCATAATGTGGGAAGTGGTGTGGCGGAACGCCCCTGCTCCTCCCTCGCTGTCAAAGGTAAGAATATTCAGATGGCAGTCCTGGTCCACAACAGTCCTAAGATCCACCACCTCACCGTTTACCTCACCGGCACAGGCCACTCTGGCCAGTCCCTCGCTAATGTCAGCCGCAATGTCGATCACAGACATGGGCTGGCTGTACTCTTTTACAGAACCATCCTTCAATGTAATAATCATATTCTGTCTCCTTCCTTCTTCTCTGGCAAAATTCAACTTTCCTGTTTCTCAGGCTCCCTGTTTGGCGCTGCCCCATCCGGTCTTTCCGTTTCCGGATCGGAAGCCACCTTCGGATCCGGAAACTGCCCAAACTTTGCTGCAGCCTTAGCCGCCATAAGCCTGGTATAGCGTTTCATCAGCGTCACTCCAGCTCCCGCCACACCGGCGGCCGCCGCAACCACCGCTGCTGCCGCTGCTTTCTCTGCTTTTGTCAAACGATGCATCCTGCTTCCTCCTTTTTGTTTGGGTTCTATGGGAGTGAACCCTCCCCTTCGCCTGCGGCGCGTCGCACTTGCGACATCACTCTACCGCGCCGCAGTGCGTTCCTGCACGGAGTGCTTTTTTGTTTGATGGGGAAATCCCCATCAAACAAAAAAGCGCCCCTCTCCGCATCTCTGCGGAAAGGGGCGATCAAATCGCGGTTCCACCCTTTTTCATCTGTCCTCTTCTCTCAGGATCTGTATACAATCTATCTGTATTCTATACAAGTTCCCTGCAAAACAGATGCTCTCTTCATTGGACAATAACGGAGTCACCGGGCCGGATTAGGGCCGCTTAGAGCTGGTCTTCAAATGGTTCCACATAAGAGACTTGCACCAAATGTCCCTCTCTCTGGATGCTTTCCCATCCTACTCTTCTCCTCAACGCTTTACTTATCTGTTGATACTTTATAATATAACCAGTATTTTCAAAAAGTCAAGCCCTGATTCTGCGGCAACGCTCTATTTTCTCTTCACTCCACTCTATCAAAATGAAATTACAGAAAAATAATACGACTTTCTTGGCTCTTTTCTGACTGTATTGTCCCATGTACACGGACGCTAATGTAGGTATCAAAGTTTAGATTAGATATACTTGCCAACTTATTTTTTATATATCCGTGAACATATGTTTGAGTTTTGCCATTAGTAAACATGAAGCAAACTTCATAAATTTTTATTTTCCGCCGCCTTTTCCAAAGCGAAGGATCAACCCCCCCTGGGGAAGGTAACAATAGCCTTAAACAGATCTCCGTCTGTGGTGATTCGGAACTTCCCGCCCTGCAGCTCCGTAAAACTTTTCACAATGGCAAGGCCCAGGCCGCTTCCCTCTGTATTTCTGGACTTGTCACCCCGAACAAACCGTTCTGTCAGGTAACTGACATCCTCCTCCAGCTCTGTGGCAGAAATGTTTTTCACTGTAATTTCTGCCAGATCTTCCACCGCTGCCAGAGTCACCCAGGCTCTGGTTCCCGCCAGTCCGTATTTGGTCACATTCACCAGAAGATTTTCCAGAATACGGTAGGTCTTCTCTCCATCCAGTTGAATCTGCACTGGCTCCTCCGGAACAGACACGCGGCACTCAATGCGTGCCTCCTCCATACGATCCTGCTGCTCCATCACAGCCTGCCGGACCATCTCTCCCAAATCCACCTGGGTCTTATTGATCTTAATATTTCCGCTTGTGGCCTTGCTCACCTCAAACAGATCCTCAATCAATTTCTTCAAACGCAAAGATTTCCGATCCAGAATATCCACATAGCTTCGTTGCTCCTCCGGAGTGAGATTTTCCTCCTTGAGCAGATTCACATAAGTAATAATAGCCGTCAGCGGGGTCTTCAAATCATGAGACACATTGGTAATCAGCTCCGTTTTCATATTCTGGCTGCGGATCTCTTCCTCTACCGCTTTACTAAAACCACTGCTGACCTTGGCAAGCTCCTCTTTAAGAGGCTCCAGCAGTCCCAAGTCCTCCTCAATCTCCACGTGCAGTTCTCCCTGTGCCATACGGCTGGTTGCCTTTAACAAAATTCCATATTTTTCCTTCACTTGCTTTAAGTATTTCCGGAGAATGAAAAACAGAATCAGGGAATAGATCACCAGTCCAAACACACCCCAGAACCAGAACAGACAACAGAGAAAGAGAATGGCAAAATTTAAAACAACCAGTTTTAAAAGCCACTTATCCGACTGATCGGAAAGATCAACCGTCTTTACGTCCTGGATAAAACTGCGGAATTTCTCCTTTCCCTTTTCGCAGATCTTTCCAAAATTCTTCCACAAAAAGGATCGCTCTCTCAAGTAGGTTCCCACTCCCAGGTCAAACACTTGCAGAAGAGCCATCACTCCCGCCATCCAGATGCCGAACAGCAGCAGATAAATGCAAAAGCAGATCACATTTCCCAAAAGTGATGCCGCCCAGCCTCCTGCCACAAAGCTTCTGCAAAGCGAAATGGACAGGCTGTTTGCCAGGATCACTCCCACCAGGAGGATCAGCGCCAGCTCCAAGGATATCTTTGACAAAAAACGGCTCTCTTTTCGGAGCTTGCGAAATACCGGAAACAGCAGGACGCAGACGAAGATTCCTGCCAGAATGGTCACATAACCAGTGGTTTCCATCTCATTGATCTTGGTGTAGTACAGATAGTCGTAATTGTACACCGCATCTGCTTCGTTTCTGCTCAGATAACACTCCGGATCACCGGAATAAATATAGATATCCACATTTTCCGGCTGCGCCATCAGGGCAGCAGGGAGATAATAGTCCTCCATCTCAATCCAGTTCAAAAACTGTTTTTTCCCCAGCCCATAAATTTCTCCGGCAGTCAATTGGATATCGGACTGATTCTTCAGCTCTTCGATCTGAAAAGCGCCTGCCTCATCAAAACTCATTTTCAGATAAAAGGGAGACTCCTGAGCATCCAGTTCCTCCAGATTTTTTAAAGAATTGGTCACACTCTCCCCGCTGGTTTTGTCCACCACCTGGTACTCTACCAGATAACTTTCCAGCAGGCTTTGAAAGCTGCTGTACCATTCCTTTACTTTTTCATTGAGGACTTCCGTCCCGTTTTCCTCCTGATCTGCATCTTCGTATTCTGGAAAATATACCTCATCTGGCTGTAGATCCGTTTTCTGTTCCTTCATCTGCAGCTCCCAGTACATGCCGTAGCTTCCCATATACATATAGCGGATAAAACTCTTAAGATCCGTTATATCGTTGTAGCGGTAATTCGGCCAGCTCTGTCCCCCGTCCTCTGTCTCTGAGGCTTCTTCTTTTACATAAAACTCCACGCTGTCCCTCGTCTGAGAAAAACTTGCCAGCATCAGCAGGGAACAAAACACCAGAACCATGACCGCCCAAAAAATTCTTCTATTGTTTTTCGATTTTATATCCAACTCCCCACACCACCTTTAAATATTTTGGTTTTTTCGGGTCAACTTCTATCTTTGACCGAATGTTTCTGATATGCACCATAATGGTCTCTGTGGCAATAGCCTTTTCCTGCCAGATTCGCTCATAGATCTCATCTGCGGAAAATACCCGCCCTGGATTACGCATCAGAAGCGCTAGAATCTTAAATTCCAGGGGCGTTAAGGCCACCGGCTCACCATCCACCTGTACCTGAACCGTATCCTCATTCAGCTCCAGCCCTCCGATGGTATACACATGATCCTGAGGCTGCACCGCCATCTTCATATAGCGGGAATACCGCCGGAGCTGGGAGTTCACCCGGGCCAGCAGTTCCATGGGCGCAAAGGGCTTTGTGACATAATCGTCTGCTCCAATATTCAACCCGGTTACCTTATCGATCTCCTCAGACTTGGCAGAGAGCATGATCACCGGAAAATCATATTTTTCCCGCAGCCGCATAGTCATAGTGATTCCATCCATCACTGGCATCATAATGTCCACAATGGCCAGATGAATCTCTTCCGTCTCCAGTATCTTCAGCCCCTCCGCGCCATTCTGAGCTTTATACACCTGATAGCCCTGGTTCTTCAGATAGATTCCCACACCATCTAAAATTTCTTTATCATCCTCAACTACAAGAATATGATATGACTCCATGATCATCCTCCAAAACTTTTATTTTCTCCTATATTTTCCTCCGGAATTTCGGGCAGAGGCGCAAAGGCTTACCTTTGCGCTCGCTTCGCTCCTCAAATCCATACCTTCCCCCGGCTTCCCTCTTACGGGGTAGCACGGGCTCTTGTATGGATTTTCCTCTGCCCTTTCCGAACATTATAGTATCTTGTGGTAGATTCTTGCAAGGCATTCTCCTATGTTTCTCAGATCCCGCTGCTCTGCGATTCTTCTCCCCGCGCCGGTGAGAGCCGGATAAGTATGGTCTAATATTCCCTGAATACAGCTTGAGAAGCCTTCCTGATCTCTGGCTTTCCACACATGTATCCCATCTTCCAGCCACCCCTGATAGACACCGATATCCCTCACCAATACCGGAATTTCCATGGACAGCGCCTCCAAAACCACAATTCCCTCTGTCTCTTCATAACTGGGGAAAAAGAACAGATCGCTGCCTCCGTAGGCATCCCGCAGAGCTTCCCGATCCAGGTAGCCTGCAAAATGAAGATTTCCGGGAGCCTGCCCTATAGCCTGTCGGATCTTTCCCGGCAAAAGCCCGGAAGGTGTCTCGCCGCACCACACAAACTGATACCAGGGAAGTTCCTCTGCCAGCCGGATCACATCCAGAATGCCTTTTCGTTCAATGGGCAGCCCCACACAGAGAATCACCGGCTGGTCATCCCGAAAACCAAACACTTTCCGAAAACGAGTCCTCTGTCCCGGTTCCTTTCTAAAAAACTCCGTATCCACCCCATTAGAGATGGGAAAGATCTCTTTCTCCATATCATAGCTTTCCAACAATTTTCTGGAATACTCCGTTGGCGTCAGCACCAGATCCGCCTGCCCGTAACACTCCCGGATCCATCGCTTAAACAAAGGAGCTGCGGTGTTGGATCCGATAAAAGAGCCCCGAAAATCCTCCATGGTAGAATGTCCATGCCAGATCACCTTCTTTCCTTTTCTTCTGGCCCTCCGGGCCATCCACCAGGAATCCGGCAGCACTGTGTTAATATGCACCACATCATATTCTTCTCCCGGATTCTCCGTATAATCCACTCCGGCAAGCCTTAACGCCTGTTCCTGGTGCCTCAGAGCGCTTCCCACACCGCTTTTTCCCACCAGATTCCGACCTCCGGTATACAGCAAAACCTTCACCTTGGTTCCTCCTTTTCTTCCCCCTTGCTTCTCTCAGTGCTTAAAAATACCGGCATCCCGCTATTTTGGCCCTTCCCCTGAAACAGCTGCCGTCAGATCACCTGTGCCACTGCTCTTGATGCCATTAAAAGACCCATGCTGTAAAGCGCAATGGAGGCCGGCTTTCCAAGCAAAATGATAGCCGTAAATTTTTTCACGCTCATTCTGGTAAGACCAGCCAGATAGCACAGCAGATCATCAGGCGCTACGGGAAAAAAGATGGCTGCTGCAAAACAGCGGTCAAATCGGCGCCCCCCATCCAGCCAGCGGCTGTACTTTTCATAGGCTCTTTGTCCTACCAGGGTCCGCACCAGAGGCCTGCCATACCGCTTTGCCAGACAGAAGGCTGCCAGAGAGCCCAGACAGATCCCCAAATAATTATAAAGAAATCCTTCTAGGGGGCCAAAAAGTACCACTCCTCCCAGGCAGCTGATCCCTCCCGGTAAAATGGGCAGCACCACCTGAACCATCTGGAGCAAGATAAACAGAAGCGGCGCCCAGAGACCAAAGGGCTTTAAAAAATTTTCCATAGCTTCCTGGGAAGCAAAGATGCCAGCCCTCCATCCCCAGATCAAAAATGCGGCAGCTCCCAACAGTCCCAGTACTGTTGCGGTCTTCATCCACAGATCAGTCCTCTTCCCTCCTGTTTCCTCCATAATACCTTCTTCCCCTTTCCTGCTGCCTTTTCCTGTTTTTCGCTTTCGTATACCTTCAGGATCTCCTCTCCAAACCAAGCCCAGTCAAATCTGGCTGCGGACACCATGGCCTGTCTGGACATCTGTTCATAGATCTGATCATCCTCCAAAGCCTCCAATGCCTGAAAAAATTCTCTGGAACTGCGGTATTGCCAGCCGTTTTTCCCGTCCCGGATCACACCATCCAGACACGGATCCGCCCTGCACACCGCCGGAAGCCCTCCAGCCAGCGCCTCCAGATAAGTAAGTCCCTGGGTCTCACTTCTGGATGCGCTGACAAAAATGTCCCCTTTCTGGTACCACTCTGCTATCTGACAGGGCGGGATCATCCCAGCAAAAGTCACCCGATTTTCAATCCCCAGCCTTTTGGCAAGTCTTTCCAGTTCTTTGCGGCAGGGGCCGTCCCCCACGATCAGAAGTTCATAGCCCTGCCCCCGTTTTTCAGCAAGTCTGTGCAAAAGCTCTTCCATATTTTTTTCTCTGGCTGCCCGGCCAACGGTGATCAGGCGTCTTTTCTTTCCATGACTTCCGGATTCCTGTTTCCTTACTTCCTTCAACCGGCTTGTATTCTCCGCTGGCCAGACGAGTCTTCCGCTGTCCTGTTCTCCCTTCTCCCTGCGTTTCTGAAAAGCCGCCCGGGCAAATACCCCGCAGTCAATACCGCTGGGCACGGTCCAGATGGGCGTTTCCACTCCGTAGCTTAAAAGCAAACGGCGGATCTTTTCTGTGGGAACGATCACCTCATCTACCGGCTTTAATATGCAGCGGCTGAATAAAGAGGCTGCCTTTTTCCCCACCGCCCGGTTTGGTGAAAAATAATGGGTGTAATCTTCATAAACCGTGTGATACGTATGAACAAGTTTTGCTCCCGTTTTCTTTGCAATCTTTCGTGCAAACCAGAAGGTAGTAAATTCACATTGAGAATGCACAATGTCCGGCTTCCAGGATATCATTTCCTGCAAAAAGGTTCTTCCTCTTCCGTAGACGATCCGCGCTCCCGGATAGATTTTTCCCACACCGGCGCTGGACAGGTACCACACATTCTCCTCCTGGTATTCCACCTGTCTCCAACGCTCCCCCCGGTTCTGTGCCAAAGTCAGCACCCGCACCTGATGTCCCCGCTCCTCCAGTTTTTTTACCAGATTTAGGGTAGAAGTCACCACGCCATTGACGGACGGCGCATACATATCTGTGGTAATCAAAATTTTCATAATCTCACCCTTGCTGCGTTTTCTGCATTGCAGCTTCCTTTACTTTCCCTTTACACCAGGTATCATACCCCGGAAACCAAAAGCCCGGAGGGAGAAGCTTTGAAAGATGGCAAAAAGAAAATCGAAAGAAATACGAAAGGTGGAGCTGCAAAATACTCAGGCGGTTCCCTTCCGGATGATTTTTATACAAGAATCTAAAAAAACTGCTGTTTTCCGGCTAAACGCCTGTCAAAAACAGCAGTTCTTCTTAAGGTATGTAATGGGATTAAATACTCATCTTCCGTCAGCCTCCCGGGCTGACTGCATTCCGCATAGGGTGTGATTGGAGGTATTTTATGCAGAACTTTTTTCTGTAAGTATTTATGGACTAAGTATACTCCCTGCTCCCACCCTCTGCAAGCCCCCCTACGGGTTATTTTTTTACAGTTCAGCATCAACATCTTTCCGTTCCGCCGCAATACGGTCCTGCAAGGCTTTCTCGTTTCATAGGAAGGAATTCCTATGAACTGAAAACGGCTGTGAAACAGCCAATTCCCACTGTTATGGCTGAACTGCTACAGTATCTTTTCACTTTCTTATTTTTCAGAACTCCACCCGCCGTTTTGCCACCCGGCTCAGCAGAGGCTCACTGTGGGACACCATCAGCAGGCCGATCTCCCTTTGTTCTACCTCTTTTAAAAGAAAATTCCAGATCTGGCTCTGGGTAATCACATCCAGCATGGTACTGATCTCATCTGCAATGAGGAAGCGGGTTCCCTCCCCCAGGGCTCTTGCAATACAGAATCTTTGCAGCTCTCCCCCGGAAAGCTCCTGAGGATACCGATTCATCCAGTCCGGCTCAATACCCAGCTCCTGGATGATCCGGCCTTCCACTCCCTGGCCGTCCAAAAGCACTTCCTTCATTTTCAGCCTGGGATTCACCGCCCGCTCTGGATGCTGCCAGATCATCTGTACCGGACAGTATCCCCGTTTGGGCAGGGGAAGCCCATCCAGCAGCACCTGGCCCCTATCCGGCTGAAGATAACCTGCCAGTACCTTGCACAGCGTGGTCTTTCCAAACCCGCTTGGGCCCATCAGCGCCACTCGGTCATGGCTTTCTATTGTCAGATTTACATGGTTAAATATGTTTCCTTCCCGTGCCTCATAGGCAAAGGTAAGGTCTTTCGCTTCCAGCAGCATATATGCCTCCTGTCATTTTCCGTTCTTTCATAGCCCAAAATCCTGCAGGCTTCTTTTCTCCACATCCCGTAAGCACCCATTCCCTGACTGTCTTATCATAGCGTTTTGTGGTGGTGATGCACATCCTCGTTATTCTTTCACACTGGATACATAAACTTTCTCATGGCGTTCCATGATGGTGATGCACCGCCAGATCCTCCCCCTGATACAAGGTACACCGGACTGTTCCGCAGCCTACCCGCTGCATAGGGATCTCTCCCTGGCATTTTTCTGAATACTGGCCGCATCTTGGGCCAAAAGGACAGCCTTTTGGCATATCCTTCACATAGGGCTGAACTCCCGGAAGAGGAGTGAAGCCATTCTGAGGCAAAGCCCTCCACAAAGCCTTTGTGTAGGGATGGCGCAGGCTCTCCTGGGAGGCAAAGTCTGCCACCGGCGCTTCCTCCACAGTGGTGCCCGCATAAAATACAGCGATTCGGTCCGCTACCTCCAGGGCCAGCTCAATATCATGGGTGATGAGAAGAACGCCTTTTCCTTCATCTGCAAAAGCGCGAAAATCCTCCATGGACTGTTTAGCCAACGCCAGATCCATCCCAGGCGTGGGCTCATCTGCAATAATCAGCTCCGGATCCCCCATAAGTGCGCAGGACAACAGTACTCTTCTGGTCATACCGCCGGAACACTCAAAGGGATACTTTTTGTCCACGCCCTGTCCCAGTTTATATCTTCCAAACAATTCTCGCTGGCGCTGCCTGGATGCCTGGTCTTTCCGGCTCTGGCGAACCTGCGCCCCCACAGGCTGCAGCGGATCCAGATAAGTGGTGCTCTGGGGAACAAAAGCAATCTTATTCCCCCTGAGACTGTGAATCCGCTCCCTGGTCAGCAATTCCCCGTCAAAATACATGGCCCCTGACGTCTTGGCATTGTAGGGCAAAAGGTCTAAAATGGCATGGGCCAACAGACTTTTTCCAGATCCGCTGGATCCCACCACCGCCACGATCTCTCCCTCATGGACAGAGACCGACAATTTTGAGATCACCGGAAGCTCCACCTGGCGGGTGCTCTTCTCTCTCTCATACTGTAAAAAGGAAACGGAAAGTTCATCAATTTCCAAAATATGTCTCTTATTTGTACAGCTCATATCTGCTCCTTCTTGTTTACTGATGGACACTATTGGGATCCAAAAGCCGCTTTAAGCAGCTGCCTCCCAGATCAAACAGAACCACCGTCAGCACCAGCATCACTCCCGGAAATACTGCCAGCCACCATTTTCCCATGATCAGATAGGTCATACTCTCGGAGAGAATTACGCCAATGGCCGGCTGGGCAGAGGAAAGTCCAAAGCCCAGAAAGGTCACGCTGGATTCATGGAGAATCGCATGGGGAAACAAAAGTACCAACCCCACCAGAAACTGTGGGAGCAGATGAGGCAGCATATGCTTCCCGGCAATTTTCAGCCGGCTCTGTCCCAGTTTTCCTGCGATCTGGATATATTCCCTCTGTTTCAGGGCCAATACCTCCCCACGGATCAGTCTGGCCAGAGAACACCAGTGAGTGAGAGCCACTCCCACCACCACTCCCTTTAAGCCTTTTCCCATGGCATAGGAGATCAGAATCAGAAGGAGGATGTGTGGAATCCCCATTACCGTATCAATAAGAAAACTAATTACTGCATCCACTTTTTTCCCGAATACTGCTGCGGAAACTCCAAGAAGCAGCGCCATCACCGCACTGACACCCGCTGCGCAGATGCCGATGAGGATGCTCATGGAAAGTCCCGTCAGTGTTCGGTAAAACATATTCCTCCCAAGCCAGTCCGTTCCAAAAGGATATTTTAAGCAGGGAGCAATATTTTTTCTGGAAAAGTCCGTCACCAGAGCTGCTTCCCGGCAAAAATATCCTGCCACAGCCACCCCTGCAAGGAACAGAAGGGACAGGGTCAGCCACAGTCTGGCTTTCTGCCGTTCATTGAGCCGCAAAGAGGAGGCTTCCTGACTTTTTTTTCTGATCATGCCTTTCCTCCTCCCTTCCGCATCCTGGGGTCTACTGCACCGTAAAGAAGATTGGCCGCGAAATTGCCCAGAAATACCATAGCTGCAGTAATCAGGGTGATCCCCATCAACAAGGGAACATCACTTCCTGTTCCGGCAGCTACCGCCGCCTGGCCAAGTCCCGGATAGGAAAATACCTGCTCTACCAGAACGGATCCGCCGATGATCTCACTAATGGAGGCGAACTGCAGAGTCATAGCAGGAAGCAGCACATTTCTCAGGCCGTGATGGAGGATGATCGTTCCTGTTTTCTCTCCTCTTGCTCTGGCAAACAGCACGTAATCGCTGTCCATGATCTCCACCATCTTTTCCCTGGTGTGCAGCGTGATATTGGAAATTCCTGTGATGCTTAAAGTGAGCGCCGGAAGAATCGCGTGGCGCACCCGGTCCAAAAAGGTAACTCCGGCCGCCTCCACCCCGATGGGTACACTCAGGCCGATGGGCAGCACCTTCAGCCAGACGCCAAAAAGCAGAAGCAAAAGCAGCGCCAGCCAGAATGCCGGGGTGCTGGCAATCACCAGGGAATACCCCTTGATCAGCTTATCCGGCCACCTGCCTTTGCAAACACCGGCGATCACACCCAGCACAAATCCCAAAAGCCCTGAAATAACCCAAGCCAACCCCATTAAAAACAAGGAGTTGGCTAATTTCACACCTATTACTTTCATCACCGGCTGCCGGTACAGCAGAGAGGTCCCAAAATCTCCCCCTAGGGCAGCCTTCGCCCAGTTTACATACCGCTCCACCGGAGGAGTGTCTGCCCCCCAGTAAGAGCGAAGCTTCTCTTTCTGTTCCTCGCTCATGGATCCCAGAGCTGCCTGGCCCACATTGGCCTGCAGCGGATCAATGGGAGACACCGCCACCAAAGCAAAGGTGGCGATGCTCACCGCAAAGAGCAGCAGGAACATACGTATTAAATTTTTACCTGCAAACAGTAAATTCTTTTTCAACAAATTTTTTACTCCCATTCCCATTCATCCACATTATTTACGATGGACCAGCCATGTCCGTGAGGATGCAGTTTCTGTTCCGCCACCTTCAGGCCGTCTCTCACGAAATACAGATGATCCACATTGCAAAGCCAGATCCAGGGAATGTCTCCTTCCTGGGTAATTCCTGTCTCCCCATCCCACTGAGCCTTTTTCCAAAGCTCATAGGACTCCTCCAGATCACTGCTCTTAAGGGCCTGATCCATGTAGCCATCTACCGTCTCATTGGCATAGGGGGAATACTGAGCCAGCCCCGTATCCTGAGAGGAATGATAAATATTGTAAAGCTCCATGGGAGTATGAGCGCCCCAGCCCCAGATAAGCGGTTCCGACTGTGCTCTGTCATAAGCAGTATCCCAGCCCACTCCCTCTGTTGAACAATCAATTCCCAGCGCTCTTAACTGATTGGCCACATCCTCTGCCAGCGCCTGACGAACGGAATCTCCATTGGAAAACAGGAAGGTCAGCTCTGCCTTTTCTCCGTCCTTTGTGCGGATGCCGTCATCGCCTTCCACCCAGCCTGCTTCCTCCATCAAAGCTTTTGCCGTATCCAAATCATAGGAGGATACTGCATCTTCACTGTACCAGGGCATCTTATCACACACACTGTAGGCAATGGTTCCGTATCCATTTAACACATTGTTAATCATCTCTTCCCGGTCAATAGCCAAGTTGATGGCCCGGCGCACCCGCACATCTGCGGTAAGATTATTTCCGTAAACAATGCCGGTTTCCTCATCTGTGGCAGCTTCTGTGGCCGGAAGATTAAAACCACGATTATCTACCGTCTCCACCTGCATCAGACTATAACCCTCTACCGCCATATCACTGTAAGCTGCTGCTGTGTGAGCCACATCTGCAGTACCGGAAAGCGCTGCGGCCAGGGCTGCATCCTCCTCCATAAACAGAACCGTCAGCTTCTGGATCTTGGGCGCTTCCCCATAATAATCCGGATTGGCCTCAAAGATTACCTGCTGCCCTCTGTCCCACTGCTTCATGATATACCGCCCCGAACCAATGGGATTTAAGCCATAAGTTTCGTCATAGGCATGCTCCGGCACGATTCCCACGATCGCCATGGTGTAAGGCCAGATGGAATAAGGCTCATTCATGTGAAATTCCACCGTAGTCTCATCCACTGCCACTGCCTCTTTTAACATGGTAAAATCATTCACAGAACTGTTGTCCCGGCAATTATTGTAAGTAAACGCCACATCCTGTGCTGTCAGGGGCTCTCCGTCTGTAAAAGTCACATCGTCCCGGATCTTCACCGTCCAGGTAAGTCCATCCTCACTGCATTCGTACTCTGTGGCCAGATCATTTTCAATCTCCAGCTCTGCGTTCGTGCGCACCAGAGTACTCTGGATCAGAGGCTCATGTACATGCTCGCCGGCTCCCCAGCCGTAAGCAGGATCGAATCCGGAGGCTGGTTCTGAAGAGGGCGGCATAGTAACCACCACTTCACGCTTCTGCTCCTCTGTTTTTTTTCCCGCATCCTCCGCCGCAGCTGTCATGGTCATTCCCAGGGTGGAGACTGCCATCATCCCGGCACACAGCAGTGCCATCCATTTTCTCTGTCTCATATAGGTTCTCCTTTCATGGATCATAAGTAGCATCCGTATCGTTTTCTGTTTCACATTCTCACCGATGCTCTCCAGTATAAATGGAAAAATCCCCCGCCGCAAGCCCGGTGGGGGGTTATTTTTTGCACAATTTTTCTTCCGATATCCGAAAGGCTTCTTACCTTTCCTGACTTTTGCACCTGTTCCATGTCAGTTCTTAGCATCATTACATTGCTGATTTCTCAGATATTTCCTGTTATCTTTTCTTTTACCAGGGCAAAGATCTCCCGAACCACCGAATGAGGCTGCAAAATCAAGTCCGAGGAAGCAGCAATGCCTTCCGCCTGCTCATAGCCCAGATGCCGGGCCAGCTGCAATGCCCGGTAAATGTGGAAATCATTGGAAAGAATCCCCGTTCTCTTCTGATGACACCCGGTAAGCGCTTTGGCAAACAGCAGGTTTTCTCTGGTGCTGGTGGAACTATCCTCCAACACCAGACGTTCCTCCGGAATCCCCCGTTTGGTAAGCCACCGCCGCATACACTCTGCCTCCGTAATATCCTCTCCGGATCCCTGGCCCCCTGTAAGTACCAAAATGGCATCCGGATTCTTTTTTCCATAATCCAAAGCCGCTTCCAGCCGCTTTCTCAGCGCTTTTGAAGGAGTCTCCCCCTGGACGTGGGCGCCAAGAACCACCACATAGTCCAGATCTTTGCTCCCTTTGCTGTTCATGCCGGACACCACAAGAATGCCCAAATACAAAACCAGCAAAAGTCCTGCCCCAAAGATCACCCCTCCCCCCAGCCAGATCCAGCCAGGAACTGCCTTTCCGTGACGTTGCAGAAAAGACAGCCCCAAAGCCATCCCTTCCAGAACACTCCCTCCTGCCAGCCAGATCCAGGCAAAATCTGTGGCAAGACCCACATAAAAAATAATCACTCCATAGTAAACAAGACATATCAACCCGGTTCCGGCTAAGATTCCTGCTGCAGTTCTCATATGTATTCTCCTAATAATTAAAAAAGAAGTCCGCGAGCAGACTTCTCCGCCTACGGCGGTCACTTGTGACATTTTCCCGGTCCGCCGCAATGCGCATCCTGCGGGAGACTTTTTATTACATAGGAAATTTCATTTCCTATGTAATAAAAAAGGATGTTGCAAAATACGAATTCCGGTGGAGTTTCAGTGTGCTTTTCTCCGAAAAGCTGTTATTTTTCGGAGAAAAGCACACCGAAAGGGTACCGCCGGAGGTATTTTGCAACATCCCCCTTTCATCCATGCAAAAGTTCCCTTCCCGCCTTTGGAAACTTTTAGTTTCTTCCGCAGCAGAATTTGTATTTCTTACCGCTTCCGCAGGGACAGGGATCGTTTCTTCCCACCTTCTTGGCCTTCACAATGGTATTCATCTTCTTTGCTTCCCGATACAGCTCTTTTTTCTTATCTGCATCAAAGATCTCATCCCACATGGGCAACTCATAGAGCCAGTCCGCTTTGGCGTCCACCATATTCTTGTACAGCAGCTCTTTGTCAAAGCCCAAATTTACCACTGTATCCTCTGTCATCTCCTCAATGGGATTCTGTACTTTTAAGCTGTCGTTGATTCCATCCAAAAAACCGGTCATGGTCTGTACCGAAATTCCGTACTTTTCCGCCAGCTCCTTCACCGTACCGGAAACCACTTCCTCCGGATTCGTCAGCAGCTGCTCATAGATTCCTTTTTCGGTGAGAAAATATTCAGACCAAAACTGCTGCAATGCTTTTTTATCTGCACTCTGAGAGTATGCAACCTCTCTCCATTCCTGTAATAAAGCCATCTCTATACCATCCTTCGTCTCTCTTATTTTCGCATTTTTTAGAAATGCATCTTTTCGTTTCAGGCCTTTAACCACTTATTTAAAAACCCAATTTCCTAAAAATTATATCCCATTCTTCCGGTTTTTGCAATCCCTGTTTTTTGATCACAGCTCCTCCAGCTCTTTCCGCCAGATGCGAACACAGGCATCACTGGGCATCCGAAGGTCTCCTCTTGGAGAAAGAGCTACGGTTCCCACCTTGGGCCCATCCGGCACGCAGGAACGCTTAAACTGCTGGGCAAAAAATCTCCAATAAAAAGTTTTCAGCCATTTCAGTATCACTTCTTCTTTATACATTTTTGCAAATGCCAACTTTGCAATTCTGTATATTTTCAAAGGAGAATATCCAAAACGCATCACATAATACAAAAAGAAATCGTGAAGCTCGTAGGGTCCTACCAGATCCTCCGTCACCTGAGCAATCTCCCCATCTTTCGGAGGCAGCAGCTCCGGGCTCACCGGCGTGTCCAGCACATCCAGAAGGACGGCGCGAAGTTTTTCATCCTGACAGTTTTCTGCATAATAATGCACCAGATGACGCACCAGTGTCTTGGGCACCGAGCAGTTGACCCCATACATAGACATATGATCCCCATTGTAGGTGGCCCAGCCTAACGCCAGTTCCGACATATCTCCGGTGCCGATCACCAGGCCGTTTACCTGGTTTGCAATATCCATAAGCACCTGGGTACGCTCCCGGGCCTGACTGTTTTCAAAGGTCACATCCTGAATCTTGGGATCGTGCCCAATATCCTTAAAGTGCTGACTCACTGCCTCCCTGATATTTACCTCCCGCAAGGTACAGCCAAGGGCCTCTGTCATAGTGCAGGCATTGCGGTAGGTGCGGCTGGTGGTGCCAAAGCAGGGCATTGTCACTGCAGTGATATCCTTTCTGGAAAATTCCAGAAGATCAAAGGCCTTTACCATCACAAGAAGGGCAAGAGTGGAATCTAATCCTCCCGAAATTCCCACCACAAGATGACTACAGCCGGTATGTTCCAGCCGCTTTTTCAATCCCATGGCCTGAATCGTAAGAATCTCCTCACACCGATTGGCCCGATCTTCCCTGTCGGAAGGCACAAAAGGTCTGGGATCAAAATAGCGGGTCAGTTTGGTCTTTTCTTCCTTTACATGAAACTCTGTAACACAATATCCTTCCTCTCCCAGGCCGGGCCGCAGACTGTCATAGGTACTGATCCGCCTGCGCTCCCCTCTCAGTCTTCCCACATCCAGCTCACTGTAAAGGATACCTGTGGAAAACCGGGGCGAAGAAGCCAGACAGGTGCCGTTCTCCATGATCATCCTGTGCCCTCCGAACACCAGATCCTGTGAGGATTCTCCCTCACCTGCGCTGGCATAAATATACCCGCACACCAGTCTGGCTGACTGGGCAGCGATCAGAGACGTGCGGTATCCGCATTTCCCTGTAATCTCATTGCTGGCAGAGAGGTTGGCGATCACATTGGCGCCTGCCATAGCATGGTAGGTGCTGGGAGGCGCAGGCACCCACAGATCCTCACAGATCTCTGCCGCCACGGTAAGCCCTTCCAGTTCCGGACAGGTGAAGAGCTGATTCATTCCGAAAATCACCTGCTCTCCCTCCACCTCAATGGGAAACGCTTCCTCCCGGCCCGGATAAAAATAGCGTGCCTCATAAAATTCATTGTAATTGGGCAGATGACGCTTGGGCACCAGCCCCAGCAGTCTCCCGTTACTGATGGCCGCAGCCGTATTGTAGAGTTTTCCGTCCAGTTCCCAGGGCACACCCACGAAGATCAGCGCCTGCTTTCCTCTTGTGAAGGAAACAATCTCCAAAAGAGCTTTCTTAGCCTCCTTTAAAAGCTGTTCCTGCCAGAACAGATCCTGACAGGTATATCCGGTAATACAAAGCTCTGGAAACACCAGAAGCCTGGCCCCCGTTTCATACGCCTCCTGAATCTGGCTGCATATCATTTCTCTGTTATAAATACAATCTGCCACCCTGATCTTTGGTGTCAATGCTGCCACCTTTATAAATCCGTCTCTCATATTCTCCTCCTGCACTGATCCGGCTTTTGGCCGCCCCATCCCTGCTTTTCCTTTCGCCTGGCGGCCTGCCTCACCGGATCTGCCTTCTCCTGGTCCTGACGGCCTGCCTCACCGGATCTGCTTTCTCCTGGTCCTGACGGCCTGCCTCACCGGATCTGCCTTCCTTTTTGCCTGGCTCTGGCTCTGACTGCGCGTTCTTACCTTGCCGCCCGCTCTAACAAAATTTTTAATTCTTCCACCGGAAATTCATAGCTTTTTCCACAGAAATGGCAATTAACCTCAATGGGTTTCCCATCCCGGATCATCTCCTTCAGCTCTTTTTTCCCAAGACTGATCAACGCCTTGGAAATCCGTTCTCTGGAACAGTCACACCGATAGGACACCTCTGTTTTTTCATTGATCTCCAGACCAAACTCTCCCAAAAGCTCCTGCAGGATCTCCTCCGGGGTCATCCCCTGATCCAGCATAGCTGTGACAGAGGTAACGCTGGAAAGCTTCTTTTCCAGTTGATCCACCATCTCATCCGGAGTAAAGGGCATCAGCTGGATAAGAAATCCCCCTGCCTGGCGCACCGTATTGTCCCGGTTCATCAAAACTCCCAGACCTACGGAAGACGGAATCTGTTCTGAAACTGCAAAATAATAGGTAAGATCGTCCCCGATCTCTCCGGTCTGAAGCTCACAGCTTCCCACATAGGGTTCTTTCATCCCAAGATCCTTGATTACCTGAAGCATTCCGGAACCCACGGCTCCCCCCACATCCAGTTTTCCCTGAGCGTTGGCAGGGAGAAGCACTGCCGGATGATTCACATACCCCTTGGCATGTCCCTTGGAATCCGCAGTCACCGTCACTCCGCCCAAAGGCCCTTTTCCCTTAATCTGTAAAGTGAGAAGATCCTTCTCCCCCTTCATCATGGCTCCCATCATCACGCCCCCGGTAAGAAGCCGGCCCAAAGCGGCTGTGGCCACTGGACTTAAATTGTGGGCCGCTCTGGCCGTCTCCACCATCTGTCTTGTTGTGGCCCCAAAAGCCCGGATATAACTGTCTCCGGCTGTGGCCCTGATCAAATAATCCATCTTCATCCTCACCTCATTATTTTCTTCACTCATATCACAAAAGCAGTCCCAGCCCATCTGCCAGAATGCCTCCCAGCACTCCAAACAGATAAAGAATGCCTGTGATCTGCATATTTTCTTTTAAGCTCTTGTTAGTGCGAAACAGCACCAGCAGCCCAACCCCGGCTCCCACCAGCAAACCGGCCATCATAGCTCCTGCGCTCATAGCGCCTTCCATATAAAGAGTGGTGATCACCACAGAAGCTGCACAGTTGGGAATCAAACCGATCATGCCGGACAGCAACGGCCCTAACACCGGCTGATTAAAAATCAGCCCTCCCAAGGTCTCCATCCCTGTAAACTCAATGATCAGATTCAGTACCAGGGTGACGCAGAAGAGAAACAAAGCGATGCTCCCGGTATGATGCAGAGCGGACTTCCAGATGCTCTCCTCGCACCCGCAGTGCTCATCGACGCACAGTTCATGAATATTTTCGCCGATCTTTCTCCGGTTAAATCCCCGAAACAAAAAATCTATCAGAAATCCCGCCAAAACTCCATACATTGCCTTTACAGCCAGGATCCAAAGAATCACGGAAATGTCCGCCTGGCTGGAAATCAGGATTGGCAGCATCTCATCGGAAGTAGATAAAAATACAGCAATCAGCGTTCCCACAGTAATCACCCTGCCGGAAAAGAAACTGGCAGCGGCAGCTGAAAATCCGCACTGAGGAATCACTCCCAGGATCCCTCCAAACAAGGGGCCCATTTTTCCAGCCCTTCGAATTATCTTTTTGGTCTTTTCACTGGTTTTATGCTCAAGGTACTCCATGAGCAGATACGTTAAAAACAGAAAGGGAATGATCTTTATGGTATCTATCACTCCGTCCAGGAGAAGTTCTCCCATATTTATGCCTCCTTATCTCTGCGAATCCTGTACTGCAAAACAATCCCGTCTAACTCTTCTACATCTCCGTCCCTCTTCTGCACTACACTTCCTCCCCGTCATTCTGCTCCCGGATCTTTTTTGCCAGCTCTTCCAGTTCCATCCAGTACTCCATGGTCTCTTCCAGCTTTTTCTCCGCTGCCTCTTTTTTCTCCGACAGCTTTGCCAGTTCCACAAAATCACTGGCTGCTTCATTCATAGCCCGCTCCAGCGCCTCGATCTCCTGCTCCTGCTGTGCAATCTGTTCTTCTATGGTATCATAATCCTTCTGCTGCTGCCAGGTGAATCTCAGTTTTTTCGGCTTCAGCCGAGGCTTCTTGGCAGATCCCCTCTCACCCTTGGCTTCCTGTACAGGCAAAGGTGGATTCTCTCTTGTCCCTGCAGGAGTTCCCATCTGTGCCGCAGTCTCTTCTTCCCACTGCTTTCTGGCTGCATAATCGGTGTAACCGCCCTCATACTGACGGATCTTTCCGTCCTCGAAAGCAAAAATCCTGCGCACCACCCGGTCCAGAAAATATCGGTCATGGGATACTGCAATTACAATCCCATCAAACCGATCCAGATAATCTTCCAAAAGGGTCATGGTGGCAATATCCAGATCATTTGTTGGCTCGTCTAAAATCAGCACATTGGGTGCTTCCATCAAAACCCGAAGCAGATTCAGCCGCCGCTTTTCCCCTCCGGAAAGCTTTCCAATAGGGCTGTACTGCTGATGAGAAGGGAACAAAAACCGCTCCAGCATCTTGGAGGCAGACACCAGCCCCTCCTCGGTAGGCACATATTCTGCGGTCTCCTTGATATAGTCGATCACCCGCATATTCGGATCCATGGAGGAAAGCCCTTCGGCCGGACGCTCGCCCTCCTTCTGCTCCTGAATCTCCTGGGTATAATAGCCGATCTTTACTGTCTGTCCGATTTCGATCTGTCCCTGATCCGGCGGCAGGATCCCGGCGATCATCTTCATCAGCGTGGTCTTTCCACAGCCATTTGGCCCGATAAAGCCCACTCGATCCTGCTTTAGAAAGATATAAGAAAAATCTTCAAACAGTTTCCGGTCTCCATAGCCTTTGGTCAGATGGGAAAGCTCAATGGTACTCCTTCCCATGCGGGTAGAGATGGAAGATAATTCCACTTTTGAATCGGTCTCCGGCCCTTTCTGATCCCGAAGCGCCTCGTATCTCTGAATGTGAGCCTTCTGCTTGGTAGATCTGGCTCTGGCCCCCCGCCGCATCCACTCTAGCTCCACACGAAGAATGGACTGACGCTTTCGCTCTGTGGCCTGGGCCATCTCCTCCCGCTCTGCCTTCAGTTCCAGAAAACCGGAATAGTTGGTCTGATAACTGTACACACTTCCCTTGTCGATCTCCACAATTCGGTTCGTGACGCTGTCCAGAAAGTATCGGTCATGGGTTACCATCACCAAAGTTCCGCGGAAAGATTTTAAATACTGCTCCAGCCAGTCCGCCATCTCATTGTCCAGATGGTTGGTAGGTTCGTCCAAGATCAGGATGTCCGCCCCGGAAAGCAGCGCGGCCGCCAGCGCCAGCCGCTTCCGCTGACCTCCGGACAGCTGTTCCACTGGCTGCGTAAAATCAAGGATTCCAAACCTGGTGAGCATAGCCTTGGCCTCTCCCTCCACGTCCCAGGCTTCCTGGTGGGAAGCACGGCCTTCCATCACGCACTGCAGCGCCGGGGTTCCCGGCTCAAACACCGGATTTTGAGGCAAGTAGCGTATCAGCACATGATTTGCCAGTACCACGCTGCCCGTATCCGGTTCTTCAAGACCTGCCAGAATCTTTAACAACGTAGACTTTCCGGTGCCGTTGATGCCGATGATTCCCACTTTCTCTCCTTCCTGAAGAGAAAAAGACACCTGCTGTAAAAGTATCCGCTCTGTATATGATTTTGTTATCTGCTCCGCTGTCAATATATTCATCGATATCCCTCTAAGCCTCCGGCAAAATTTCCAGTTCCTTGGAGCAGTGATTCAAGATCTCCACGCCATCCTCTGTCACCAGAACCAGATCCTCAATCCGGACTCCGCCTTTTCCTGGCAGATAGATGCCAGGCTCAATGGAAAAGATCATACCAGGCTCTGCCACCAGATCACTGGCCAGGGACACATCTCCCTTCTCATGCTCCTCCATACCGATAAAATGTCCCAGGCGATGGGTAAAGTATTCCCCATATCCTGCCTCTTCAATCACCCCTCTGGCAATCCGGTCGATCTCACACAGTGCAACGCCTGGACGAATCGCTGCCTCCGCTGCCAGCTGCGCCCGTTTCACAGTTTCATACACCCTTTTCTGTTCCTCATCCGCACTGCCATAGAAAAAGGTTCTGGTCATATCCGAACAGTACCCGTTCCTTACGCAGCCCACATCAAAAAGAACGCAGTCCCCGGACTTTAATACCGTATCATCCGGCTCGTGATGGCCCACTGCCGCATTGGCTCCAAAAGCTACAATCGGCGGAAAGGAATGGGACTCCCCTCCCAGGTTCTGATAGATAGTCAACAGCTGATCTGCCACCTGCCGTTCTGTAACTCCCGGATGGATTAATTTTTTAAACTGCTCCATAGCCTGATCGTTCACAGCGGAGGATCTGCGCATTTTCTCAATTTCCTCCTGATCCTTTCTGGCTCGTACCCGGTCAACGCACTGGGAAGACAGCACATACTCTGACCCGGTTCCCCGCTTCATCAGTGGCAGAAGGAAGCGGGCCGCCATGGTCTCATCGATTCCCAAAGGCTTCTTAGGATCCATCACCTGACTTAAAAGGGCTGTGCCGTCCTCCCCGTCCTTGTACCATACGATCTCTATATCTTCCATCTTTGGAAGCACAAAAAGCCGGTTGGCGATAAGGGTACGACCTCCGTCTGCCTTTACCGCCAAAGCCCAGAACCGCTCTCCCGGATTTTCAAAGTGCTCTGCCAAATAGTAGATCGCATAGGGATTGGTGACCACCATCTGGTCCACCCCTGCCTTTTTCATCTCTTCCAGTACCCGTTTCATTCTCTGTGCCTTCATTCTATCTTCCTCCCTTTTCTTCTGTTTTTCCGGCCGCTGTTCCGGCTGTTTATTCTGCCACTCTGACTGTTTACACTATCGTTCCTGGATTTTCCGGCCGTCCTTCCTGCTTTTTACGCTGCCGCTCCTGAATTTCTCACTGCTGCTCCTGAAACTCCGGCTGCCCTTCCAGCTTTTCCCGCTCTCTCTGGGCCAGCTCGCTCAGTCTCCGAAGCCTGTGGTTCACTCCTGATTTGCCGACAGGAGGATCTAATAATTCTCCCAGTTCTTTTAAAGTAGCCTCCCTCTGCTCCAGCCTCAGCACAGCCACCTGAGCCAGGTTTTCCGGCAGATGTTCCAGTCCCACCTGCCGCATCAAAAACTCGATATCTTCAATCTGTTTCACTGCCGCATTCACCGTCTTATGGATATTGGCAGTTTCACAGTTTACTTTCCTGTTTACGGTGTTTCTCATTTCTCTGACGATTCGGATATTCTCCAGCCTCATCAAAGCTCTGTGAGCCTCCATCACATTGAGGATGTCCACGATCTGGGCGCCCTCTTTTAAATACACTACAAAATGACCTTTTCGCTCCACGATCTTACCATCCAGCTCAAAACTGCAGATCATCTGCTGCAACTGCCTGGCCTTGGGCATAGTGGCGCACACGATCTCAAAATGATAAAATTTCCTGGGATCGCTGATGGAACCGGCCACCAGAAAAGCGCCCCGGATAAAGGCTCTGCGGCAGCAGGATTTCTGTACAATGAGATTGTCCACCAGCGAAAGATTCTCCTCCACTTCCAGCCCCTGATTTACCAGCTTGGCTGCCCGCAGCACCCGAAGAGCCTCCTCATGGCCGGATACCGTCACCGTGTACATGCGATTCTGACCATGGGTGCCATGAATCCTCACCCCTACCTCCCCGATAATATGGAAAATCTTCCGAAGCAGCGCTCCGTATTTCCTTGCCACATAAAGGTTCTCCGTCTGAATTCGGATATGAACCCGGTCTCTGGTAGAGATAGAAACACGGCCACACATGGTGAGAATGGCCGTGAGCTCTGCGATCTGACAGTGTCTGGCACTATTGATCTGGGCAGATAATTCTTCTTTTGTTTCACTTGAAAAAGACATGGCGCTTCCCCCTGTCTAACGCAATATATCCTTATGGACAATCTTCAGACCATACCCCTGTTTCTGGCAGAGATGATCATACAGCTTATTGGCCAGGGTCACCGAACGATGCTTCCCTCCGGTACATCCCATGGCAATCACCAGCTGATTCTTCCCCTCTGTCACATAGTTTGGCATAAGAAAATCCACCAGATCCGTAAGCTTGTCCAAAAAGGTCTGAGCTGTCTCAGAACTCATCACATACTCCTGGACCTCCGGATCATTTCCCGTCTTGGGGCGCAGCTCCTCCACATAGAACGGGTTCGGCAAAAACCGGACGTCAAACACCAGATCCGCATCTACTGGGATCCCGTACTTAAAGCCAAAGCTCTGAACTGTGACAAACAGATTCTTGTACTCCTGCTGATGAACAAAAATCTTTTCCAATTCTGCTTTCAGATCTCTGGTAAGAAGCTGGCTGGTATCAATGATATAATCCGCCCGCTCCTTCAAGCTGGAAAGCATCTGCATTTCTCTTGCAATGCCCTCCTCGATGCTTCCTCCCTTGGCCATAGGATGGCGTCTCCGGCTCTCCTTGTATCGCTTCACCAAAGTGGAACCCCCGGCTTCCATAAACAGGATCTCCTGATCCTCCCCTTTTTCGCCAGCCTTCTCCAGGGTCTGGATCAGCCGCTCCACAGACTCCGGGCCATGGAAGCCTCTCACGTCCAACCCAAGAGCCACCTTGCTGTATTCCTCTGCATTCCCTGCCAGGTCGATAAATTTCTCCACCAGAGGAATCGGCAGATTATCCACACAGAAATATCCCATATCCTCCAGCATCTTTAATGCGGTGCTCTTTCCGGCTCCGGACATCCCCGTCACAATCACAAATCTCATATTAGAACTCTCCCAGCATCTTCACTTCCGGCTCCAGCAAAACTCCGGACTGCTTCTGTACCCGCTCCTGCACCTGTCGGATCAACTCCCGCACATCTGCCGCTGTGGCATTTCCTTTGTTTACTACAAAACCGCAGTGCTTTTCCGAGATCTGGGCTCCTCCCACAGAAAATCCCCGCAGCCCCGCATCCATGATCAGTTTTCCTGCAAAATGCCCTTCCGGCCGCTTAAAGGTACTGCCTGCACTGGGCATCTCCAGAGGCTGCTTGGTCACCCTCCGGTTCTTCAAATCTTCCATCTGGCTGCGAATCTTTTCCGGGTCTCCCGGCTGCAATCCCAGAACTGCCTCCAGCACCGTATAATGGCGCTTCTCCACCACACTGGTGCGGTAACCAAACTCCATTTCCTCTGTCTTTAAAGTAAGCACTTCTCCCTCCGGAGTCAGGACAACCGTCTGAAGCAGCACATCTCTTAACTCTCCTCCATAGGCTCCTGCGTTCATCACCGCAGCGCCCCCTATGGTGCCCGGTATGCCGGAAGCAAACTCAAATCCTGTAAGACCTGCGTCTAAAGCCGCCTTTGCAATCACGGACATCATGGCTCCCGACTGAGCAATGATTCTGGTTTCTTCCACCCGAACCCGGTTAAAATTCTTATAGAGCTGAATCATCACGCCCCGGTACCCCTTATCTCCCACCAGCAGATTACTTCCATTACCCAGTATGTAATAAGGAAGCTTTTCTTCCTTACAGAAAGAAACCACCTGT
The DNA here is from genome assembly GCA_905207905.1 of uncultured Lachnospiraceae bacterium. The sequence goes on along the minus strand of CAJLNC010000005.1, from coordinate 12,806 downwards.
CTGACGCATTCCATATCCTTTGGAATCACAAAATAGTCTGCCGGTCCTCCGATACGAAAAGTGGTGTGCCGGCTCATAGGCTCATTTGTCAGCACCTGCTCTCTGCCTGCTCTCTGGCAAAGCGCTTCATATCTATTCTGATTTATATTCTGCTTCATATAAACTTCCAACTTTCTATGGTTTATTATCTTTTCTAATCATACAATATGCATGGCAGAAAAGCAAGATACTCTGATTTCCTCTTGGAATCAGAGCAAACCCCCGCCGCAGTCATTGGAACACGCAGCAAGTTTTATTTTAAAATCCCGCTCCTCTCAATGCTTTCCACCACATTTTCCAGCTCTTTTGGGGGAAGAACCAGAGCAAAGCGCACATACCCCTCTCCCAGATTTCCAAAACTGCTGCCGGGCACACAGATCACCCCGGAGCGCTCCATCAGCTCCATACAGAACTGTTCCGAATTAGTATACCCCTCCGGCAGCGGCGCCCACACGAACATAGTGCCCTGGCTGTCCGGAACCTGCCAGCCAATCCTTCGCAGTCCCTGACAGAGAGTCCGATTGCGAAGGTCATACTGACGGCACTGCTCCAGTACTTCCTCCTCCGGCGTCTTTAAAGCCGCGATGGCTCCATACTGCACAGGCAGAAAAATACCGTAATCAATCTGAGAGCGAAGAGCCTGGAAACGGGCTACAATCTCCCGGTTACCCACCACAAAAGACATCCTGGCTCCTGTATAATTATAAGATTTAGACAGGGAATAAAACTCGATTCCCACTTCCTTAGCCCCCTCAAAGGACAAGAAAGAAGTCCCTCTGCAATCTTTGTAGTCCTCCAGGGAAGGCTCGAAAAGAGCTTCTTCTCCCTCCCTTTTCGGAAACACGATATCCGAATAGGCGTTATCATGAAGGATCACAATGTCATACTTCTTTGCAAAATCAATCAGCTCACGGTAAAATTTCTCCGGCGCAGTGCGGCAGATGGGATTTCCCGGATAATTTACCACCATAAATCTGGCTTCTTCCGCCACCTCCGATGGAATGGCTTTCAGATCAGGCAGAAAATCATTTTCCTTCAACAGAGAATACTCCCACACCTTTGCATCGCAAAATAAAGGCCCAATCTTAAAAATAGGATAGCCGGGGTTGGGAACCAGCACCAGATCTCCAGGATTGCACAGCACCCAGGCAATGTGGGCCATGCCCTCCTGGGAGCCGTAGATGGACATGATCTCATCCTTCTCCAGCACTACTCCAAACCTTTTCTGATAAAAATCCTGCACAGTCTCGATCAACTGGGGCAGCTCTTTTAAGGCATATTTGAAATTGTCCGGATCCAAGGCCGCCCTGGATACTGCCTCCATCACTCTGGCAGGCGGAGCAAAATCCGGAGTCCCCACAGACAAATTATAAATCGTCTTCCCTTCCTTTAAAAGTTCCTCTTTCCGCTCATTCAGCACCGCAAAAATTCCTGCATCAAAGGACGTAGCCCTCTTTGAAAATTCCACCTTCATCTTCTTGTCCTCTTTCTTTTCTCTCTTTTCCAGTATACAGGTAAGCACAAACAATAACCCGCAAAAAACAGATAAAATCAGTCCCAGCCATAAACCTCCCGGCGTGTAGGTCATGGAGATCTCATGGTCTCCCGAAGACAGATCCACTCCCATTAAGGAATCTCCGATCTTGATCAACTCCGCCTTAGCGCCGTCCACCGTAAGACTCCAGTTTTCACTGTAAGGCACCGTAAGCAGCATAGTTCCTTCCTGATCCACATGGATGGTTCCGCTTAAATGATTGCCCTCTGCCTCCACCTGCTCCAGCTGATTCCTGGAGAGCTGATCCACCACCTTCTGATAAGCTGCATTGTCGCAGACATACACCCTGGCAGTCTGAACCCCCTCCTCATCCATGGTAACTGTAAAATCCGCCATATCCTTCCCGTCCATCCGGTTGATCACATACAGATGGTCTGTGTAAGTATCATAGGTTTTGGAGTATTCCGGCGTATTTAATTCCAGCTTATCCACCCGGTTGGCCAGATAGAGATATACCTGTTTGTTTTCCGGAATAAGAATCCCGTAATTTTCTCCGTTAGACATCTCAATCTGCCGGTCAAACAAAAAAATCGGTTCCAGTCCTGTAGCCAGCTGTACAAAGCTGTTCTGCACATCCATAGGATTGTCCTGATAAATATTCCACTCTTTAATAGAAGAATTCACCATAAAACCTAAAGACAGCGCATTCTTATTTTCATAGAGGGTCAGATTATCATCGGAATCCACCTTCTCAAACTGATAAATAGAATCCCCTTTTCCCTTGGAGGAGAGCACATAGCGGATGCCAAACACATCGTTCATCAGCTTGGTCACTCCGTTGTAACCATTTTTGTTGGTTCTTGCCTCAATCCCCAGCCGGTCGCACAGCTCTGTGGTAGAGGCAGGCATGGTGGAATTGAACATCACCAGGGCATGACCGCCTGCATACATGGTCACATTCCGCATCCTCTGGCTGTCAATCTCACTGCGGTAAAATTCCTCGTCCTCCCCTCCCCCCGTCAGGGTGCCAAAGGAGGCCTGGTCTGCCATGTAGGAACTGCGCCCCACATTTCCGTTGCAGCAAAGACCGTAGATCCCATGGCCTCCCGCCTCTGCCAGCATCAGCCCTCCTGCCAGGTAAAGAGCCAGTTTTCTGCGCCCTTTCATCAGCTTTGCGGACAGCAGCACCAGCAGATACACCAGCAAAAGAAGGAGCGTGATCAGATACACATAGGGTTCCAGATCTCCCAGCTTTAACAGGTAAGCCGTCAGAGCAAAGCCGATGGGAAGCAGCCCGGAAACCAGCAGCTTCCATAATTTCATATTCCCTGCATGTTCCAGCACATCAAAAGACATCACCAAAAGCAGGCAGATGTAAAGAAAAGCGAACCGGTTGGGCAGGCCGTTCTGCACATGGAAGCCATGCCAGATATAATTCAAAATATTCATGGAAAAGCCAAGCAACAAAAATCCTGCCAAAGCAAGCTTGGCCAGCCGCTCCCGAAGCCGGATCTTATCGTCCAGGGCATAGAGAACCACCAGCACCAGCACCGCCACACCGCAATAGGCGTTTAAGCCCACCTGGCTGCTGGAGATATTCACAGGAGCATTTCCTGCAAAATGAGCCAATACCATATCGAAAAAGCTGGTGTAAAACTTGATTACAGAGGGAAAGCTGTTGTTTAGCATGGACTCAGAGCTGGAGAGTCCCACATAAGCGGGAAGCAGCACCACAGAGGCCATCCCTCCTGCCAGCAGGGAATACCATCCAAACCTCAGACAGCTTTTCCAGATCTTTCTCCAGGTAAGCCTCCGCTTTGCAGCAAAGCACACCAAAAGATACAGACAGGAAAAAATGCAAAGCATAAATCCAATATAATAATTACACCAGAGCCCGTAAAACAAAGCCAGGCCGTACATCTTTCCGCCCTTGCCGGCCACGATTTTTTCAATTCCCATCATGATCAGCGGCACCATGGCAATGCTGTCCAGCCACATCAGATTAAAGGAATAGCCGATCATAAAGTTGCTCAGGGCAAACATGGTGCCAAATACAATAGGCCAAAACCGCCTTCCCGGCGCCCGCTTGTAAAGGTACCAGGAAAAAATGCCTCCGCAGAGAGCCATTTTCAGCAAAATAAAATAGTCCATCACATCTGCCACATGAGCCTTGGGAAACAAAGCCAGCAGCAGATTTAGGGGACTTGCCAGATAGTAGGCAAAGGTAGCCCAGAAATCATACCCCAGTCCTCCGGAAAAGGAATAAAGCAGGGATTCCGAATGCACCAGCTTCTGCTGCAGCTCCGTATAAAAAGGCAGATACTGATGAATAGAATCAATGATCAGCACTGTGTGATCCCCAAAGGGCCAGATTCCGTTGATGCCATAACCCACCAAAGTGATCAGAGCCGGCACCAAAAATCCCATGCCAAAATAAAACAGCCCCGGCCGCCGTAACTTTCGTTGTTCAATCATGCACTATAACCTCCTGGTTTAAGCAGAACGAATAGATCCGTTTTTCCTTCACCTTTTTCCCCGTCAGGCGCTCCAGAGCCATCTGATAGCACAGCAGCTGAACCTTATAACGCCTTGCCAGCTCCTCCGGCTTCTTTACCTGATCCGTCTTATAGTCCACCAGAATCAGGCTGTCTCCTTCCTGAAAATAAGCGTCTATGATTCCTTGCAGCAGCACTTCCTCCTCAGGGTCCCACTCCGGATCCAGACTGGAAGCCCTGACTCCCAGAACAAAAGGCTGCTCCCGGTAAAGCATCCCCGCCCGGGCTGCTCTGCTCATTCTTTCTCCAATGGAAGAGTTCAAAAAACCTGTAATCTTCTTAATAGAAATCCATTCCGCCTCATCTTTCTGAATTTTACCACACTTCACCATGGTTTCCAACTGAGATTCTGTGAACTTTCTGTCAAATCCACCTCCAAACTCCAGATGTTCCAGGAAGCGATGATAAATCGTCCCCCTGGCAGCGCCGCTCTTTTCCTCTTCTCCGCTCTTAAATCTGGGAATCAGGGGCACCACCTCCGGTTCTTGATAAAGAAGAAGGGACTCCTCTTTGGGTTCTCTGTCCATGTGCATCCGTTTCAGCAAAGACACCGTAATCTTTCCAGGAATAGACAGATTTTTTTCATAGGGGTACGTAAGGCTGAGCCTGCGCCTCAGTTCCTCTCCCAATGCTTTCGTCTCCTCCGTCTCCGAAAAAGGCTGATACAGCATCTCCCGTTCTTTCAGTCCCTTTTCCAGATCTTCCCCCTGGGCCTGCTCCAGCTCTTCCAGACTCCATCTGTGAAATATAACGCCTCCCGGCTTATGCGAAAGCTCCGTCTCCGAAGATGCCGGAAGAGCAAACTCCTCCAAAAGCTGTTTCCCACAGTCATGACGCAGAAGAGCCGCCATCACCCAGTCCAGACAGGTGTCTGCGCTGGTGATGGTGCTGTAGGAGATGGTACCTTTTTCACTTCCGATCTCCTCTGCCCAGGCATGCATCTTCTTTTCCAGATCTTTCACCCCTCCGGTGAGGATCAGCTTCTCTCTGGCCCTGGTCATGGCCACATACAGCACCCGAAGCTCCTCGCCCAGATTTTCTTCCAGAAGTTGTCTGGCCATCACCCGTTTCATCAAAAGAGGCAGCTTCACCCGAAGATCCAGATCCACATAATCACAGCCCACTCCAAGCTCCGGATGGAAAATCAGCCGGCTTCTAGAATCCTGAAGATTAAAATTTTTTCCAAGGCCGCTCACAAATACAATCGGAAATTCCAGGCCCTTGCTCTTGTGGATGCTCATGATCCGCACCACATCCTCCGCTTCCCCAATCTGGCTGGCCTCTCCATAATCAATCTCGTATTTCTGCAGATGCTCAATGTACCGCACAAAATTAAACAATCCCCGATAGCTGGTGGCCTCATAGGCCATGGCCTTTTCTGCCAGCATATCCAGATTGGCCTTTCTTTGCGCCCCTCCTGGCATGGCCAGCACATAATCTCCATACCCGGTGGTCTCCAAAATATTCCACAACAGCAAATGCATAGGTGTATAAGGAACCATATCCCGGAACCGCCCGGTCATCTCCCAGAAATTTTTTAGTTTTTTATACAGTTGTGAAGTTGGGTCCTGTCCCTCCAGATACCGGACACAACAGGTATAGAAATCTGTATCCGGACTCTGAATCCGCAGCCTTGCCAGCTCCTCATCTTTCAGTTTTCCTATGGGAGAGCGCAGTACTGCTGCCAGAGGAATATCCTGCCTTGGATTGTCCAGTACCTGAAGGTAGGACAGCACTGTCTTTACCTCAAGAGCCGAAAAATATCCGGTGCTTCCCCCGGTATAAGCCGGGATTCCAAATTCTCCCAGAACCTGGGCAAACAAATCTGCCCAGCCGGAGATGGTGCGCAGCAGGATCACAATATCCGAATATCGAACCGAACGAAAGCGCCCCTCTTCCTTATCCCAAATCTGCTCCGTCCCTACCATCTGGCGGATCCGCAAGGCAACGGCCATTGCCTCCTGCCGCCGAAGATCCCCGGCAGCTTCCCCATTCTCTTCTGAATCTCCCTGTTTCCGGACATCCTCTATCAGAAGCACTTCCGTGTCATAAAATTCCTCCTTGGGCGCAGGGGGAAACTGAGCCCCCGGATACAGCGCGGCATCCTCATCGTAGACGATGCCTCCCACTGCCTCTGTCATCAGCTGTTGGAAAATGAGATTCACCGTGTCCAGCACCTGATGGCGGCTGCGAAAATTCTTGTGCAGATCAATGCGTCGATTCTCCCCCTGGTTTTTCTGGTAAGTGTGGTATTTTTCCATAAAAAGCTCAGGCCTTGCCAGCCGGAACCGGTAAATGCTCTGTTTGACATCTCCCACCATAAACAGGTTGCGACGCCCCTGCGCCTTTCCGGAAACGCTGGTGAGGAGGATCTCCTGCACCAGATTGCTGTCCTGGTACTCATCGATCATGATCTCCTGGTAATATTCCCCGTATTCCCGGGCCGCCTGAGTAGGCGCCCAACCCGCCTCTCCCGGCTCCACCAGGATCTTCAGGACAAAGTGCTCCAGGTCATTGAAATCCACCAGTTTTTTTTCTGTCTTTCTCTCCTCATAGGCTTTCTCAAATCGATCCGTCAGCTTCACCAGCACCTGTACCATATGGCGATTGTTGGCCATATCCTCTGCCATCTGACTGGGAGAAGCAAAAAAATAAGTTTGTCTCAGTTTATCAATCTGTTTTTTGATCATATCTCTCAGATTTTTGACCCTGAGAATTTTGATCGCAGAAACATTCTCGTCCTTTTTTCTGGAAAGAGCCAGCCAGGAAGGAGGCGTCTCAAAAATGTGATAATATTCCTCATAGGTACTGCACTTTTCCAGACGCTGCAGATAATGAAGATCTTCCTCCATAGCTTCCAGATACATCCAGGGGCCGTCCGGCTCCCGAACAATCGCAAGAAGTCCTTTCTGGATCGTGACCAGATCCTGAATCCGCAGCTTCAGGATGCGCAGCAGCTCCTGCATCCAGGGAGCATTGGCAAACATCGTTTCATCTGCCCCGTAAGCCTCCAGGCACTGACTGCGGAAGGCTTCCGGCCATGGATGCCCCATAGAGAAATCATAAAACTGCAGAATCGCCTCCTCCAGTCCCTGATCCGACTTTCCCGGGGCAAAGGCCTCGGAAAAACAGAGAAACTCCGGATCCTTCTCACTGTAGGCTTCCTCCAGAAGCTCCTCCATCACATCATGACGCAAAAGTTTTAACTCACCCTCATCCCCAATTCGGAAACCGGGATCCAGTCCGATCCTGTGAAAGTGATTCCGGATCACCTCCAAACAGAAGCTGTGAATCGTAGTGATCTGTGCGTGATGCACCAGGGTAATCTGACGCTGAAGATGTTCATTCTCCGGCTGCTCCTCCAATTTCTCCTCCAACGCAGTCCTTATCCGCTCCCGCATCTCCCCTGCCGCTGCATTGGTAAAGGTAACCACAAGAAGCCGGTCAATATCTGCCGGCTTCCTCTCATCCAATATTTTTGAAATAATGCGCTCCACTAAAACGGCAGTCTTTCCGGAACCTGCCGCTGCGGATACCAGCATATTGCAGTCCCTCAGGTCAATGACCTGCTGCTGCTCTTCTGTCCATCTGCTGCCCATGGGCGCTCTCCTTTCCTCTGTCTCTCAGATCCCCAATTTTTGAAGAAGTTCCTCCTTGGGCAAATAGCCCACGCTCCTGGCAATCTCTTTCCCGTCCTGAAGCAGGATCACTGTGGGAATACTCACCACCCGGAACCGCACTGCCAGTTCCGGCTCCGCATCCACATCCACTTTTCCAATCATCAGATCATCCCTCTCTGCATCCAGTTCCTCCATAATAGGCGTCAGCATCTGACAGGGACCGCACCAGGTTGCCCAGAAATCCAGCAGCACTGGTTTCTTGGAATTTACCACAACATCTTCAAACGTATTTTTCGTAACCGTTTTCATAAATTATCGCTCCTTTTCTTTGTAATACAGCATACAGTGACAATAGCCTTCAAACTCTGGATCTTCCATCTGCTGTCGGAATTCCTGACAGATACACTTGTATTCTTCTTTCTTTTCCAGCCGGCAGGGACAGTATCCTCCCTTTCGCTTCAGGCCCTCCTTCACCCGCTCTACCACTTCTTTATTTTCATTCAGCCTTATTGCCATCATTTCCTCCTCATTCTCTGTCTGAACCGCTCCAGGACCTTATTCATTCTTCCCGTTCTGGACTGCACTCCGAAACTCCCGCTATCCTGCTGCTTTTACCTGCGTATGTAATCCTTATCCACTTGGATCACCGTGCAATACTGGGAAGAAATCTTTTGTATCTCCTGATTCAAATAGCTTTTCACCTGCTCATCCCCCATTGGATAATTGTAGGGAACTACCACATCAAAAATTACGTTGGTGTGTGTGGGGCCTTCCACCACGCGGAAATCGTGGAACCGAATCTCCCCTTCCATGGACTGGATAATCCTGCGCACCTGGCCTTTTAGCTTCCGCACATTTTCACTGTCCGTGGCCACAGGATCCATATGGATCACTGCTTCACACAAAAGCTCCTTCTTCAAATGATGCTCTATGGTATCTATGGTATCGTGAAGTTTCACCATATCCCCATTGGCAGGCACTTCCGCATGGAGAGAGATCATCACCCTGCCCGGTCCGTAATTGTGTACCACCAGATCATGGATATCCAAAATCCCCTGATCCCTGTAGCCTAGCACAATCTCCTTCACCTTCTCCACAAACTCCGGTTCCGGCGGCTGACCCAAAAGAGGATCAATGGTATCCTTTGCAGCGCTGATACCTGCCAGCAGTACAAAGCAGGATACCAAAATCCCGCACCAGCCATCAATCTGCACGCCGGTAAACTTTGCAAAAAGAGTGGTTCCCAGCACCACAAAAGTGGCCAGACTGTCGCTTAAGCTGTCCTTGGAAGCAGCTTCCATGGCAGCGCTGCCGATCTTTCTTCCCACACTCCTGTTATAAAAACACATATACAGCTTCACTCCAATGGAAGCAGCCAGAATCGCCAGCACCAGCAGGCTGGCCGACACCGGCTCCGGATGCAGAATCTTATCCACAGAAGACTGGAACAATTCCAGCGCCATCAACAAAATCACCACAGAAACCAGCAGACCCGACACATATTCGATTCTCCCATGTCCAAAAGGGTGATCCGGATCCGGCTTCTGTCCTGCCATCTTAAATCCTACCAGCGTAATTACAGAGGAACCTGCGTCCGATAAATTGTTAAAAGCATCCGCTGTGATGGCTACCGAGTTGCTGAACACACCTGCAAAAAACTTTCCTGCAAACAGCAGGATATTGAGAAAGATCCCCACTGCCCCGCAAAGCATGCCATAGCTCTGACGCACCTTGGGATCTGTGATCTCCTTCTGATTCTTTATAAAAAATCTGCTTAATATTGTAATCATTCTTTTTCCCGGGAGGATAACCGCTCCCAGACCTCTCCCTCCGTAAGTTCTGAAATTTTTCGAAATTCTGTTCCCGGGATCTTTCGGTCAAACCCGCAAAGACCAGAAAACTGGCAGTAAGTACAGGAGCACTCCTGCTTCCGCTCATAAGGGTTCGGCGCCACCCAGCCCTCCAGGATGTTCTGCCCCAGATTCTGCAGTTTCTCCTGTACAAAGCTGGACAGCTCCTCTAGCTGCTCCCGTTTTGCCACTTTTGATGCTGCAGTCCAGGAACCGTCTTTCTTTTTTCCCACCGGAATCACCAGAGAATTTTTTTGGAAGTTGCCGTCCATCCGCTCTACCACCATCGGATCCTGGTTCACCAGCCCGCTGGGCCTTAGCTTTTTTAAGATTTCCTGGTTGATTTCCTCCGGCGTCATCTCCTGGGTTCCTTCCAGTATCGGATCCTGCAGGCGGAAATAGAAAATCCCCGCAGGGACAATCTCCTTTCCCGGATGAAGCCGCTGCTCCAGCTCCATAGCTGCATTCAAATAGACCACCAGCTGAAGCTGGAGTCCATAGTAAAGCGCCACCAGATCAAAGGTAGTATTTCCGGACTTGTAATCCACCACCTTCACATACACCTGATCCTCCTCCCGGCATACATCGATCCGGTCGATTCTTCCCTTCAGACGCATCCGCTCGGTTTCACTCAGGGCAATGTTCACGGATTTTAAATCTCTGGCAGAAGCAAAGGATACCTCAAATCCGCCTGGAACAAAGCGTCCTGCCTGGATCTGACGATGCAGCGCCCACACAGAACGGTTTAAAATCCGCTTGATCCGCTGAACCCCATAACGATTCCGCTCTGTATCAAAGAACACCTGAGAACCGTAGGTCTCCACCGCCTCCTCCACACTGTCCTCCGTGAATTTTTTTCTTGCCTCCTCTGGCAGGGTAAACCAGTTGTAGGGACTATTCTCCAGTTTCCTGGCAAACAGTTCCAATGCCTTGTGAAAAATATTTCCAATATCCACGGACCGTACCTTATACTCTTCCCGCTCCTTTAGCTGAAGACCATAGGCCGCAAAATGGGCAAAGGCGCAGGAGGCAAACTGTTCCAGCCTGGTAACACTGTTCTCCAGCACTTCCCCGTAAAGCGCTTTGGCGGTCAGGGAATCTATCTTTTCCCGGCCCAAAACAAAAAACGCTGCATCCACCAGCGCTTCTGCCTGGCTTTGGTACGCTTCGTTCTCCTGATACAATGCAAGCAGCTTTCCCGTTCTCTGTCTTAACTGCTCTCCTCCCTTTTCCCGAAGGAGCCGGAGGCTCTCCGCCAGATACGGCAGGCCTGTCTTCAGGGAGGTAATCTGAGCCAGAGGATCCTTTTTTACGTTTTCGTCCTGAAGCTCCAGATAGGGAAACATCCTGCGGATCACTGCCACCAGATAAGAGGGACGCATAGCGCCTCCATCACTGCTGCTGCGGCAAAAAGACAGGTACAGTCTCTCTGCCGGCTTTGTAAGTCCCAGATACAGATAAAACCGCTGAACATAACTGTTTTCCCTGGCAGTCGGTGACAGCTCGATGCCTGATCCATGGAGGAATTCCCGCTCCAGATCTGAGACAATGCCTCCTTTGTTTTCTCTGGCAGGGATCCAACCGTCGTTCAGACCCAAAAACAGCAGCACCCGGATTTGATTCAGTCTGGTTCGCTCCATATCCCCCACATGCACCTGGTCAATTCCAGGTGGAATCAGGCCCACTCTGGCCTCTTCGAAACCAGCCTCCAAAATATCCAAAAATTCCTTCCTTGAGATCTCCTCCTCCCCCAAAAGCTCCACCGCTTCATCCAAAATATCCAGAATGATCCGGTAAATCTGGCTGTATTCGTTGACCTTTTCTCTCTGCCCTTTTCGTTCAAATTCCTGTTCCTGTTCTTTTAACTGCTGCTGGATCTTGCAGGATACCAGCAGCTCATAGAGTGCCTCTGCGTATCTGCTAAGAGGTGCCTTGCCTCTTCCGGAAATCTCCAGCCAGGGAGCCAAAGACTCCATGATCCTTTTCCGGTACTCTTCACAGTCTGCCGCTTCTCCCGGCACCATTGAGGCAGTCTCTCTAGTCCAGGTCTGCTCCCACTGATATTTTCCGCGAATTCCCAGAGCCCTCACATAATTCTCCAGCCGGTCGGTCTCCTGCCTGGAGATGCCTGCAAAGCCGGTGCGCAGATATCGAAATACACTTTCATAAGAAAACTGAAACTCCAACAGCCCAAAAGCCCCCCGGATAAACTCCAGGCAGGGATTCAGCAAAATCTGAACGGTCTGATCCACAAAGCAGGGAATCCCATGCTCCTCAAACACCTTCCTCACATAATTGCCATAGGAGGGAAGATCTCCAGCCATCACTGCGATCTCCCGGTATCGGAACCCCTGCTCTCGCACAAGGGTAAGAATCGTCCTGGCTGCAAACGCTACCTCCTCCATGGGGGTTCCGGATACATGAAGAGAAATTCCTTCGCCTTCATTCCGCTTTGACTCACCAAACTTATGGGAAAGAGCCTGGTTCTCAGAAAAACACTTCTGCTTTCCATACCGAAACAGATGACGCTCCAGAAACTCCAGCTCCCCTCCGGAACGAAAGCGGTGTCTCTTCGTAAGCACCACCGGCTCCAGAAGCCGGGTTCCCGTCTCCTCTGCCAGCCGGAACAGCGTCTGTATAGTCTTTTTGCTGAGATAAAACAGCTCATGATCAAAAATCCTTCCCATCGGCTGCTGGGCTGGATCCAGGGTCACTGTGATCTGTATCTTACTGCAAAGGGTCAGCAGTTTCTTTAATGCATTCTGCTGCACCGGCGTAAATCCGGTAAAGCCGTCAAAAGCCAGCACGCTGTCCTTTAACAGCCTGGAATCTCCGGCTGCTTCACAGAACACATCCAGCAGTTCCTCTGCAGTAAGAAACCGTTCTCTTTTGTATTCAGAAAATCCCCGGTACAGAGTAAGGATATCTCTCAGCTTATACTGAAGCTGCGGTCTTTTTTCCGAAAGCCGGATCATCTCCTCAAGCTCCTCTTCCGAGATCTCATACTGAGTCAGCTCTGAGAGGATGGATTTGATCTGAGAAATATAACCGGGTTTTTCCAGCCTGCTTCCTAAAATCTCCAGTCTGGATTTCTCCTGAGCCGCCACCCTGCGCAGCAGGAGATTTTTCCCCGTCTCTGTCAAAACCGGCTTTTGGCCGGCCCCTGTCTCCTCAAAGACCCGAAACGCCAGACGCTGAAAACTCAGAATATCAATATTTAAAATACCTCCAGCCGGATGCAGCCTTA